>JAGWWC010000103.1 GCA_018970545.1 Betaproteobacteria bacterium | reverse complement strand
CGATTCCTCAAAGTGGTGCATCCCTTAAGCCCCGGCCGACTCGCTACTCTGACGACAAACGATTTGGAAGACTGTGGGCTTTCTGGCCGAAAACGGGAATACCTGATCGGGCTCGGCTGTCATTTTGCCGAGCGGCCCGGCCTTGAGTCATCACTGCACAGCATGACCGATGAGGCGGTGATCGCGGCACTTACCGAGGTGCGTGGCGTTGGCCGCTGGACAGCAGAAATGGTCTTGATCTTTGCGCTGCTCAGGCCAGATGTGCTGCCGCTTGCGGATCTGGGATTGATGAAAGCAATCGCTCTGCACTATCGCAATGGCCGAGACATTAGCATCCGTCAGGCTGAGCGCCTCGCGGCTGTTTGGATGCCCTGGCGATCTGTGGCAACTTGGTATCTCTGGCGAAGCCTGGATCCAGAGCCCGTAGACTACTGACATGTTCGCCTATCGCCATGCCTTTCATGCCGGTAACCATGCAGATGTTCTCAAACATCTGACCCTGGTAACCGCGCTGTCCTTGATGCAAAAAAAGGATGTTCCCCTTTGGATCATCGACACCCATGCGGGCGCAGGCCTCTATAACCTGACGAGCCCTCTGGTAAGAGACAAAGCAGAGTGGGCAAGCGGCATCGGCCGGCTCTGGAAAGCCGAATCGCTTCCCGAGGGATTCGAAAAATACTTGGATTTGGTGCGCGCGTTTAATCCCAAGGGAAAGCTTTCTCACTATCCCGGCTCGCCACTTTTGATCGAGCGGATGCTGCGGCCCGAAGATCGGCTGCGTGCATTTGAGATGCATCCATCGGATATCGGCCCCCTGCAGCGCAGTCTTGGTGGCGGCCCGCGTCAGGTCAAGGCCGAACGCAAGGATGGGTTTACTCAACTCAAGGCCATGCTGCCGCCCGCATCGCGGCGCGGGATGGTGCTGATGGATCCCCCTTACGAGATGCGCGATGACTATCGCCTGGTGATTCAGAGCCTGCGTGATGCGCTGGCCCGATTTGCAAACGGGGTCTACCTGCTGTGGTATCCCCGAATCGGCCGCTACCAGGTGGAGCGGTTGCTGCGCCAGGTTGCTGGGCTGCCCATTGATCAGCTGCTGCACCTTCGGCTCACGGTGCGTGCGCCGCTTCGTGATGGCCTTGGGCTAGCCGGAAGCGGCATGATCGTGATCAACCCACCCTATGGCCTTGCACAGGCCATGGAGCAACTGATGCCCACACTCGTTCAGCATCTTGGGCAAGACAATCGTGCGCGTGGTGAAGTGCGTCAGGCCGACGGCCCTGCAGAAATAAAAACGGCACTCAGCCCCAGAGGACCGAGTGCCGCATCCGGCCGGGAATAATTAAGCGACCTTGCGCTGGGCCTTTTCCTCGAAGAACTGCTCATCTTCGGTCGAGCCCTTCAACGCAGCGGTCGAGGCCTCACGCTCAATCGTTGTGGTGACGGCATCAAAGTAGCCTGTGCCGACCTCGCGCTGATGCTTGACCGCAGTAAAGCCGCGCTCGGCTGCCGAAAACTCGGCCTCCTGAAGCTCAACAAACGCCGACATGTTGTTGCGAGCATAGCCATATGCCAGGTTAAACATGGAGTAATTCAGGCTATGGAATCCTGCCAGCGTGATGAACTGGAACTTGTAGCCCATCGCGCCCAACTCCCGCTGAAACTTGGCAATCGTGGTGTCATCGAGATTTTTCTTCCAGTTAAAGCTCGGCGAACAGTTGTACGCCAACATCTTGCCGGGGAACTGCTGGTGAATCGCCTCGGCAAACGCGCGCGCGAATGCGAGATCAGGCTTACCCGTCTCACACCAGATCATGTCGGCATACGGGGCATAGGCTAGGCCGCGCGAGATGGCCTGCTCTAAGCCGGGCTTGGTGCGGAAAAATCCCTCTAAGGTGCGCTCGCCAGTCAAGAAGGCCTTGTCGTTTTCATCGACATCCGAAGTGATGAGATCGGCAGCCTCTGCATCGGTACGGGCCAACAGCACGGTCGGCACGCCCATGACATCTGCTGCAAGGCGAGCCGCCACAAGCTTGGCTACAGCCTCACGCGATGGCACCAGCACCTTGCCACCCATATGGCCACACTTTTTCACCGAGGCCAGCTGATCTTCAAAGTGCACACCCGCAGCGCCCGCATCGATCATGGACTTCATGAGTTCAAACGCATTCAGCACGCCGCCAAACCCAGCCTCCGCATCCGCGACGATGGGCAGAAAATAATCGACGTAGCCGGCATCACCGGGGTTGGTGCCTTCCATCCACTGAATCTGATCGGCACGCGTAAATGTATTGTTGATGCGCTTGACCACCATCGGCACTGAATTGGCGGGATACAGCGACTGGTCGGGATACATCTCTCCGGCGAGGTTGGCATCACCTGCAACCTGCCAGCCTGAGAGATAGACCGCCTTTAAACCGGCCTTGGCCTGCTGCAGCGCCTGATTGCCTGTCAGTGCGCCTAGGGAATTGACGAAGGGTTCGTTGGTAACAAGGTTCCAGAGTTTTTCGGCACCATGCTTGGCCAGTGTGTGCTCGGGCTGAAGTGAGCCCCTGAGCCGGACAACATCCGCAGCGCTGTAACCGCGCTTGATGCCACGCCAACGGGGATTCTCAGACCACTCTTTTTGAAGTTTTTGTGCTTCGGCTTCACGCA
>JAGWWC010000102.1 GCA_018970545.1 Betaproteobacteria bacterium | reverse complement strand
GGGCGGCCGCTTGACGGGCGCTTTTGCGGGCGGAGGCAGAATTGGCCATGTCGTTGAAAATCCTTATGTTTTTCGGGAAAAGCCCTAAACTATAGCGCCGAACATGAATCTGCTCAAGACCGCCGCCACCATCAGCGGCCTGACCCTCCTGTCCCGCATTACGGGATTGATTCGGGAGACCCTCACAGCAGCCTATTTCGGTGCCGGAAGCCAGACCGATGCCTTTTTTGTGGCCTTCCGGCTGCCCAATCTGCTTCGGCGGCTTTTCGCTGAGGGCGCCTTTTCGCAGGCCTTCGTTCCAGTGCTGGGAAAGACCAGAACCGAGCAGGGCGATGAGGCGGCTGTGCTTCTGGCCCGACGCTGCGCCGTCCTGATGGCAGCCATCTTGGCGCTGGTCTGCCTCATCGCCATCATCGGCGCTCCCGTGCTGGTCTGGATGATGTCGGGCGGATTTGGCGGTGATCAGCAGACCTTTGACCTCTCGGTCATGCTGACCCGCTGGATGTTTCCCTACATCCTGATGATCTCGCTGGTGGCACTGGCCTCTGGTGTGCTCAACACCTGGTCCCAATTCAAAGCGCCCGCTTTCGCGCCGGTGCTTTTGAATCTCTCCTTCATCGGCGCTGCCATTTTGCTCACTCCCCATCTGCAGGAGCCGATCTGGGCACTGGCCATTGCGGTCATTCTTGGGGGCCTCGCCCAGCTGGGGCTGATGGCCATTGCGCTTCGAAAAATTTTACGGCCCCCCCAACAAAACGCGGAGCACTGGTCGCTGAAATCCGCCTGGCGCGATCCGGCGGTGCGACGCATTCTGACCCTGATGGTACCGGCAACACTGGCGGTCTCAGTGGCCCAGATCAGCCTCATCATCAACACACACATCGCCGCGCGGCTTGAAGCTGGCAGTGTGTCGTGGCTATCGTTTGCGGATCGCTTAATGGAGTTTCCCACTGCACTGCTTGGCGTGGCACTGGGCACCGTGTTGTTGCCCAGTCTCACCAAGGCCAACAGCGAACGCAATCAGGCCGAGGCCAATCGGCTCATGGACTGGGGCCTGCGTCTGGTGGTGATTCTCTCCGTCCCGGCCGCCGTGGGCCTGGCCGTGCTTGCCGTGCCGCTGACTGCAGTGCTGTTTCATTACGGCCAATTCGATCATCAGGATCTGATCATGACTGCCCAAGCGATGGTGGGCTACGCCTTTGGGCTCGTGGGGCTGATTGCCATCAAGGTCTTGGCGCCCGGTTTTTACGCCCAGCAAGACATCAAGACTCCTGTGAAGATCGCGCTACTGGCGCTGGTCTTCACTCAGCTACTGAACATCGTGCTGGTGCCCATGTTTGCCCATGCTGGGCTGGCCTTGGCCACCAGTCTTGCAGCATGCGCCAATGCGGGATTGCTGCTGTGGGGCCTGCGACGTAAATCCATCTTCACGCCCTCTGCGGGCTGGTGGGGCCTGATTCTAAAATCTCTGATCAGTGCAGCCTTCATGGGCCTTGTCATCGGACTCATCGCCTTGGAGCTAGACTGGTCGGGCTTAGCCCGTGCACCGCTGCTTCGGATTTTCTGGCTGGCAGTCATTCTTCTGGTTGCAGCCATCGTATATTTCTCGCTGCTTCGGATTTTTGGCATCCGCTGGATGCAGCTTTTGAAAAAAGGATAGGCCGTGGACCTGTGTTTTTTCGGTGGTGGCAATATGGCCAATGCCCTGATTGGTGGGCTGATGCAGGGCAACGTGCCCCTGCGCCGGCTCCACGTGATTGAGCCGCAGGCCACCGTACGGGAGTCCTTAACGAAAAAATTTTCTGCTGCCGCGCAGTCGCGCGCGACTCAATGGACTGTTGATGCCCAAGGCCCCGCCGATATCGCGGACTGGCGCAGTGAAGATCTCTGGCTCATCATGGCCGTCAAGCCCCAGCACATGCGCGAAGCCTGCCAAGATGCACCCGCCGAATTGGAAAACCATCTTCGTGAGGCATCGATTCTCTCGATCGCAGCAGGCATCTCCATTGACGCGCTGAGCACCTGGTGCGGCAATACCCGCATCGTGCGCGCCATGCCCAACACGCCGGCCTTGGTTGGACAGGGCATCACCGGGCTTTTTGCCCATGCTGATGTCACTGCCGAAAAACGCGTCCAGGCCGAGCAGCTGATGCAGGCAGTGGGCCAGACGGTATGGGTAGGCGATGAATCTTTGATGGATGCCGTAACGGCACTCTCTGGTTCAGGACCCGCCTATGTGTTTCTTTTTATCGAGGCCCTCAGCGAAGCGGGTGTTCGGCTTGGCTTGAACGCGGAGCAATCGACCCAGCTGGCCAGAGCCACACTCGAAGGCGCCCTGGCGCTACTCAACACATCTGAAGAAACGCCCGCGCAGCTGCGCGAAAAAGTCACTTCAAAAGGCGGCACGACCGCTGCCGCACTCGCCTATCTTGATCAGGCCAGATTTACGCAGATCATCGAAGCGGCCGTGAAAGCGGCCCGTGATCGTGGGGCCGAAATGTCAGCCCAATACCGTTAGACAGCCGATCCGCAGCGGGCAGCCGATTGTCCTTAGCCCGCCAATCCCAGTTGCGCCAGCAGTGCAATCCAGATCGGCATGCCCACATAGTTATTGGCACGAAAGACAGCGAAGCAGTCCTCCCGGTCTCGGGTACGAATTCTC
>JAGWWC010000005.1 GCA_018970545.1 Betaproteobacteria bacterium | reverse complement strand
GCAAGCGAGGAGAAAAACTGCGCTGCCATGATGGTGTAAAAGCCAGGTTTCATGCGGTCCTTTGTGCAAGTGCGACGTGATTAGAGCACGAACGAATAGAATGGCTTTCCATGCCGCGGCCAATACTGCTTACGATTCGAATTGATGCGATGCGACATAACCTGTCGGTCGTGCGCAAAGCCATCGGGCAATCCCGGATTTGGGCAGTCGCAAAGGCAAACGGATACGGACAAGGCATTGCACAGGCGGTAAAAGGTTTTGCGGATGCAGATGGCCTTGCTGTGCTTGATCTTGCAGAGGCCCAACAGGCGCGTGCATCCGGATGGACCAAGCCCATCTTGATGCTAGAAGGTGCGTTTGCTGCCGGGGATCTTGCCGAGATGAAGCATTTAGGCGCGAGCACTGCGATCACCGGCATTGAGCAGGCAGCGATGTTCAACAACGCGTCAATAGTGCCTGACAGTGTTTGGATCAAACTCAACACAGGAATGAATCGTCTTGGAATTCCTTCTCTGGAAAACCATGAACGACTTATTCGCCTCACGCAGGACTTGAGTCACCGCACGCAGTCACCGATTCACTTCATGATGCATTTCGCCTGCGCTGACATGGCAACGGGCTGGGAATCTCAGTTCGACGAATTTCAGGCGGCATTCGCCGCACTGAAGTCGGGCCTGGCCAAGCATGTGGGCCAGGCCTCTTTAGCCAATTCCGCGGCGGTGTTCAGGCATCCGCAGACTTACGCAGACTGGGTCCGGCCAGGAATCGCGCTTTACGGCGCGACACCTTTTGAAGATACGACGGCTGCGCATTCAGCGACCGGCCTGGGGTTAAGGCCCGTTCAGTCGCTCACGACACAGATCATTGGACTCCAAACGCTAAAGGCCGGAGATGTGGTGGGCTATGGCGCGCGCTTTCGTGCAGCCCGCCCGAGCCGTATTGGCGTGATTGCTGCCGGTTATGCCGACGGCTATCCCCGCTGCGCACCCGATGGAACACCCGTATGGGTTGATGGCCGAAGGGTGCCAATCGCTGGACGCGTTTCGATGGATATGATCACAGTTGATGTGACGGACCATCCGACGGTGCAAGTGGGATCCGCCGTTGAGCTCTGGGGTGAACATCTGCCGATTGATGAAGTGGCACGTGCCTGCGGCACGGTCGGCTATGAGTTGATGACTGCAGTGATGCCGCGAGCGCCCAGAAAGATTTTGGATGGCCAAGGATAAAAGTCAGTTCGTCTGCCGCGAGTGTGGCCATGCCCATGCCAAATGGCAGGGCCAGTGTGACGGCTGCGGGTCCTGGAACTGTTTGGAGGAGCTGGCCATGCTGCCCATGTCCCGCAAGGGCCAAACCCCCACGGCGCTCGCACCGTCGGGGAAAGCCGTTCGGTTATCCGAGGTCCAGGCCCAAGAGCTGCCCCGAATTCCGACGGGCAGCGACGAGTTCGATCGCGTATTAGGTGGTGGCTTGGTACCGGGTGGCGTGGTCTTAATTGGCGGTGATCCCGGCATTGGCAAATCAACGTTACTGCTGCAAGCCCTGGTGGGGCTTAGCCAGACGCATTCAACGCTATATGTCAGTGGCGAGGAGTCGGTTGCGCAGGTAGCGCTGCGGGCCCGGCGTTTAGGCCTCGATGAGAGTGCGTTGACCGTGTTTGCCGAGATACAGCTGGAACAAATTCTTGCGCAGCTGGCGGCGCAGCGGCCCGAAATCGTCGTGCTGGATTCGATTCAGACCTTGTACAGCGAGGCCTTTACCGCTGCGCCAGGCTCGGTCTCTCAGGTGCGAGAGTGCGCCTCACGGCTTACCCGCTGGGCAAAGGAGCATGCCTGCACCGTGATTCTGGTGGGCCATGTCACCAAAGAGGGCACGCTCGCCGGGCCTCGGGTGCTGGAACACATCGTTGACTCTGTGCTGTATTTTGAGGGCGATGCCCATGCGTCTTATCGCGTTGTGCGGGCAATCAAAAATCGGTTCGGCACGGTCAATGAGATTGGCGTGTTCGCGATGACCGATCGGGGACTGAAGGCTGTCAGTAATCCCTCGGCTTTATTTCTTTCACCGCGCCATCTCGGCGCTGCGGGCCAGGGGCCGATTGCAGGCTCTTGTGTGCTTGTCACTCAGGAGGGCTCCCGGCCCTTGCTGGTTGAGATCCAGGCCTTGGTGGATACCGCCCACGTACCCAACCCACGCCGACTCTGCGTGGGCCTTGAACCACAGCGGCTGGCGATGTTGCTGGCGGTATTGCATCGCCATGCAGGCATTGCTTGCTTTGATCAAGATGTGTTTGTCAATGCTGTGGGTGGGGTGCGTATCACCGAGCCTGCGGCCGACCTTGCGGTGATGTTGGCGATTGTGTCGTCAATGAAAAATCGCGCAGTGCCAGCAGGTCTGGTGGTTTTCGGTGAGCTGGGCCTGGCGGGCGAGGTACGTCCTGCGCCGCGTGGGCAGGAGCGGCTCAAAGAAGCCGCAAAACTGGGATTCTCGAGAGCAATTATTCCGGCGGCCAACGCACCGAAACGTGGCCTTGAAGGCATGGAGATTCATCCGGTAGAAAGTCTAGAGCAGGCACTTGAAGTACTGCGCAGTTAGCGGGCTGAAAGAAAACCAATCACTTCATTGGCAGTCGTCTCTGCGGACCGGACAGCGCTCTCAATCGTAGCGGGGTAGTGTTCCACGAGATCATCTGCGCAACGAAAAAGCCCCGGCAATCCAGTTTTTCCGAGCTGCTCATCTTTGGTAGGCGGCGGCGCATCCACTGTGCAGGCCCAGGTGGCAGCCTTCTCGGCAATCCATTTTGTATCGCTTGGCGAATAGACAAGATGTAGCTGCTGCCGGAGTTGTAACGCGAGCTGTGATGCAAGATGTTCTCGATCTTGATCAGGCTGATGCGGTTTCTGTGCACTGATGACTACGCCAAGGGTTCCCGCGCGTCGCACTGCCACCTGGCCGCAGTGGGGCAGGCCCGCCACGGGATTTAGCACAAACCATGGCGGCAGGTGGGAGAGTGCGTGTTCTTGTTCTTTCGTGAGTGCAATCCAGATGGTAGTGATCGCGCGGTGCTCAAGCTGGCCCCAGCGGCGCGATGCTGCTGTGGGCGTGAGCGCTGAGTCTGCCCAGAGCCGCTCGCTTGCACGAAAAGGCAATGCGATGACTACCGCATCTGCCGCAACCGCTGGCGTTGCGCCGTCGGCCGAGGTCGAGACATGCCAACGGCCGTCCGCAGCAGGTGTTATCGCGTGCACCCGATGGCCCAATTCAATTCGTACACCTTGATGGGCAAGCCACGCGGCGATCGGCTCCACGCCATCAATACTTAGGTTCTGGCGCGGCATTAAGACATCGCAGGCTCCGGCAGGGCCTGCGAGCGAATCACGCAGCACACGAATCATCGTGCTGGCGCGCGCAGTCTTCAGTTCGGTATTCAGTGCACCCTCGGTAAAGGGCTGCCAGAAGTGTTGAATCAGCCCTTGGGGCACACGCCGCTGGGCCAGCCACTGTGCAACGGATTGATTTGTAATTTCATCCTGCGATGAATGGCGCAGTGCCCAGCCCTGGCGATGAAGTGCGAAAAGCGTCTGGGCCATGCTCAGGCGCCAAGTGTGCGGCCAGCCTTTTGGCCCAAACCCTGGAATCGCCGCACGGAAGGCCCGCCCGGGCCAGGCCCGTGAGGGCACCGACCACTGTTGCTCAATCGCAGCGTGGCGGCTGATACCGCACCAGTTCAATGGGGTTCTGATCCAGCCGGGCGCACCCGCCGCCTGAAGCAATGCAAAAGTATGTTGATAGGCGCCAATCGTAAGATGTTGGCCGTTATCGATGGTTCGATCATTCCAGACCAATCCGCGGGCCCGGCCACCGAGGTTTGGAGCAGCTTCAAAAATAGATATCGGCTGCGACGTGCGGCGTGAAAGGGCGGCCGCGCAGGCCAGTCCTGCCCAGCCACCGCCAATAATGACCAACATCTTCAGGCGGGCATCATGCCCAGCGAGGCCTTCCAGGCCAGCCAGAGCTTGCGTGCGGGTGCCACTGAGATGCGTTGATTTAAAACCCGGAAGGACTCTGACTCTACGAGCCTAAGCAGTTCGCGGTAAATCGCCGCCATGATCAGGCCGGGCCGCTGCGCGCTGCGCTGATCGCGTGGCAGCCGCGCAAGCGCATGGTCGTAGAGATTGTGGGCACGCCGGGCCATGTCAGCCATCACCGTCTGAAAAGCCGCTGAATGTTCAAACCGCAGAATGCCGGCAGCATCGACACCGAATTGATGCAGGGCCTCTGCTGGAATGTAGATGCGTCCGCGCCGCGCATCATCGCCGACATCGCGAATGATGTTGGTGTACTGCAGGGCGCGTCCGAGCAATGTAGCGTAATCCAGCGTCGCTTCATTGACCTCACCAAAAATGCGGGCTGATAGCCTGCCGACAGCGCCAGCAACGCGATCGCAGTAAACATCTAGGTCCTGCCAGCGGGCATATCGGTTTTGCAGTAAATCCATTTCACAGCCGGCAATGATTTCAAGAAATTGCGACTGGGGTAGACCATGGACAGCAACAGTGGGCGCCAGCGCTTTACCAACAGGATGCTGGGGCGTACCGTCAAAGAGTCGGCCGATCTCTTCCTGCCACCAAGCCAGCTTGATGCGGGCCAGATCTGGCTCCTTGCACTCATCGACAATATCATCGACCTCGCGACAAAAAGCATACAAGGCCATGATTGCAGTCCGCGGCTGGGGCTCAAGAATCTTGAAGGCCGCGATCAGATTCGAGCCGCTTTCGGCGACCTTGGCGGCACAGTATTGATCGGGGGTCATGCGCTGTAGCGGCGGGGGTGAATGAACGTCATCATGGCCTGTAACACTATCACTGCGAGATCCGCCCGCGACAGCACAGGAGATCTGCGCCATACCGCGAGCGGATTGGCCAAGACCCTTCGAGAAATGGCAAGCCCACCTTCGATGACCATCGCAATCTCCAGTGCAAGTCGAGCCCTTGGGCCGCGGGCTGAGCGGCGAATCTTGCTTACAAGCTCTGCGCCGCGAACGATCTGGTCTTGCCCAAGCTGGGCCATCTGCTCAGCCCACTGATGTTTCACTTGATCAGAAAGCGCTTGCGCTCCGGCTGCGGGCAGCCAGCCTGCTGGCCACCACTGTTGCGGCACGTAAACGCGCTGGCGTGCAAAATCCTGGCCCATATCTTGGGAAAAATTCACAAGCTGCAGACCACTGCAGATGGCATCCGAAGCGGCAGTGACCGGGCAGTCGGCATTCGGGTCATCGATGATTTTGGCAGCGGCCAGCATCATGCGGCCAACCGGGTCGGCCGAGTGGCGGCAGTAGATCATCAGGTCTGAGATCGTGGGGTAGGGCTGGTGCAGTACATCCATCTCAAAAGCATCCAGAAGCTTTTCTGCCTGAAGGGTATCGAGCTGTCTGGCGATTAATTCCAGCCTGAGCGCGCCGCCAATTTCTTGGTACTCGGCAGGCTTAATGGATTGCGTGTTGTGGCCACGAAGGCCGGCGCGTAGCGCGTTCAGGCCGGCCTGGCGGACCTCGGGGTCGAGATTGCCCTCATCGGCCAGGTCATCGCCGGTGCGCGCAAATCGATACAACGCCAGCAGGGCCCCGCGCATCTCGGCAGGCAGCAGCCAGGAGGCGACGGGAAAGTTTTCGTAGTGCCCACCGCCATGAAAAGCCGTGCCTAGGTGTCCCGGGTCCATGCGGGGATTCTAAGTACAATGCGGCTGGAGCGTCGGGCGCACAGGCGAAGGTGGCGAAATTGGTAGACGCACCAGGTTTAGGTCCTGACGCCGCAAGGTGTGCGGGTTCGAGTCCCGCCCTTCGCACCATCCGACATGTTCAAAAACCCAGCGCGCCGTAACGGGCGTGCGTTTAGATTAAAGAATTGGCCATGACTGCATCTCCTTCGGTAACCCCCAGCCCGCTTGAGCGGCGACTTCAACTCACGGTCTCCATTGCAGAGGTCGAGCAGGAGGCCCAAAAACGTCTGCAGCGCATTAGCCGTTCCGTGAAGATGCCCGGCTTTCGGCCGGGCAAGGTGCCCATGAAAGTGGTTGCCCAGACCTATGGCGCCCAGGCCCAGTCGGAGGCGATGAATGAAGTGATTGGCCGTGTCTATGGCCATGCGGTCGTTGAGCAGAAATTGCGTGTGGCCGGTCCGCCATCGATTGAGCCCGCCAAAGAAAGTTCCGGATCCGATCAGATGCTCAGTTTTGAGGCGGTGGTCGAGGTCTACCCCGACATCACCTGCCCAGATCTTGCGGGCGTAGAAATTAAAAAAGTCAGTTGCGAAATTACTGAGGCCGACATTGATCGCACCGTTGAGACGCTACGAAAGCAGCGCACCTCTTTTGAAGACGTGAGCCGAGCCTCGCAAAAGGGTGACCGCGTGATGGTGGACTTTATCGGCGAGATTGATGGCGTGCCGTTTACCGGCGGCAGTTCTGAGAATTATTCGTTTGTGCTCGGAGATGGCAGCATGCTCAAAGAGTTCGATGAGGCGGCAACGGATATGAAGTCGGGCGAGTCCAAGACCTTCCCACTACAGTTCCCGCAGGATTACCATGGCAAAGATGTCGCCGGAAAGCTCGCCAGCTTCAAGATTAAGATCCGCTCGGTTGGCGAGCCAAAAATGCCCGCGCTCGACGAAGCCTTTGTCAAGTCGATGGGCATTGAGTCTGGCGATTTGACCAAGTTCCGCGAGGATGTGAAAAAGAACCTTTCCCGTGAGGTCATGGGCCGCTGCAAGACAAAGACCAAAACGGCGGTCATGGATGCCCTGAATCAGTGGGCGAGCTTCGAAGTCCCTAAGGCCCTGGTGCAGAGTGAGTCGCAGCGGATGGCCGATTCGACTCGCGAGGACATGACTGCCCGCGGCATGAACATGAAGGATGTGCCCATTCCGGCTGACCTCTTTACCGAGCAGGCGACCCGGCGCGTAAAGCTGGGCCTGTTGGTGGGCGAGATCGTTCGAATTAAGGAGTTGCGTCCGACCGAGGCCCAGATTCGCAGTTTCGTTGAGGAGCTTGGCTCGGCTTACGAGAAGCCCGATGCGTTTGTAAATTGGTTCCTCGACCAGCCCAAACAGCGTGCCGAGGCCGAGGCAGTGGTGATCGAGGACAATGTGGTGACCTGGGCGCTGTCGCAGGCCAAGGTTGTGGACAATCCGATGACCGTCGAGGCCCTGATGGCCGACGCCGGTCAGGCGGCTTAAGGAAACGCAAAATATGGCTGCAGCAATATTTGATGGCAATTTCTCCGGTATGAACTCAGGGGCCAGCCAAGCGGATCATCCTCGAGGCCTCGGGCTTGTGCCGATGGTCATTGAGCAGTCCGGCCGAGGGGAGCGGGCCTACGACATCTACTCCCGGTTATTAAAAGAGCGGGTCGTCTTCATGGTCGGCCCGGTGAACGATCAGACCGCAAACCTGGTGATCGCCCAGCTGTTGTTTCTTGAGTCGGAAAACCCGGATAAAGATATTTCGCTCTACATCAATTCTCCTGGCGGCTCGGTATCGTCGGGCCTGGCGATTTTTGACACGATGCAGTTCATCAAGCCCGATGTCAGCACACTGTGCGTGGGCATGGCAGCGAGCATGGGCGCTTTTCTTTTGGCGGCGGGTGCCAAGGGCAAGCGCTTTTCTCTGCCCAACAGCCGGGTCATGATTCACCAGCCGCTGGGCGGTGTGCAGGGACAGGCCTCTGATATTGAGATTCATGCCCGCGAGATTTTGGCGCTGCGGGATAAGCTGAATCGGATTCTGGCCGAGCGGACCGGCCAGACCCTGGAGACCATCGCCCGGGATACCGACCGGGACAACTTTATGTCGGCCGAAGATGCGTTACAGTACGGCATCGTCGACAAGGTGCTGACGCACCGTGAGAGCGCGGATGGCGGATAAAAAAGGATCCAGCGAAAAACTTCTGTATTGCTCCTTTTGCGGCAAAAGTCAGCATGAAGTGAAGAAGCTGATTGCCGGCCCATCGGTGTTCATCTGCGATGAGTGCATCGACCTCTGTAATGACATCATCCGCGACGAGCAGGCCGCGGAGCCCGAGACTGCTAAAGATGGGTTGCCGACACCCCAGGAGATCGCCGCTCGCCTCGATCAGTACGTGATCGGCCAGGCCACTGCCAAACGCATTCTCTCTGTTGCGGTCTACAACCATTACAAACGACTGCGGCATCGTGGCGAGGGACGATCAGACGGCAAGGCCGATATTGAGCTCTCGAAGAGCAATATTCTCCTGATTGGGCCCACTGGCTCCGGCAAGACGCTGCTGGCGCAAACCCTAGCGCGGCTGTTGAATGTGCCGTTTGTCATTGCGGATGCCACCACCTTGACCGAGGCCGGCTATGTGGGCGAAGACGTTGAGAACATCATTCAAAAACTACTGCAAAACTGCAACTACGAAGTTGAGAAGGCTCAAAACGGCATTGTCTACATTGACGAGATCGATAAGATCACCCGCAAATCGGATAACCCTTCGATCACTCGCGATGTTTCGGGCGAGGGCGTACAGCAGGCCTTACTGAAATTGATCGAGGGGACCGTGGCCTCGGTACCCCCTCAGGGCGGCCGCAAGCATCCCAATCAGGATTTTGTGCAGATCGACACCACCAACATCCTATTTATCTGCGGCGGGGCCTTTGACGGACTCGATAAGGTGATTCGCGGCCGGACAGAAAAGACCTCGATCGGTTTTGGGGCCGAGGTCCGCTCGCCGAGCGATCGTGATGTGGGTGAGCTGTTCCGAGAAGTCGAGCCAGAGGACCTGATTAAGTTTGGCCTTATTCCAGAGCTGGTTGGCCGTCTGCCCGTGGTCGCGACCCTCGATGAGTTACGGGAAGACGCATTGATTGAAATCCTGATTGAGCCCAAAAATGCGCTCGTGAAGCAGTATCAAGCGCTTTTCGGGATGGAAAATGTTGAGCTTGAAATTCGCCCTGCCGCGCTCACGGCAATCGCCAAAAAGGCGATCAAACGCAAGACCGGTGCTCGGGGCCTGCGCTCCATACTAGAACAGGCGCTGCTCGACACCATGTTTGATCTGCCCGGTTTAAGTAACGTCACCAAGGTGGTCATCGACGAGTCGGCCATCAATGGGGATGGCCAGCCCCTTTTGATTTATGGCGAGGCCCAGAAGCTTGCCAGCAGCGCTTAGCCGCCAACCCAAAGCTCCACAACCCCCCGCTTGCCGTGGGGGTGATCACCCGCCACCCCAGAAATCCAAGGCCGAGGCCTTGTTTTTTGAACGGGTAGGCCCCATCTTCAAATCAGTCCCATTCACGGAGTCTTATTAACGTGTCCAAAATCGATCTGTTGCCCGAAGAACCCGTATCGCTGCCGATGCTGCCGCTACGCGATGTGGTGGTATTTCCCCACATGGTGATCCCACTGTTTGTGGGCCGGCCAAAATCCATCAAGGCGATGGAGATCGCAATGGAGGCAGGTAAGCACATCTTTTTGGCAGCACAAAAAAGTGCTGCCCAGGACGACCCCGCTGCCACCGACATCTATGAGATCGGATGCGTGGCCAGCATCTTGCAAATGCTCAAACTTCCGGACGGCACGGTAAAAGTCTTGGTCGAAGGCTCGCAGCGGGCGCGCGTGCTAGAGGTCGAAGACGAGGGCAGTTATCTCACCTCGCGCATCACGCCGATGGCCCCGGAGTCACCAGAAGGCCCCGAGGTCGAGGCCCTGCGCCGAACGATCCTGAATCAATTTGATCAGTTTGTAAAACTGAACAAGAAAGTTCCCGCTGAAATTCTCAATAGCCTCATGAGCATTGAGGATGCGGGCCGTCTCGCCGATGCGATTGCCGCCCATCTGCCTATGAAGCTTGAGCAGAAGCAAGCAGTGCTCGAGGTCGTACCGGTGATCGAGCGCCTGGAAAAACTCTTGGCGCTGATTGAGACCGAGTTGGATATTTTGCAAGTGGAGAAGCGGATACGTGGCCGAGTGAAGCGGCAGATGGAAAAAAGCCAGCGCGAGTACTACCTAAACGAGCAGGTCAAGGCCATTCAGAAAGAACTCGGCGAAGGCGAGGACAGTGAGCTTGATGAGCTGGATAAGAAAATCAAGTCCGCCCGTATGCCCAAGGAGGCGCTGGACAAAGCCAATGCAGAGCTGAAAAAGCTGCGAATGATGTCCCCCATGTCAGCCGAGGCGACCGTCGTTCGCAACTACATTGATGCGCTCGTCAATCTTCCTTGGAAAAAGAAAAGCAAGATCAATAACGACCTTTCAGATGCTGAGCAGGTGCTCGAGAAAGAGCATTACGGCTTGGAAAAGGTAAAAGAACGCATCTTGGAATATCTGGCCGTGCAGCAGCGGGTCGACAAGGTCAAGGCCCCCATTCTATGTTTGGTGGGCCCTCCGGGCGTGGGCAAGACCTCGCTCGGCCAGTCCATTGCCCGGGCGACGAACCGCAAGTTTGTCCGCATGGCCCTGGGCGGGGTCCGCGATGAGGCCGAGATTCGTGGCCATCGTAAAACCTATATCGGCTCGATGCCGGGCAAGGTGCTGTCCAATCTCACCAAGACCGGCGTGCGCAATCCGCTGTTTCTGTTTGATGAAGTGGACAAGATGGGCATGGATTTCCGTGGTGATCCGGCTAGTGCGCTGCTCGAGGTTCTCGACCCGGAACAGAACCATGCCTTTGTCGACCACTACGTCGAGGTGGAGTACGACCTCTCGGATGTCATGTTTGTGGCGACCGCGAATTCATTGAATATCCCGCCCGCGCTTTTGGACCGGATGGAAGTCATCAAGCTCTCGGGCTATACCGAAGAGGAAAAGATCAATATTGCGACCCGTTATTTGCTGCCGAAGCAAATTAAGCATACGGGTCTGAAGGCCGGAGAGATCTCGGTGGAGGAATCTGCACTTCGAGAGATCATCCGGACGTACACCCGAGAGGCGGGAGTCCGCGGCCTGGAGCGCGAGATTTCAAAAATCTGTCGCAAGGTCACGCGCATGGTGTTGACGAAAAAAGCAGCCCCACCAGTCAAAGTGAGTGCAGAAAATATTGAGGAATTCCTGGGGGTCCGCAAATACACCTATGGCGTAGCGGAGAAAGACGATCAGGTCGGGGAGGTCACAGGTCTGGCCTGGACTGAGGTGGGCGGCGAGTTGCTGACCATCGAGGCGGCGGTGATGCCGGGCAAAGGCCAGATCATTCGCACGGGCTCATTGGGCGATGTGATGAAGGAGTCTGTAGAGGCGGCCCGCTCGGTGGTGCGCAGCCGCGCCCGACGCCTCGGGATCGTTGACGATGTATTTGAGAAAAAAGACCTTCATATTCATGCACCTGAGGGCGCAACACCAAAAGATGGGCCAAGTGCGGGCATTGCAATGACCACCGCTATGGTCTCGGCGTTGACCGGCATTCCGGTGCGGGCCGATGTGGCCATGACCGGTGAGATCACGCTGCGCGGCGAAGTGCTGCAGATTGGCGGCTTAAAAGAAAAGCTGCTGGCGGCCCACCGGGGTGGCATCAAGAAGGTCTTAATCCCGGAGCAGAATGTCCGAGACCTCGCTGAGATTCCTGCCAATGTGAAGGGCGCCTTGGAAATCGTCCCCGTGAAGTGGATCGATCAGGTGCTGGACCTTGCATTGGCAAAAGCGCCGGTGCCGCTGCCTGATGACGAGGTTCCGCTTGCTGTCCCCGCAGCAGAATCTGCCGCCAAGGAGTCCTCTCGGGGACGTAAAACCAGCAAGTCAGATCCACTGCCGCATTAAGAGTTTCCCGAATTCGATTCGCCTTGACACTGTCTCGGCGAATCGAAATAATTCGTGCTCTTTTTCGCCGGGAGTCGTCAGTGAATAAAAATGAAATGATCGAGCACATCGCCAAGCAGGCTGACATCTCAAAGGCGGCTGCAGGCCGCGCGCTTGAGGCAGTCATCGGCGGCGTAAAGAACACACTTAAAAAAGGCAGCTCGGTCACCTTGGTGGGTTTTGGAACATTCGCAGTCGGTAAGCGCGCCGCGCGCACAGGACGCAATCCCCAGACCGGTGCAGCAATTAAGATAAAAGCCGCGAAGGTGCCCAAGTTTCGCGCAGGAAAGGCCCTGAAAGACGCCATTAACCGCTAAGGCATGACCGGCGGTGTGGCCCCCGGTCGGGGCTACAGGGCCCAAGTAGAAGGAGGGTGCGCTTGAAGAAGTGGCCCTTTTTTTTTATACTCGTGGGCTTGCGAAAAGCAGGCCTTGGGCTTGCCGATTCAAGGTTTTGGGTGCTTAGCTCAGTTGGTAGAGCGGCGCCCTTACAAGGCGTAGGTCGGGAGTTCGACCCTCTCAGCACCCACCAAAACTTTTTTGCAGCGTTCGATTTTAAGGAGTGGTAGTTCAGTTGGTTAGAATACCGGCCTGTCACGCCGGGGGTCGCGGGTTCGAGCCCCGTCCACTCCGCCATCTTTCCCGGCCCTGAGTATGCCGGGCCCATGTCGTTTACTCTTGAGTCCCCGCCATGTTTGAATCGGTCCGTCGGCACCAGCGAATTTTTCTTGGTCTGATTCTTGTTCTGATTATTCCTTCATTCGTTGTGGTCGGCGCCTGGGATCTCATCTCGCCTGGTTCCGATTCGGGCACCGTTGCCACGGTGGGCCGACAGAAGATTCAGAAGTTCGAATGGGAGCGATCCCATCAGCAGCGGATTGATCAGGTCCGCGCGCAATTGGGCGGACGCATCGATCCGAATCTACTCGATACGCAGGCATCGCGACTCTCCACTCTCGAAGACCTGGTGACCCAGCAGGTGCTGTTGCATGCGGCGGAGTCTTTACGGATCCGGATCTCAGATGAGCAGATGCGAAAAACCATCGCAGCGATTCCTGCGGTACAGAAAGACGGCCGGTTTGATATGGGCCTGTATCAGCAGGCGCTGAAGGCCCAGGGTTTGACTGCCGAAGGCTTCGAGCAGCGCGTGCGTGCTGACCTTGCCCTGGAGCTGGTGCCCGCTGCGATTGGCCGCTCGACGATCGTGCCGCGGTCAGTGGCTCGCCGTTTGACCCAGTCCGGGCTGGAGACGCGTGTCGTGCGCGTGAAAAAGTTTCCCATCGCAGAGGCCCTCGCAGGGATTCAGGTTTCAGATGCGGAACTTCAGGCCTTTTATCAGGCCAATCCCAAAAATTTCCAGACTCCAGAGGAAGTGGATATCGCCTTGGTTGGGTTCGCAAAGCCTGCCTCCGCCGACCAGGTCGAACAATTCTCGAACTTGGTCTACGAGCAATCCGACAGCCTTGAGCCCGCGGCACGTAAATTCAATCTACCGATTCAGACCGTGAAGTCGGTCCGCCGTCAGGGCCCTGATGAGGCAAGGCCAGCAGAGCTCCAGCGCATTGTCGGCCACCCGAAAATGTTGCAGGCCCTGTTCTCGGCAGATGTTCTGGTGAACAAACGGAATACCGAAGCAGTGGAGATCGCCCCTGGCGTTTTGGCCAGTGCGCGCGTTGTTGCCCATCGGCCTGCTGCGCCAATTCCTTTTGATCGAGTTCGTGCGCAGATTGAGCGTCAGCTGAAAGAGCAAAAAGCTTCAGAGCGTGTCACGGGCCTCGCGCAAACGGCAGCGAAAGAGTTCACCCCAGGCGCCGCCACGCCCGGTTTGGCGGCCGCCAAGACGCTGAGCCGCGCGGATAGCCAAAAGCCTGCTGGCGTAGCCGAACTGCCCGCGGAAGTCATTGCAGCAGTCTTTAGTTCCGATACTAAGTCCTTACCATCCGCGATCAGTGTGCCGGCATCTGCGAGAACTGCTGCAGCCTGGCTCATTGTCATTGAGTCCGCCCAGGTACCCGCAGTCGATAGCACCGCTGTGAAAGAGGCGGTTGCCCGCGAATTGCAGCGGCTCGAGATGGCCTCCACTCAGGATGCGCTGGAGCGTTGGATTGGCTTTCATCGCCAGGCCATTGGCGTGAAAACCTTTCCCGAAAAACTTGCGAAGACCGATAGCCGCTAGGGAACAACGGCCGTTTTAGGCGGCTGCAGTCTGCAGCGCCTGATGCATCGGATGGCCAGCGTGTTTTTTGGCCTGGGCGTAGCCTAAATAATTCTTGCGCATCGACCGATGATAGGTCGGGTCGTAGTGGTGGGTGAGCAGTGAGGTGACAAGCTCAGCCCAGCTGCGGCGGCGAATGCTGTCTTGCCATTGCGAAATCCGATCAAGCCCGACCAGCGGACCAAGCCGCTCTAACTGTGCCATCAGCACATCGGGCTGATCAAAAAAATGGGCATAGTCTTCTAAGAGATACGCGACACGATCTTCTAGACTGGGACAGAGCTCGATACACTCCGAGGCCCGCATTTGCGAGATGAGTGTCGCAGGCACCTGCAGGGCACCAATTTTTTTACTCTCGGATTCAACAAGTACCGGTTCGTTGGCGTTGAATCGCCGCAGCTGATCCCAGATCGCAGTCTCAAAAGCCTTTTGTGTAGGCTGCGCACCCGCTGGCTCGGAGCCCAGCAGAGAGCCCCGATGGTGGGCCAACGCCTCAAGGTCAAGGACTTGGCGGCCATCGCGCCGCGCCTGACGCAGAAATAGGCTTTTTCCTGATCCGGTGACGCCACAAATAATCTGATAGCGCAGGCGGTGCGTCTGAAGTGTAAGGTCCTCGACCACATAGCGCCGAAACGCGGCGTAGCCGCCCGTTAAAAGAGCTGGCTTCCAGCCAACGCGCTCCAGGACTGTCGCCATTGCCTGACTTCGATTGCCCCCGCGCCAACAGTAGATGAGTGGCCGCCACTGCCGTGGCTTATCCAAGAGGGCCGTCTCAAGTGCAATGGCGATATTGCGCGCTACCAGCGCAGCACCGAGCTTTTTGGCTGCAAAAGAAGATTCAGCATAAAGCTTTCCGATCTCGGCCCGCTCCTGATTGGAGAGCACCGGAAGGTTGATGGAGCCCGGCAGCCGGTCGGCCGCCCATTCGTCGGGGCTGCGTACATCCATCACCATATCGAAACGATCAAAGTCGCGAATCGCCTCGTGAATGGTGATGTGCATGTTGCTCTGGTTGTCCGGCGCTATTTTCGAAGGTCTGCTAAGACGGCGCAGCCGCGAATGACTGCTGGCCGACTGCCGATCGATTCAAACCAGCGGCGCACATTGGGGTAGGCCGCAATATCGACGCCTTGCCGTTCATAGGACGCAATCCATGGCCAGGCGGCAATATCGGCAATCGAGTATTTATCGCAGCCAAGATACTCGCACTGCGCAAGCCGTTGGTCCATCACGCCGTATAGCCGCTGGGCCTCTTGGGTGTAGCGTTGAATTGCGTAATTAATCTTCTGCGGCGCGTAGATTCGAAAATGGTGGGCCTGGCCGAGCATGGGACCGAGGCCTCCCATTTGAAACATGAGCCACTGCAAAATATCGTAGCGCTCCGTGTCTGTGGTGCCCAGCAGCGTATTTGTTTTTCCGGCGAGATAAATCAGGATGGCGCCGGATTCGAATAGCGAATACGGCTTCCCCTTCGGGCCTTTGCTATCCACAATGGCGGGGATTTTGTTATTCGGGCTGATCTTCAAAAAGTCGGGCGCAAACTGGGCATTGGCTGAGATATTGATGGGCAGGGCCTTATAGTTCAGGCCAGTCTCTTCCAGCATGATCTGGACTTTTTTTCCGTTTGGCGTCGGCCAGGTGTACAGAGTAATCATTGGTGTGGGCTCCAGGGGTGTTGAACGAGCTGCTCTTGGCGAATCACGAACACATTATCAAACTGTTCCTGGGTGCGAATCCATTGGGCCTTTAGGCCTGAAAATTCTTTGCGCAGTAGGGCCTCAGTGCTGCGGCGTTCGTGGCCGATCTCGACAATCAGCAGGCCCCCGGGCGCCAAGAAGCGGGCCGCCTGGCTTAGCAGCCGGCGGACAATCGCCATGCCCCGATCTTCGGCAATCAGGGCCAACGTGGGCTCCGCTTTGAATTCCTTCGGTAGACGCGCCCTTTTCGTTGCTGGCACATAGGGAGGATTTGCGATGATCAGTTCATAGGGGCCATGGCGATCGGGCCTGAGCGCCGAGAATACATCAGACTTCACGAGCCGAATGCGATCGGCCATTGCGTAGCGATTCACATTGGCATAGGCAACCGCTAACGCGTCAGTTGATAAATCGGCAGCGTCGATTTTTGCTTCACGATAGATGTCGGCGGCAATAATCGCCAGACAGCCTGATCCTGTGCACATGTCCAGAATTTGCGATGGGGCCTTTGGGGCGGGCGGGAGTTGCGCCAGGCGGTGGACCAGCAACTCGGCGATAAACGATCGGGGAATGATGACCCGCGAATCAACCGTAAACCCATAGCCTTTTAGCCAGGCCATTCCGGTGATGTAAGCCGTCGGAACACGATCTCGAATCCGCTGGTGAAGGGCCGACTCGACCTGGGTGATCTGGGCCGCCGATAGCGGCTGTGCAGAGATGTTCTCTGGGCTGTCAACCGGATAATTTAAGACCGCAAGGATCAGCCAGCGTGCCTCGTCCCACGCATTGAGTGTGCCTTGGCCGAATTCAATCTTGGCCTGATGCATCTGCTGCGCACCGATCTCAATCAGTTCGCCAAGCGTCATGATGGGGGGCGGGCCCGATCAGGCCGCCCGCAGTAGACTTCGAATCGCCTGGTGGTAGACCTCGGTGAGCGGCTCGAGATCTTTGACCGCAATGCGCTCATTGATCTGATGAATGGTGGCGTTTGGTGGGCCAAATTCAATCACCTCACGGCAGTGCTTGGCGATAAAACGTCCATCTGAGGTTCCGCCAGTGGTCGAGAGTTCAGGCGCAACGCCAATTACCTGCTGAATGGCGTGACTGACGGTATCGCAGAGTCGGCCGGCAGCAGTCAGATAGGGATCACCGCCCAGGGTCCATTTGAGTTCGAATTTCAATCCGTATTTCGACAGCACGGACTCCAGTCGACTGCGGAGGTCTTCTGGGGAGCTCACGCTTCCAAAGCGGAAATTAAATTGGGCCCGCAGCACACCGGGAACGACATTGCTGGCGCCGGTGCCGGCATTTAGGTTCGACACCTGCCAGGTGGTGGGGGGGAAGTATTGGTTGCCGTCATCCCATCGAATCGCTGCTAACTCTGCAAGCGCGGGTGCGAACTCATGAATCGGATTGATTGCGAGGTGGGGATAGGCCACATGACCCTGCCGGCCATGAATCAACAAATCTCCAGAGAGCGTGCCGCGGCGGCCATTTTTGATCATATCGCCGAGTGAATTCACCGAGGTGGGCTCGCCTACAATGCAGTAATCGAGAAGCTCGCCACGATGCGCCAGCTCGCGTACCACTTGCACAGTTCCATCGATGGCCGGGCCTTCCTCATCGGAGGTGATCAGATAAGCCAGCCGGCCGCTAAAGCGGGGTGAGGCACCGATGAAGCGCTCCGAGGCCACGACAAACGCTGCAAGCGAGGACTTCATATCCGATGCGCCCCGGCCGTAGAGCAAATCGTTATCGATGTTCGCTGAGAACGGGCCGTGTTTCCATTGGTCAAGCGGCCCCGGGGGAACGACATCGGTATGGCCGGCCAACACCAGCGTGGGCCCGGGCGCGCCGCCTTCGCGGACCGCCCAGAGGTTGGTGACCTCACCGAACCGCAGAAACTCCGTTGAAAAGCCAAGCGGAGAAAGACGATTGGCAATCAACTCACAGCAGCCACTGTCGCGCGGCGTGACGGAATCACGCCGAATGAGCTCTTGGGCGAGTGCGAGGGTGGGCGCGTTCATTTCGTTGCCCTGGGAAACAGGCTGCGATAGAGCGAATCAGAAAATCCAACCGACATTTTTTCTCCGACTTCGAGCACTGGCCGTTTGATTAACAGTGGGTGGGCCAGCATGAGCTCTGAGGCCGAGAGTTGATCGTTGATCTGGGCCCTTAGGCCAGGATCGAGCTGCCGCCAGGTCATGCCACGACGATTCAAAAGCGCATCCCAAGGCAGGTGGGTGAGCCAGCGGTCGAGGGTAGCAGCATCCAGACCCGTCTTTTTGAGGTCAATGAATTCAATGCCGCAGTCATGCTGCGTCAGCCAGGCGCGGGCCGCCCGGACCTGATCGCAGTTGGTGATGCCGTAGAGCCGCACCTGCGGCTGTCGCTCGGCATGAGCGGCCGTATCCATCATTTAGTCGCCACGCAGCAATTCATTGATGCCCGTTTTGGCGCGGGTCTGGGCGTCAACGCGTTTGACGATTACGGCACAGGCCAGCGAATAGCGGCCATCAGCGGAGGGCAGGCTGCCTGGCACAACGACCGCGCCCGACGGCACCCGGCCGTAGGTGACCTCGCCCGTTTCTCGATCGAAGATCTTCGTGGACTGGCCAATGAACACGCCCATCGACAAGACCGCATGATCTTCAACGATCACGCCTTCGACAACTTCTGACCGTGCGCCAATAAAACAGTTATCGCCGATGATGGTGGGATTGGCCTGTACGGGCTCCAACACCCCGCCGATGCCAACGCCGCCTGAAAGATGCACGTTTTTGCCGATCTGTGCGCAGGATCCGACAGTGGCCCAGGTATCGACCATGGTGCCCTCATCCACATAGGCACCGATGTTCACGTAAGAGGGCATCAGCACTACGTTCTTGCCAATGAACGCCCCGCGGCGGGCTGCCGCTGGCGGTACGACCCGAAAGCCCCCCGCTTTGAAGTCTGCTTCGGAATAGCTTGTGAACTTTGGGGCGACCTTATCGTAAAAGCGCAGCCCACCACAATCCAATGGCGAATTGTCACGGAGCCTGAAGCTGAGAAGCACCGCCTTTTTGATCCATTGGTGGGTGACCCATTCGCCATTGATCTTCTCGGCAACGCGCAGCGCGCCGCGGTCGAGCTGCTCAATTACTTCCTCGACCGCAGTCCGGAGTTCGCCGGGCGCATTCGCGGGCGAGAAGGCAGTACGGTTTTCCCATGCGCCATCAATGATGGAGAAAAGTTTCTGATGTTCTTGGTGAGAGGAGGTCATGTCGGATTGTTGTTTCTCAGAGATCGTGTCGAGTAGGTTTAGCGCGTTGGCAGTTGTGGCTCGAAGGCCTGCAGCTGCACTGGGGCCTGGGGCTTCCAGCCCTTGGCGCGGTGTTCGGCGACCACTGTGGTGAAGATGCCGCCTCGGACATACCAGCGGGCGGTGAGCCGCATAAAGCGAGGCGCGACCGCCTTGACCATGTCGGTCAGAATCTTGTTGGTGACCGCCTCATGAAAGGCCCCCTGATCACGGTAAGACCACATGTAGAGCTTCAACGCCTTTAGCTCGAGATTCTTTTTCTCTGCGATGTAATCGAGAGTGAAATGGGCAAAATCGGGCTGGCCAGTCAGCGGGCAGAGGCAGGTGAACTCGGGAATCTCCATGTGGATCAGGTAGTCCCGGCTGGGCTCGGGATTGGGGAAGGTCTGGAGGGCTTTTCTGGGGCTACTTGCCATGGGGTTTTAAATCTAGATGAAGAGGTAATTTAGTTGTTATATCAACGAAGATCGATGAATTTAGGGCTATTTTTCCGTAAAAACCCGGGGTCGCACTGGGTGATATTATAGCCCCTGCCATACCTCTAGCCTTATTTCACCGTGGGTTTATCGTGCGACTGTCCTATCTGAAGCTTTCTGGTTTTAAGTCCTTCGTCGACCCCACCACACTCCACTTTCCCAGTGTCTTGGTCGGTATCGTCGGCCCAAATGGTTGCGGCAAATCCAACGTGATTGATGCGGTGCGCTGGGTGCTCGGAGAGTCGCGCGCCAGTGAGTTGCGCGGTGAGTCAATGCAGGATGTGATTTTCTCGGGCTCAGGCAGCCGCAAGGCCTCTGGGCGGGCAAGTGTCGAACTTGTCTTTGAGAATACCGAAGGCCGGATTACCGGTCCCTGGGGACAATATTCTGAAATTGCAGTGAAACGGATTCTGACCCGGGATGGCCAGTCCACCTATTGGATCAACAATCAAGCGGTCCGTCGGCGCGACGTGTATGACTTGTTTCTGGGTACGGGCCTTGGGCCAAGGGCCTACGCCATCATCGGCCAAGGAATGATCTCCCGGGTCATTGAGTCGCGGCCTGAAGAACTTCGGGTGTTTCTGGAAGAGGCGGCGGGCGTTTCGAAATACCGCGAACGCCGAAAAGAAACCGAAGGCCGTCTGTCGGATGCCCGCGAAAATCTCGCCCGCATCGAGGATATTCGGCTTGAGCTGGATGCTCAGATCACGCGGCTTGAGCAGCAGGCTGAGCTTGCACAGCGTTATCGTGAACTCAGTGATCGCCGGGACGAAAAACAACGCTGGCTATGGTGGACGCGGCGTGAAGAGTTTGTGCAGAGCCTGGAAAAACTCTCTGTGCGAAAGCGTGAGTCTGAACTCCAAATTGATGCGCAGACGGCTGAGCTGCGTGCGATCGAGCGTGCGCTTGAGCAGACGCGTTCGGAGTATCACGCTGCGAGCGATGCGGTCCACGATGCGCAGCAGCGTCTGTATGAGGTCAACACCGAGATCACCCGTATTGAGGGCGAGCAGCGCCGCTTAAGAGAACTGCGCGACCGCACCATTCTTGCAAAAGAAGCAGCTGCCCAGATCATCGAGGCGGAAACGGCTGCGCAAGAAGAGGGTGAATCCAAGCGCATTACGGATGCTGAGGCCGCCACGATGGCTGACCTCGCACTTGCAGAAAAGCGCAACGAGGCGGAGCAGTTGCGCGCAACACTCGCGCCCTTAGAACAAGCGTTGAGTTCACGCAATGAGACGCTCGCTGCCGCACAGGCCGATGCCGCAGTGGTGCAGACTGAGCTTCGCGCCCTGTCGGATCGGCAGGCCGATCTCTCTGGCCGCATCCGTCGGCTCGAGGCCAGAGTGCAGGAGCAGGATCGTGAACAGTTAGCACTGGAGCGTGTTGACCCGAGCGCAAAAGGATTGATCTCTGGCCAGCGCCAGGAGGCCCTTGCGCAGTGGCAGGCCGCAGCATCACAGCTTGAGTCTGCGGAGCAGTCCGTGGCGGCTGCCGAGCGCAGCCGCGCGGCGGCCCAGGAAGAGTTGCAGAAGGCCCGCGATCAGCAGGCCCATCTGCAGGCCCAGCTCGAGGCCTTGCGGGGACTGCAGGCTCAGCTCGAGTCGCAAGATCAGCTGGTGCCATGGCTTAAAAAGCGCGGACTGCAAGAGCGCCCGCGTCTGTGGTCGAGCATCCGTGTGCGCGAGGGCTGGCAGACCGCAGTCGAGTCTGCGCTTGGCGATCGGCTCGCTGCGGTCGCACTCGATGGCTTCGATGGTGTCGGCGAGCTCGCCTCTGATGCGCCGCCGGCACGGCTGACACTTTTTTCAGGCGAGGCGGCGTCGGGCCAGGCGATTCCTGTCGATAGCCTTGCGCAGCAGATCCAAGGCGAGGGCCCGATCGCAGCCGTTGTGCGTGAGTGGCTTGCCAGTTATCGATGCGCCGACGAGTTCTCTTCAGCATTGCGTCAGGCGTCAGGCAGCAAGGACCGTTGGATCACGCGTCAGGGCCATATTGTTGAGCGCGGCCTGGTTCGATTTTATGCCGAGGAAAATGAGCAGGCGGGACAGCTCGCCCGCAGAGGCAAGATTGAGCAGCTTGAATCGGCGAGCAAAGCCCAGCAGCTGATGCTCGAAGAGGCCACTTCAGTAATGCAGCGTGCCGAGTCCGATCTCAACGCACGGCGCGGTGAGTTAACGAGTCTTCGAGAGCGGGCCCAGAGTGCCCAGGCCCGCGCCCACGAGTTAGCGCTTGCCGAAGTCAAGCTTGACGAAAAAATTCAACGGCTCGGCACACAGGATGCTGCGTTACTGGCTGCCATCGCGCAGTCGCGCCAAGAGCTGGCCGATCTCAGCGCACAGCGAACGCACTGTGAGCAGTCGACCGAAGAGGCCGAGAGCCGCTTAGTTGCGCAGACTGCTGAACTGGATCGGCAAAAAAGCCTGCAGGAGTCGCAGGCCCACGAGGTGGATCAGGCCCGTCTGCAGCTGTCGCAGGCCGAGCAGTCTGTGCAGGAGGCATTGCTTGCGCAGCGGCTTGCACAAGAGCAGCGCAGGGTCTTCGAAGAGCGCATGCGCGAATCCATTGATCGGCTTGAGCAGGCCCGGCATCGCCTCGCTGAGGCGGATCGAGAGCTCGGCGAGCTTCAGCAGGCGCTCGATTCCAGCGATTTACAGCCCCTGCTGGAAAGCCGAGTTGCGCGTGAAGCTGAGGTCGCGGAAATTCGTGAACGCGCCGATCAGCTCAGCCAAAAACTGCGGGCGCTAGAGGAGCAGCGGCTCGTCATGGAGCGCAGCCTTGAGCCCTTGCGTGCTGCATTGGCCCAGGCGGATGCAGACAGTTCAGGTGCGCGCGTTGGTATTGAGCAGATCGATCAGCAGCTGGCGGATCAAGGCCTGGCTGTCAGCGAAATTTCCCAGCAGCTTGCCGCCGCATTTCCCGAGGGCCGCTGGCCGAAGCCATCGAGTCTTCATAGCGAAGTGCAGCGGCTTACCAAGGAAATCGAGTCGATGGGCGCTGTCAATCTCGCAGCGCTTTCTGAGCTTGAGCAGTCACGGGAACGCAAGACATTCTTGGATTCTCAGGCAGCCGATTTGTTGTTGGCAGTAGAGACATTAGAGGACGCGATTCGTAAGATCGATCGTGAGACCCGGTCGCTGCTGCAGGAGACATTCGATACCGTGAATCAGAATTTTGGCCAGCTTTTCCCGCGCTTGTTTGGTGGGGGCGAGGCCAAGCTCGCGATGACCGGCGAAGAGATTCTTGATTGTGGCGTGCAGGTGATGGCCCAGCCACCGGGGAAGCGCAACACCTCAATTCATTTGCTCTCGGGTGGCGAAAAGGCGCTGACTGCGATCGCATTGGTGTTTGCGCTGTTTCAGCTGAATCCTGCGCCGTTTTGCTTATTGGATGAGGTCGATGCGCCGCTGGATGATCCCAATACTGAGCGTTTTTGTAATTTGGTTCGCCACATGTCGGCTTCAACGCAGTTTGTGTTTATCACTCACAACAAGATCGCGATGGAGATGGCCCAGCATCTGATGGGCGTTACGATGCAGGAACAGGGCGTATCACGCATCGTCGCGGTTGATCTGGATGCAGCGAACGCGATGGCCCAAGAGGCGGCATGACCGAGCTGCAGTGGACGGTTGTGGCGGGCGCCGCGATCGTGTTGCTGGGGGTGGTGGTGGCCAATTTCCGGGATTGGTCTCGGGCGAAAAAGCGAATCATTCTGCCTGCAGCATCGATCGACGAGCCGCGATCGACGCCGGCCTTGGAGCGCGCCATTGAGGGCGTGCTGCCCTCAGAAATTTCTGAAGCGATCGCGCTTCTTGAGTGGCAGCTGCCGGCCTCTGTGGCCAAACTTCAGCAGGAACTGCGCGGCTGGCGGCACGTCGGATCGAAGCCTCTTGCATTGGGCTGGGTGAGTCGGCCGGGTGAGCCGGCCCAGGCGCAGCCTCAGACCTCAGAGGTCGTCGCGCTTCAGGTTGGCCTCTTGCTGGCCAACCGCAGTGGGCCGCTGAATGCGATGGAATACTCCGAGTGGCAGGAGCAACTTGGCCGAATCGCCGGTGCGTTGGGCGCGCGCTTGACCGTGCCGTCCATGTCCGATGTATTGAGTCAGGCGCGTCAGCTTGATCAGCGTTGCGCAGAGGTCGACGCGCAACTGACGCTCGCCGTGAGTTCTGGAGAGATCCTGTCAGCCACGAAGATTGCATCGGCGGCGAGTGCGGCAGGCCTGGAATCTCGCGGCGAGTCTCGATTCGCAAAGGGGTCCCACCATCAGCAGCGATTTTCTGTGTTCCCCGGAGAGTCGGGCGCTAGCCTCATTTTGTTGCTGGATGTGCCGCGCACTTTTGCGCCGTCGGACGCCTTTCGCGAAATGACTGCCACCGCAGAAGTATTGGCTTCGGTACTGGATGCCCAAGTGACCGACGAGGCAGGCCATCGGCTCTCGGCGCGGAATTTCGAAGACATTGCGGCTCAAGTCGCTGACAAAGAACAGCGTCTTTTGGCGATGGACATCACGCCAGGCTCGCCAGTGGCGCAGCGGCTATTTCTCTAGGCAGGCACCGCCTTGGCCCCGAGCGCTGCATCGACCTCCGGCGATCTTCAGAAAATTCGCAGCCGTATTCTTGCTTTGCGCGCGGAGGTAATCAGCCATCAGCAGGCCTATCACCTGCTGGATGCGCCCGTGATCAGCGATGCCCAATACGACGCACTGGTTCGCGAGCTCGAGGGCCTGGAGTCGCGCTACCCAGAGCTTGCGCCGGGGCCTTCGCCCGTGGACCAGGTGGGCTTTGCGCCAAAACGAGAGTTTTCTGAAGTGCGGCATCGTGTGCCGATGTTGTCGCTGAACAATGCGTTTAGCGACGAGGATATTCAGCAGTTTGCGAGCCGATTGGCGCAAAACCTCGGCCTAAAGGCAGAGGCCTTACGTTTCAGTGCTGAGCTTAAATTTGACGGCATTGCGGTGAGTCTGCGCTATGAAGCGGGAAGGCTGGTCGAGGCGGCGACCCGCGGCGATGGATCAGTCGGCGAGGACATTACACCCAACATTCGTGTCATTCAGGATGTTCCCAAGCAACTGGATGGACAGAGCATTCCGCAGGTGCTGGAGGTACGCGGTGAAGTTCTGATGCGGCGTCAGGATTTTGAGTTGCTTAATGAACGTCAGGCGGCCCGAGGCGAAAAGGTCTTTGTGAATCCCCGCAATGCAGCCGCAGGCAGTCTGCGCCAGCTTGATCCTCGGATCACCGCGGAGCGGCCGTTAAGCTTTTATGCGTATGGCACCGGTGAGGTCCGATGGGCTGCGGGCAGAGAAAGGCAACTCGCCACGCATTCCGAATGGCTTGGTGCTTTGGCCGGCTGGGGCCTGCCGGTGGCTGCTGATCGGGCCGCAGCGTTGTCGTGTGAGGGCCTTCTGAAGTTTTATTCTGAAATTCTTTCGCGCCGATCATCGCTTCCTTTTGAGATCGACGGCGTAGTCTACAAACTCGAGTCGTTGGCGCTGCAATCGCAGGCAGGCTATGTCTCGCGTGCGCCGCGCTTTGCTGTTGCGCATAAGTTTCCCGCCGAGGAGGCCAGCACACGGCTATTGGGTATTGATGTGCAGGTCGGCCGCACCGGCGCATTGACACCCGTTGCCCGGCTTGAGCCAGTATTTGTCGGTGGTGTCACCGTCACCAACGCAACACTTCACAACGCTGACGAGATTATTCGCAAGGGCATCATGATTGGGGATACCGTCTGGGTGAGGCGGGCCGGTGACGTGATCCCTGAGGTGCTGGGCCCGATCGCTGCCCTGCGGCCAGCCGATGCGCGGCCTTTTACGATGCCAAACTCCTGCCCTGCGTGCGGCACGCCTGCGGTGCGTGAGGCCGAGGAGGCGGTGAGCCGATGTCCAGCCGGTCTGACCTGTGGCGCTCAGCGCAAGCAAGCGTTTTTGCATTTCGCCCAGCGCCGGGCGATGGATATCGAGGGCCTCGGAGAAAAGATTGTCGATCAGCTGGTTGAGAAAAATCTGGTGAACTCAATTGCGGATTTGTATGAACTCACTATCGATCGGCTCGCCGCTCTGGATCGGATGGCGGAAAAATCTGCAAGTAACCTCATTGCGCAAATCGATGCATCGCGGTCTGCAAGCCTCGCACGGTTTTTATTCGGACTGGGAATTCGTCACGTTGGTGAGCGGACAGCGCGCGACCTTGCTTTGTACTTTAAGTCGCTGCCGGCGATCCGGCACGCAACCCCCGAGGACTTGCTTCAGGCGCCCGATGTCGGGCCCGTGGTGGCTGCATCGATTCGTGAATTCTTTGATAACCCCGAGCAGTCTGCGATTGTGGATCGGCTGCTTGCCGCAATTCGGCTGGACCGGCTTGATGATCGGCCTGCGGTCGCGCCGGCCGCCCGCACTGCCGCCACCCAGCCTTTTGCTGGGATGACCGTGGTCCTCACCGGGACTCTGGACAGCATGGCCCGAGATGAGGCCGCCAATTGGATCATCGCCCTCGGCGGCAAGACCAGCAGTTCCGTCTCGGCCAAAACCGCATTGGTGATTGCGGGAGAGGCGGCGGGAAGTAAACTTGCTCGCGCCCAGGAGCTGGGCGTGCCGGTCATGGACGAGGCCGCGTTTCTTGAATTGATTCAGCCGTTTCGGCAACAAGGGGCAACATGAGTAAGTTTTCCGGAAAGGTCCGTAAGGCAGTCTTCCCAGTTGCTGGACTCGGCACACGGTTTTTGCCGGCCACCAAGGCCAGCCCGAAAGAGATGCTGCCGGTCGTGGATAAGCCGCTGATTCAATATGCGGTCGAGGAGGCCGCCGCCGCGGGTATCACAGATATGATTTTCATCACGGGCCGCTCGAAGCGTGCCATTGAGGATCATTTCGATAAGGCCTACGAGCTCGAGGCCGAGCTGGAGGCTAAAAATAAACAGCAGCTGCTCGAAGTCGTGCGGGGCGTGGCGCCCGGAAGCATCAACTGCATTTACATCCGCCAGCCCGAAGCTCTTGGTCTTGGCCATGCAGTCTTGTGCGCCGAGCCGGTGGTGGGCGATGAGCCCTTTGCCATTTTGTTGGCCGATGACTTAATGGATGCCGGCGAGGGCGGCGTGCCGGTGATGCGTCAGATGGTGGAGCAATTCGAGCGGCACCACAGCAGCGTGATTGCTGTAGAGGAGGTGCCACTGCAAGAGACCGCGAAATACGGCATTGTGAGCACGGCCGCCACAGGCGGTGCCAGTCTCGAGACCATGACAGGCATTGTGGAGAAACCGCGGCCCGAAGCGGCCCCGTCTCGGCTTGCCGTCGTGGGCCGCTACCTGCTCACCGCCCGAATCTTCGATTTGATCCGTCAGCAATCGGCCGGCGCAGGCGGAGAGATTCAATTGACTGACGCGATTGCGCGTTTACTCAAGGAAGAACCCGTGCTGGCCTATCGTTTCCAAGGCCGTCGTTTTGATTGCGGCGCAAAGCTTGGCTACATGCAGGCCTCGGTGACGCTGGCCCAGCGGCATCCCGAGATTGGTACCGACTTTGCCCGCTGGCTAGGCGGCGACCGCCTTTAACAGGTCCGCCTCAAGGGCGATTTGTTTTTTCTCCTCTCGTATCGATTCACCCTGGATTAAAAACACATCCTCGGCCCGCTCACCGTGGGTCATGATGCGGGCAGTCTGAAGTCGAATTCGATGATTCGCCAGGGTCTTGGCAATCGCATACAGCAGGCCGGTCCGATCGGCTGCCGTGACATTGAGAACGTGATACTGGCCCCGCGAGTCGGGCTGCAGATCAATTCTCGGCGGAATTGGAAAGTAACGGGATTGGCGCGACTGCCGGCCCTGATTGGCGGCCGGCAGTGGGCCACGTTCGGCCAAGACCTTGGCCAGCCCAGCTTCAATGATGGTCAGCATCTCGCGATGGAAGCCTTCTTGATTCTGCGGTTCCACCACGAAGGTGTCCATCGCATAGCCATCTGAGGTGGTGTGAATCTTTGCATCCAGAATACTGATGTTTTGGCCATCAAAGTAGGCGCAAATTCGTGCGAATAGATCCGCCTCATCGGGCTGATAGACGACCACCTGTAAGCCGACTTCATCGGGGGCGCGCCGCGCAATCACGGTGGGCGCCGATGATGGGGCCCGCTGTGCCAAAAGCCGTGCGTGCCATGCAATTTCGCTGGCCTCGTGGCGCAAAAAGTATTGCAGCTCCAGGGTCTTCCAAAACGCCTGTGCGGCGGCGACCTCTTTTCCATGCAGCCGCAGCAGACGCTCGGCCTCAGCGGTCTTGGCCAGATAGGCATCACGCGGGGGCTGCATTTCAGTCCGCCTTCGGCCACCCACCGATTCCATGGCGGCAAGCGTGCGTCGATAAAGCTCTTCGAGCAGTCGGGCTTTCCAGTTACTCCAGGCCTTTGGACTGGTGCCGCGAATATCGGCGACCGTAAGCAGGTAAAGCGCGGTAAGCCTGCGGGGCGTGCGGACGATGGCGCGAAACTGTTCAATAGTTTGTGGGTCGGCGAGATCCTGCTTTTGCGCCACCTGCGACATGGTCAGATGGTGCTCCACCAAAAAAACCAAGAGTGCTGTGGTCTCGGCATCCAACACATAGTCCCGCGCGAAACGTCGCACTTCGAGCCGGCCCAGGGCAGAGTGGTCTCCGCCACGGCCTTTGGCGATATCGTGAAACAGGGCTGCGATGTACAAAATCCATGGCCACTGGAATTCCGCCATCAGCCGGCTGCAGAGCGGGAACTCATGGGCATGCTCGTCCATCGTCAGTCGACGCAGATTACGAATGACCTGCAGGATGTGTTGATCCACCGTATAGACATGAAAAAGATCGTGCTGCATCTGGCCGACGATCTTTCGAAAGACGGGCAACATGCGGCCCAAAATTCCTAAGTTATTCATCAGCCGAAGCCCATGCACAATGCCACGCGGCTGCTGAAACAAACTCAGAAACAGCTGGCGATGGCGGGGATCTTTGCGAAACTCGGTATCAATCCGGTCGCGATGATTCCACAGCGCCCGCATCGTGCGGGCCGACATGCCGCGCAATTCCGGATGCTGCTGCACCCTCAAGAATGCCCGTAGCATTGAGCTGGGTTCGGCATCAAAACGCTGCTCCTCACGGATCTCGAGCAGACCATAGATCTCATCGAATTCCTCATCAATGCGCCGAGGCTGCTGGCCGTCGGGCAGCTGCGCAGAGGGAAAGAGCCGTGGCTCGAAGTTGGCCAACAGCATGGAGCTAATCTGAAAGATTGCTTTTGCCGCACGGTAGTAACGCTGCATCAGTATTTCGCTGGCACGACGTCCGCCGCGGGCCGAAAGCCCGAGCCGCTTGGCGACCTCGGTCTGCAGATCAAAGACCAGACGGTCCTCGCGACGGCCGGCTGCGAGATGCAGATGGCCGCGAATCAGCTGCAGTAACTGTTGGGCCCGCTGAACCTCAGCGGCCTCTCGATCGGTGATCAGACCATCTCGGGCCAGATCCTCCCAGCGATGTCCGAGTCCGAAGGCTTGGGTGATCCATCGTAGGATTTGTAGATCCCTTAGGCCGCCAGGGCTTTCTTTGCAGTTGGGCTCAAGACTGTAGGGCGAATCGTTATGTCGGACGTGGCGCTGCTGCATCTCCAAAAGCTTTCCCTGCGCGAACTCCTTTACATTCATCTGCTCGAACCATGCATGTTTCAGCGCAGCGACAGGCGGCTTGGGCCCTGCGATCCAGCGTGACTCCAGTAGTGCCGTGGCAATCGTGAGGTCGTCTTGCGCTTGCTGCATGCATTCGGAGAGCGAGCGAATGCTGTGTCCAGCATCCAGACCAATGTCCCAAAATCCGCTCACCAGCGCTTCGGCCTGCGGGGCAATCGCCGCTTCTCGATAGCCCTCCGGCATCAGGATCAGCAGATCAACATCCGAAAATGGCGCCAGTGCGCCTCGGCCATAGCCGCCTACCGCAATGAGGCTTGCCTGCGGAATCGCGAAGTCGCGCCACAGCGCGCGCAAAATGCCGTCGACATCGCGACTGAAGCGTCGCATGGCGGTAACGGGATTGGTCCGTGGTGTCCAGAGGCTGGCATTACGCTCGCGCGCCTGCCGCAGGGACTTCCTGAGCGTGCCAAGAGTGTCGGTACGCGATTGAAGGCCCTTAGCTTGGCCGGCGTCGCTCACGGTCGGGGCTACCTTCGGAGATGGTCAGGACTTCAAATCCTGCCTCAGTGACGAGCACCGTGTGCTCCCACTGGGCCGAGAGACTGTGATCCTTGGTCACGATCGTCCACCCGTCGGCAAGCTCGCGAATCTCAGGCCGGCCCGCATTGATCATCGGCTCGATGGTGAATGTCATGCCCGTCTTGAGTTCCAGGCCGGTGCCTGCCTTGCCATAGTGCAGGACCTGCGGCTCTTCGTGAAAGCCCCGGCCGATGCCGTGGCCGCAAAACTCCCGAACCACCGAATAGCCGGCCGATTCGGCAAGCTTCTGAATGGCTGCGCCAATATCGCCCAGCCGCTTCCCAGGCGCAACCTGACGAATGCCCGCCCACATGGCCTCGTGAGTGATCTCGCAGAGTCTCTTGGCAGCAATGGAAGCTTCGCCGACTAAGAACATGCGGCTGGTATCTCCATGAAAGCCGTCTTTGATGACAGTGATGTCGATGTTCACGATGTCCGAGGACTTGAGCACCCGGTCACCCGGCACGCCGTGGCAGACCTGATGGTTAATCGAGGTGCAGATGGATTTGGGATAGGGCTTGTAGCCCGGGGGGCAGTAGTTCAGGGGGGCGGGAATCGTCCCTTGAACATTCACCATGAAGTCATGGCAGAGCCGGTCGAGCTCTCCGGTGGTGACCCCAGGCCTGATATGGGGTCCGATGAAGTCCAGGACCTCGGAGGCAAGGCGGCCTGCCACCCGCATGGCATCGATTTCGGGACCGGATTTGAGCTGAATGGGCATAAGGGGTTAAAATCACGGGTTGCCGGAAGCCCTTGATTAACAAGGTGTTTTTCGGCGCTGTGGGCACTCATTGTGCCTGATTTTTAAACCAAAGCATTCGAAGCAAGGGTGTCTGTGCAGGGAGGCGGGGCGTTTGACCTGCCACGCTACAGCAGACTCTTTCGAGTGCCGAGACCAACCCTTGCAAGGAGAAGCCGTATGTCAGTCAGTATGCGTGAAATGCTGGAAGCCGGAGTTCACTTTGGCCACCAGACCCGATTCTGGAATCCCAAGATGGCCCCATTTATTTTCGGCCATCGCAACAAAATCCATATCATCAACCTCGAGCAGACCGTTAGCCATCTTGGCGACGCGCTGAAGTTCATCAAACAACTCTCCCAGCGCAGAGGCACCGTGCTGTTTGTCGGCACCAAGCGGCAGTCGAGGGAAATCATCGCCGAGGAGGCGAGCCGTGCAGGCCAGCCCTACGTCGATCAGCGCTGGCTGGGAGGGATGCTCACCAACTTCAAAACGGTGAAGACCTCGATCAAGCGACTCAAGGATATGGAAACCGTGACGGCTGAGGGTGGCCTTGAGCGTATGAGCAAAAAAGAGGCGCTCTCTTTTGGCCGTGAGATGGACAAGTTAAACAAAACATTAGGGGGCATTAAGGACATGGCAGGCCTGCCCGACGCCTTGTTTGTTGTCGATGTGGGGTATCACAAGATCGCCGTCCAGGAAGCCAACAAATTGGGCATTCCCGTAGTGGCCGTGGTCGATACGAATCACTCCCCTGAAGGCGTGGACTATGTCATCCCGGGCAATGACGATGCCAGCCGTGCAGTGCGGCTGTACACCCGCGCTGTGGCCGACGCGATCCTTGATGGTCGGGCCAATGCCGTGGCGGATGTGGTCTCGGCGATTCGCGATGAGCAAGATGAGTTCGTTGAGGTGGAAGACGCCTCCTAGGCGGCCTCTATGGCGTGAGGACTGGGCCCCCAAGATCTGGGCCGATGCATGCGGAAGGGGCCGGTCAGTTTGAGCGGCCCTTTTTTTAAAACATGAGTTTGAACCAGGAGAACACAATGGCGGAAATTACCGCAGCAATGGTCAAGGAGCTTCGTGAGAAAACCGACGCCCCGATGATGGAGTGCAAAAAAGCCCTCTCCGAGGCCGATGGCGACATGACAAAAGCCGAGGAAATTCTGCGTGTGAAGCTTGGGAGCAAGGCCAGCAAGGCCGCCTCCCGTGTGACGGCAGAGGGCATTGTGTCGATTCATGTTGAGGGCGCCCATGCGGCCATGGTCGAGATCAACTGCGAGACCGACTTTGTTGCCAAAAATGATGATTTCCTTGCCTTTTCAAGCGACGTTGCCAGACTGGTGTGCGCCGGGGGTGTTGCGGATGTCACCGGCTTGAGCGCAGCCTCACTTTCTGGCGGCACGGTCGAATCGGTCCGCACTGCGTTGGTGGGCAAGATCGGCGAGAACATCAGTGTCCGTCGTTTCACGCGGTTGGCTGCGAAGGGCAAACTCTTCTCCTACATTCACGGCGGCGCAAAGATCGGTGTTCTGGTGGACCTCGTAGGGGGCGATGAGCAGCTGGGCCGAGATTTGGCGATGCACATCGCCGCCTCAAAGCCCAAATCCTTGGATGCCTCTGGCGTGGATGCGGCCCTGATTGAGACCGAGCGACGGATTGCGGCGGAGAAGGCTGCCGAGTCGGGCAAGCCCGCAGACATCGTTGCAAAGATGGTCGAAGGTACCGTGCAGAAATTCTTAAAAGAGGTCACCTTGCTGGGTCAGGTGTTTGTCAAGGCCGAGGATGGCAAGCAGACCATCGAGCAGCTTTTGAAGAGCAAAGGCGCCTCGATCGCCTCCTTTACTTTGTACATCGTCGGCGAAGGTATCGAGCGGCGTGCCGATGATTTTGCGGCCGAGGTTGCCGCCCAAGTTGCTGCCGCCCGCGCAGCCTGATATGACATCACCAAAACGTATTCTGCTGAAACTCTCCGGCGAGGCCCTGATGGGCGAGGATCCCTATGGCATCAATCGGGAGACCATTGATTCCATCGTCAAGGAGATCGCCCAGGTTACGGTTTTGGGTGTTGAAGTGGCGGTGGTGATTGGCGGCGGGAATATTTTTCGGGGTGTTGCCCTCGGGGCCTCGGGTATGGATCGCGCGACGGCCGATTACATGGGCATGATCGCTACCGTGATGAATGCGTTGGCCCTGCAGGATGCAATGCGTCGCGCAGGGCTGGTGGCCCGGGTGCAGTCGGCGCTGAGAATCGATCAAGTGGTTGAGCCTTACATTCGCCCCAAGGCGATCCGCTACCTTGAAGAGGGCAAAATTGTCGTATTTGCAGCCGGAACCGGAAACCCGTTTTTCACAACCGACACGGCGGCTGCTTTACGAGGAGCCGAGGTCGGCGCAGAGATCGTGCTCAAGGCGACGAAGGTCGACGGGGTCTACACCAGCGACCCAGCCAAAGACCCTCAAGCCAAGCGTTACGAGGCAGTCACTTTTGATGAAGCCATTTCGCGAAACCTAAAGGTCATGGATGCGACCGCTTTTGCTCTTTGTCGGGACCAGAAGCTGCCGATTCGTGTATTCAGTATCTTCAAGCCTGGAGCACTTGCCCGAATCATTCGTGGCGAAGCTGAGGGCACCCTGGTCCATGTTTAGGCCAGAGGCTCACCCGGACGATAGCCAGCGGAAAACATCATGAAAACACCCCAGGAAGTTCGAACCAGTGCCGATCAGAAGATGGGCAAGACGATCGAGAATTTAAAACTCAATCTGTCCAAGGTCCGCACGGGCCGGGCGCACACTGGCCTGATGGACCACATACAAGTGGACTACTATGGCAACCCATCGCCGCTACATCAGGTGGCCAATGTCACCCTGATCGATAGCCGCACGATCGGGGTGCAGCCTTGGGAGAAAAAGATGGTGGCAGTTGTCGAGAAGGCCATTCGAGAGTCGGATTTGGGGCTCAATCCGGCAACATCAGGCGATCTGATTCGCGTGCCCATGCCCGCCTTGACTGAGGAGCGCCGAAGGGAGTTGACCAAGGTTATCAAGCACGAGGGCGAAGAGACCAAGATTGCCGTTCGCAACATCCGTCGGGACGCCAATGAGGCACTCAAAAAACTGGTCAAGGACAAGCTCATCTCCGAAGACGAAGAGCGGCGGGCCCAGGATGACACTCAGAAGCTCACCGATAAACATATTGCAGAGATTGATAAACTGCTGGCTCAGAAGGAGTCAGAGATCATGACGGTTTAAGCCCTGACGAGCGCACAAGCCCGAGAAGAGATCAATGTCCACATCCGAAACCCAAAGCTCCACCTTGGTGATCCCGTCGGTCCATGCTGTCCCGCAGCATATTGCAGTCATCATGGACGGCAATGGCCGTTGGGCCAATGCCCGCCATCTGCCTCGTATGGTTGGACATGAGCGCGGGGTAGCCGCCTTGCGTCAAGTGGTCGAGGCCTGCATGCGTCGCGGGGTGCGGTACTTGAGCGTGTTCGCCTTTAGCTCTGAGAACTGGCGTCGGCCCGAGGAAGAGGTATCTTTTTTGATGGGGCTGTTCATCAAGGCCTTGGAGCGCGAAGTCCGTGAGCTGAAAGAAAATGGGGTGCGGCTGCGCGTGATCGGGGATCTCAGTGCATTTAACAAAAATCTTCGTGCTGCCATCTCGCGTGCCGAATCGGCCACCGCAATGAACGACCGGTTTCATCTGACGGTAGCGGCCAACTATGGGGGCCGCTGGGACATCTTGCAGGCTACTCGGAAAATGCTCGATCAGCAGCCTCAGTTGGCACAGCCCGGCGTGCCGATCGCTGAAGAGTTGCTGGCCCCACACCTTGCGATGAACTATGCGCCGGAGCCGGATTTGTTTATCCGGACTGGCGGAGAGGAACGCATCAGCAATTTTCTCCTGTGGCAGCTTGCGTACACGGAGTTTTATTTCACCGACTGTTACTGGCCCGAGTTTGACGAGGTCCAACTCGATCTCGCGATCGAGTCTTATCAAAAGCGTGAACGTCGATTTGGCAGAACCTCTGCTCAGGTCGCCCAGGCATGCTCCGCACCCGCGTCCTAACCGCGGTCTCTGTCCTTATCGTTTTGGTCGGCGCTGCCCTCTGGGCACCCGCGTTCGCATTTGATGTGTTGCTGTTGGGCATCATGACGGCGGCACTCTATGAGTGGCTGGGCTTGGTGGGTCTACGGCCGTGGCACTCGGCTGCGATTGCAGCGGCCTTCGGGCTGGTGGGCATAGCAAGCCTGCTGTTTTTCCCTCCAGTCATGCTTGCCGCAGACGGCCAGGGTGCTGACCTACTGTCGCTCTATCTCCTTGTCACGCTGATGTGGGTGGTGGCTGTTCCACTCGCGTTGTCACGGGGCCGCAGCATCGGTGGTTCGTCTGGCTTTGGGCCCTTGGCGGCATTTGTTTTTTGTTTTGTGACTTGGTGTGCGCTGCTGCAGGCCGACGGGATCGGAAAATCTTTTCTCTTATCGGTCCTGCTGTTGGTATGGGTAGCCGATACGGCTGCATATTTCGCTGGGCGGGCCTTCGGCCGGAAAAAGCTCGCGCCGTCCATCAGCCCCGGCAAAACCTGGGAGGGTGTTTTTGGCGCGCTTGCAGGCAATCTGCTTTTGGCGGTAATGGCTACCCAGCTGGATAGTGGCGAGTCCGGCACGCTTGGGCCGACCATCTTTGGCTTGATTGGCGAGCAGGTGGGCGGAGTATTTTTATTTTTGTTTGTAATTCTGATGACGTTGGTCAGTGTCGTGGGCGATTTGTATGAGTCTCTGCTAAAGCGACTCCGCGGTGTCAAGGACTCCAGTGGTCTCTTGCCTGGCCATGGCGGCGTGCTGGATCGAATCGATGCACTGATGGCAGTCTTTCCGGTGACAATGGCCATGGTGAGTCTGCTGGAGCTTGGGCGTAGCGGCCCTGGGTAATCGAAGAGCCGAGAGGGCAAAAGGATATCGTGTGCAGGGGGTAGCTGTTTTCGGATCAACAGGATCGATTGGTCAGAGCACTCTGGATCTGATCGGCCTGCATCCCGAGCGTTTTCGGGCAGAAGTGCTGACTGCGCATCGGCAGGTCGAACCGATGCTTCGGGACTGCGAACGTTTCAAGCCCCGCTGGGTGGTGATGACTGACGTGGATGCCGCGCAGACACTACAGATACGTTTGCGTGAGACTGCCTGGGGCGCGCGCATCAATGTGTTGGCCGGCCCGGAGGGCCTGGTCACTGCGGCGGTGGTGCCCGAGGTCGACATGATGGTAGCCGGCATTGTTGGGGCGGCAGGGCTGGCCTCGGTGTTGGCGGCTGCCCGCGCCGGCAAGAAAATTCTTTTGGCCAACAAAGAGGCTCTGGTGATGGCCGGGCCGTTGATGGTGGAGGCAGCACGTCTCGGTGGTGCGGCTGTTTTACCCGTTGACAGTGAGCACAACGCGATTTTTCAGTGTCTAGGCGAAAACTACCGATGCTTTCAGCCACCCGCTGGGGTGCGCCGTCTGCTGCTGACCGCCTCAGGCGGCCCATTTCGGTCCTGGGAGAAGGCCCGCATATTTTCGGCATCCGTGAGCGAAGCGATCGCACATCCCAACTGGTCGATGGGCCGGAAAATTTCAGTCGATTCGGCCACGATGATGAATAAGGGCCTAGAGCTCATTGAGGCCCATTGGCTCTTCTCCCTTCCCGACTCCGCCATCGAGGTGGTGGTGCACCCTCAGAGTGTGGTGCATTCGATGGTGGAGTTTGATGATGGTTCAATCCTTGCGCAGCTGGGCTCCCCCGATATGCGGACACCGATCGCTTGTGCGATGAGTTGGCCTGCACGAATTCATGCGCCAGTGAAGCCCCTTGATTGGCAGTCATCTCAACGGCTCGATTTTGAGCCGCCGGATACGGAGCGCTTTCCGTCTTTGGGCCTTGCGCGTGCTTCGTTGCGAACGGGCGGCGGCGCCCCCGCTGTCTTAAATGCCGCCAACGAAATCGCGGTGGAGGCTTTTCTCGGCGAGCGCATTCGTTTTGGTGAGATATTTGGAGTGGTCGAGGGCACGCTGACGCATCTCAGCAAGTCGGCTGCGACCTTGCCAGCCAGCGTGGGTGAGCTGCTGGAAATCGATCGGGAGGCTCGCGAAATCGCACGGGCACGCGTTGCCAAAATCGCGGGATAATTCGGGCTGCCATGATGACGACTGTTTTGTTTTTCCTGCTCGCAATCGCGATTCTCGTCTTTGTGCATGAGATGGGACATTACCTCGCAGCCCGCCAATGCGGCGTTGCGGTCGAGCGGTTCTCGATCGGATTTGGCCGGGCGATGCTGAAGTGGCGCTCCATGCGCTCGAACACTGAGTGGGTAGTTGCCGCCATTCCGCTCGGCGGCTACGTCAAGATGGATGAGCCCCAGTTTGAGGCAAAACCGCTCGCCGCACGTGCTTGGATCGTATTCGCTGGCCCGCTGGCCAATCTCATTTTTGCTGCGCTGGCCTATGCAGTCTTATTTTATTCGGGCCGTGAAGAGCCGATTGCTGTGCTGGCACAGCCCAAAGCCGAGTCTGCAGCGGCCTCAGTCGGGTTACGCGAAGGGGATCGTGTGATTGGCATTGGCAGCCATGAGGTGACGAGCTTTCATGATCTACGTTGGCGTATCGCCCAGGCTTTGGTCGGCGAGGGCGCTACCTCCATTGTGGTGAAGGTGCAAAGAGCTGGCAGTGAAATGATTTCGGTGGCAGTGCCGATCGCGACCCCCCAAGGGGGCGATCGTGGCGAGGGTAATGATCCTTCAGCGACAGTCGCGGCACTTGGGCTGGCGCCAATGAGCAAATCCGTGCGCGTCATCCGCGTGCAAGAAGGCAGCGTTGCCCAGGCGGCTGGACTGCGGGATGGCGATCGCATTCTTCGCGTTGGTCAAGAAGAGGTCCGCCAGCCCGATGTTGTGATTGCCAGGATCAAGGAATCGCAGGGCAAACCGATTGAGCTGATGGTGTCTGACGGCCATCAGACGGAACGCGTCGTGATCACCGCCCGAGCTGGCCAGGACGGCATCTTTCGTATCGGCGCGGTCGTGGGCGCCGAGGTCGAGACCGCCCATGTCGCTGATGAGCCGTTGCAGGCCTTGACCAAAGGCGTAACCCGAACCTGGGAGATGAGTCTGTTGACCGTCCGGGCGCTGGGAAGAATGCTGACCGGCGAGCTTTCCTGGCGGCAAATCAGTGGTCCCGTCACGATTGCGGACGCGGCGGGCCAGTCAGCCGATAACGGCCTGAAGGCATTCGTGGGGTTTCTCGCGCTGATTAGTATCAGCATCGCTGTACTCAACCTTTTGCCGATACCGATGCTGGACGGGGGACACCTTATGTATTATCTGTGGGAGCTGGTCCGGGGTCAGCCCCTATCGGCTGAGATTCAAGAGACGGGCCGTCGTATCGGTGTTGCCTTGATTATGGCCCTCACCGCCGTCGCCCTTTTTAACGATTTAGCCCGGCTTGCGGGCTGGTGAACGAGACAGTATGCGCAATGGTGTGAGCTCTAAGTACAGGCCTTACTGGCGGCTACGGCACCTCTGCCTCGGAGGCCTGGTTGTCTGTACCGCGGCCTTTTCCGCTCCCGTCGTGGCACAGTTTTCTCAGCCCAGCGCTGCGGCAGCAGCTTCCCCCCTCGGCCGCCCTATCCGCGACATTCGAATCGAGGGCCTGCAGCGGATTGAGCCCGGCACCGTCTTTTCCTACCTGCCGCTTCAAATCGGTGATCGCGTGACAGAGCAAGGCACTGCGGAGGCGGTCAGGACTTTATTTGCGACTGGTTTTTTCAAAGACGTGCGCATCGAGCTCGAGGGCGAAGTGCTCGTGATCAGTGTGGAGGAGCGGCCCGCAATTGGTGCGGTCGAAATCGCTGGATCAAAGGAGTTCACCAAGGATCAGCTTCTGAAGTCGTTGCGTGACACTGGGCTTGCCGAGTCCCGAATTTTTGATCGGGCGCTGCTTGATCGGGCCGAGCAGGAACTCAAACGCCAATACCTCGGCCGCGGAAAATACAATGTCCGGATCGTCTCCACGATCACCCCGCTCGAGCGCAATCGAGTGGCGGTTCAGCTCGCAATAGTGGAAGGGGAAGATGCCCGCATTAAACAAATCCGGATTCTAGGGGCCAAGGCGTTTAAAGAGTCACTCTTGCTGGAGGAGTTTCGACTGGGTAGCCCGAACTGGGCCTCCTGGTATACCAAGGCGGACCAGTACTCGCGCCAAAAACTGACCGGAGATCTTGAGTCGCTGCGCTCCTTTTACCTCAATCGTGGGTATCTCGAGTTTGCCGTTGATTCGACACAGGTGTCGCTATCACCGGATCGACGCGATGTGTTCATCACGATTGTGATCAATGAAGGAGAAAAATATACGCTGAAAGACGTCCGGCTGGCGGGGGACACGCTGGGACGGGAGTCTGAGTTTGCAAAGTTCATCACGGTCAAGCCGGGTGAGGTTTTCTCCAATCAGCGCCTTCAGGCCATTACAAAAGCGATTTCAGACCGCCTCGGTGAGCTTGGGTACGCCTTTGCCAGCGTGACGCCGGTTCCCCAGATTGATCGCGAGAGCCGGACTGTTAATTTTGCGCTTCAGATTGACTCTGGCCGCCGTGTCTATGTTCGAAACATCAATATCAGCGGTAATACTCGGACCCGTGACGAGGTCATTCGTCGTGAAATGCGGCAACTGGAGGCCTCTTGGTACGACGGCGATCGCCTTCGCCTATCGAGAAATCGAATTGATCGGCTTGGATATTTTCGTCAGGTCGAGATTGACACCGTACCCGTTGTGGGCACTCAGGACCAGGTGGACGTTGGCGTGCGGGTCGAAGAGCGTCCTCTGGGCACAATTTCATTGGGCGTGGGCGTATCCAGTACCGAGAATTTCATCATCAATGCATCCATCTTTCAGCAGAACTTTCTGGGCACTGGAACGAATCTGTCACTCGAAGTCAACAATAGTCAGTTGCGGCAAACCTTGGTCATCAATCATGTGGATCCCTACTGGACTGATGACGGTGTGAGCCGGTCGATCGATGTCTATAGCCGCCGATTTTTCCCCATCCAATTTGATGCCCAGAACCTTTACAACATCACAACGCAGGGTGCGGGAATTCGATTTGGGATTCCGTATACAGAAGAGGACCGAATTTTCTTCGGTGTGGGCGCTGAGAATAACCGCTATGGTGGGAGCGAGAGTGCCTGGCCAGCAGAGATTGTGCGGGAGGTCAGAGAACGATTTAAGCAGGAGAATTTGGATGCCTACTTCGCGACACTGGGATGGGTCCGAGACTCGCGAGACAGTGCGATCGCTCCGACGCGTGGCCGTCGCCAGCATGTGAACCTTGAGTATGCAACGCCGTTTGGCATGCTGGAGTACATTCGTTTCGAATATGGGCACCAGTATTACTACCCCATCAGCAGGACCGTGACCCTGGCACTCAATGGCGAGATCGGCCGGGGCGAGGGCCTGGGAGGCAAAACCTTTCCAATACTTAAAAATTATTACGTCGGCGGTATTGGCTCGGTGCGAAGCTTCGCCCCTGGTGGGATTGGTCCGCGTTCCAGTAACGGCGGGGCACTTGGCGGCAATCAACGGCTTTTATTGAACTCGGAGTTGCTCTTTCCGCTGCCAGGAATGACGCAGGATCGGACCATTCGCGTTTTTGCGTATTTTGATGTGGGCAGTGTGTGGCAGGAGGCGCAGACCCCTGGGTTTGATGACTTGCGCGCAGCGACGGGCGTCGGCCTTTCTTGGCTCTCGCCGGTCGGGCCGCTGAAGCTCAGTATGGGCCGCACGCTCAGGAAGCAGCCTGGCGATCGAACACAGGGCCTTCAGTTTCAGATTGGCACCGGTTTTTAGGGCCGACTGCATTCGTGCGAGAATTCAACGGGTTTTGAACGCGGAAAGTAGCGCATGCGCATCGACACTTTTGTCCAGAGCAGTCGACGGATTCTCAGGCTGACGGGCCTTGGCCTAGTGTTGGGCCTGCTGCCGATCGCGCAGAGCGCCGCTCAGGAGGTCCGCATTGGTGTGGTCAGTATCGAACGAATTTTGCGGGACTCCACACCGGCGAAACTCTCGCAGCAAAAGCTCGAACAAGAGTTCGCCAAGCGCGAAAAGCAGATTCAAGAGTCTGCCAATAAATTTAAAGAAATCTCCAACAAACTCGAGCGCGATGCCACCGTTATGCCGGAAACAGAGCGGCAGAAGCGGCAGCGCGAAATTGCGGAGTTGGAGCGTGATTTGCAGCGTCGGCAGCGCGAGTTTCGCGAGGATCTCAATCAGCGGCGTAACGAGGAGATTGCAGGCGTGGTCGAGCGGGCCAACCGGGTGATTCGTCAGATCGCCGAGGCGGAGAAGTTCGACATCATCTTTCAGGAGGCGGTCTACGCATCGTCCAGAATCGACATCACGGACAAGGTGATTCGCGCTTTGAATACTCCAGCACGCTGAGGATCAGCGGGCCGCACATGGACGCCAGTTACGATCCCTCCATCACGGCCGGGGAATTGGCAGAGCGGTTTTCGGCCACCGTAATGGGTGACCCCAGCACCCGCATCGATCGCTTTGCGAGCCTGGCGAGCGCCCGCCAGGGGTGCGCCAGTTTTCTCTCGTCGCCTCGCTATCGCGAGCAGCTCAGGGCGACGCAGGCCTCTGTGGTGGTGGTCAGCGACGCCGCAGCAGCCCGTCAAATGGGCCTATCTTGCACGCTCATTGAGACACACGATCCGTATTTGTTTTTCGCGAAGGCGGCTGGCTGGCTCAATCGAAGAAACCGTCAGGCACTGGTGCCACATACCGTGGTTCATCCATCGGCGATTCTCGGGCCTGGGGTCACGTTGGGCGTCCGGGTCAGTATCGGGCCGGGCGTGGTGGTCGGCTCGGGCGCGATCATTGATGAGGATACCGATGTCGACGCCGGCTGTATTCTGGGCGAGGGGGTGAGCATCGGCGCAGGTTCCCATCTTCACCCGCGGGTCACCATCGCCCCAGGATGTCGGATTGGAGCCCGTGCACTGATTCACAGCGGCGCAGTAATCGGCAGCGATGGGTTTGGTTTTGCGCCTCAGTCGGATCGTTCGTGGCTCAAGATTCCGCAGGTGGGTGGGGTGCTCATTGGTGACGATGTCGAGATTGGTGCCAATACAACGATTGATCGCGGCACCCTGGATGCCACAGTGATTGAGCATGGAGTGAAACTGGACAACCAGATCCAGATTGCGCACAACGTCGTGATTGGCCGGCACACCGCAATCGCGGGCTGCGTGGGGATCGCCGGTAGCGCGAGGATTGGCGCTTTTTGTCAGATTGGCGGTGCGGCCGGAATTCTCGGCCATCTTGAAATCGCTGAAGGGACAATCATTGGACCCATGAGTCTGGTGATGTCCAGCATTCTGGAGCCGGGAAAATACGTGGGTGTGTATCCTTTGCAGCACCAGGCCGATTGGGAAAAGAGTGCAGCGATGGTGCGACGACTTCCTGAGTTTCGTCGACAGGTGAATCAAGAGCTGCGCGACCGGCCATCACATGGCAAGAAAGAGGGCTAAACCGATGGAAATTCGAGAGATCCTGGACACCTTACCCCACCGTTATCCTTTTTTGCTGGTCGACAGGGTCAACGAATTGGTGGTGGGAGAGCGAATCGTCGCTCAGAAAAATGTCTCAATGAACGAGGAATTCTTCAATGGCCACTTTCCTCATTTTCCAGTTATGCCGGGTGTTCTGATTGTTGAGGCGCTGGCACAGGCGGCTGGAATTTTGTCCTTCAAGACCATGGGAACAACCTCAAGCGAGGACTCCGTCTATTTCTTTGTGGGCATCGACAATTGTCGATTTAAACGGCCTGTCGTGCCCGGAGATATATTGACTCTTCAGGTCAGTATTGAGCGGCAGTCCCGCCTGCTGTGGAAATACAAGGGCAGGGCGATGGTCGGGGATGATCTTGCCGCCGAAGCGGATCTCATGTGCGCCTTGCGTGATCTCCCTGGAAAGGGCTGAGTCTGCGATGGCCAGGATTCATCCCAGCGCCCTCATCGATTCGAAAGCGGAGATTGACGCCAGCGTCGAGATCGGCCCCTGGGCGATCATCGGCCCCGATGTGCGGATCGGCCCAGAGTGCGTGATTCACCCTTTTGCCCAGATCATTGGCAGGACACGCCTTGGCCGAGCAAACGTCGTGCATTCTCACTGCGTCGTGGGCGGTGCCCCACAGGATAAGAAATACAACGACGAGCCCACTGAACTTGAAATTGGGGATGGCAATACATTTCGAGAGTGCTGCACGATCAACACCGGCACCCTGCAGGGAGCAGGGGTCACTCGCATCGGCCATGACAACTGGATCATGGCCTATGTTCATATTGCGCACGACTGCGAGATTGGATCTCACACCATCATGGCCAACGCAGCGCAGCTGGCCGGTCATGTCACGGTGGGCGACTGGGCCATATTGGGAGGACTGACGGGAGTCCATCAGTTTGTAAAAATTGGCGCCCATGCCATGACTGGCGCCGGAACAACGCTGCTGCAGGATCTACCGCCGTATGTCATGGCAAACGGTAACCCTGCGGCGGCCCACGGGATCAATGCTGAGGGCCTGAAGCGTCGCGGCTGGTCAGCCCCGCAGATCGCGCTGCTTCGGCGCGCCTATAAATTGATCTATAAGTCAGGCCTAACGCTCACCGAAAGTCTTGCCGCCCTGCAGGATGCAGATGCCCTTGGCGTAGCAGACGCACAGGACCGTAGGGCGCTTGACCTGCTGGTTGATTTCCTTCGTCATGCTGGCCGCGGCATCGTGCGCTAAAGCGACGGTGACCGGCCGCCGACTCAAGGTCGTTTCATGAGGTTGGTGACCGTCACCGGAGAGGCCTCCGGCGATCTCATCGCCGCAGATGCGTTGCGTCGGCTGAGCAGTGGCGCAGCAGATCTTGAACTTGGCGGAATTGGCGGGGACCGACTCCGAGCCGTGGGCATGGAGTGTTGGTTTCGGAGTGATGATTTGGCGGTTCGTGGCTATGCGGAAGCGGTCTCTAAACTGGTTCACATTCTTGCTGTCCGTTACTGGCTTCTGAAATACACCGCCAAGTGGCGCCCAGCGGTGTATCTCGGTGTTGATGCGCCCGACTTTAACCTCGGCGTCGAGGCGCGTTTGCGACAGCAGGGAATTCGCACGGTTCATTTGATCAGCCCATCGATCTGGGCGTGGCGGCCTGAGCGCATCCTCAAGATCAAGCAGGCGGTAGATCATATGCTGTGTATTTTTCCGTTTGAGACGCAGGTCTACGCTGGAACTGGAGTGCAGGCCACGTATGTGGGCCACCCGATTGCGGACATGATTCCGATACAGCCGGACAGTCAAAGTGCCCGGCGGGCCCTCTCGCTATCCGGCAGCCGCGCAGTGGTGGCGGTGATGCCGGGCTCTCGCCAGGGCGAGTTACGGCACAACGGTCCAGCGTTTTTTCAGGCTGCCGCAGCACTGGCGCGCGATTGCGAAGTTGTGATTCCGGCCGCGTCTGAATCCATGGCTCAGCAAATTCAGCGGCATCCGGAGTTTCGGCGTGCGCAACAGCAGGGCGTTCGGCTTTTGCTTCAACAGGGCCATGACCCCGTCTCCCATCTCGCACTCGAGGCTTGTGATGTTGCTCTTGTCGCCAGTGGCACTGCCACGCTGGAGGCGGCGCTCTGGAAGCGCCCGATGGTGATCGCTTATCGCGTGCCGCAGTTGACCTACTGGATGATGCGCCGTCGCGCACTTATACACGATATCGGCCTTCCCAACATTCTCCTGGGCAGCCGGGTCGTGCCCGAGCTGATTCAGAGCCAGGCCCAGGCCCATGCGCTGGCGGCAGCGGTACGTGAATGGCTCGATCATCCCGCCGATGCCGAGCGTGTACGGCAGCGATTCACCGGGCTGCACCATGATCTGCGGCGCGGTGCTGCCCAGCAGATCGCCGACATTCTTCTCTCCGAGTTGGAACATGCAGGCGGGCGTTGATGAGGCCGGACGCGGACCGCTTGCTGGCCCGGTTTGTGCCGCAGCGGTGGTCTTGGGCGTGACTCCAATTATCGGTCTTGCGGACTCGAAGCTGCTTTCGGCTCATCGCCGACAGGCCCTTGCTGAAGAGATTCGGCGCAGCAGCCAGGCGTGGGGAATCGGCTGGGCCAGTGTTGCCGAGATTGATGAGATGAATATTTTGCGCGCAACTTTCCTGGCAATGTCGCGCGCGATGCAGGCCTGCATGGCGCATCTGGAAGGAGAAGCGAAAGCGAGTCAGTCACTTTCGACGGATGGCCATCAAGGCCTGACGGTGCTGGTCGACGGTAATCGCTCGCCAGGAGCCAGTGCCGGTCCCTGGCACTGGCCCTACCGGACCGAGACTATCGTTAAGGGTGATCAAAAGGTCGCATGTATTTCAGCGGCCTCGATTCTGGCCAAGACGGCTCGGGATGCTGAGATGCATCGACTCGACGCACAGCATCCTCACTATGGGTTTGCCCGTCATGCTGGTTACGGTACCCGGGCCCATCTTCAGGCCCTGGCAGTGCACGGCCCGTGTGAGGTCCATCGCAAAAGCTTTGCGCCGATCCGTCAGCTGTCCGTGAGCTCTCCCTGAGATGGCCCCGTCTCACCAGACCGTCAAAACGATTGCCTCGCGTCAGAACCCCGGGTTCAGGCTGCTCCGATCGATCGTTAGCTCCTCGCGCGCACGACGCGATCATCAGGCCGCATGGATTGAAGGTGAGCGACTCTGCCTGTCGTTTTTCGATGCTGACCTCACCCAACTGCCCATTCTGGTGATGCGGGCCTCGCTGCCAAGTGATGCAATTCATCCCAGTATTCATCGGCGATGCCAAGAAGTGTGGTCTCTTGATCCCGCGCTTTATCGAGAAATAAGCCAGGTGGAGAGCCCCACTGGATGGGGCCTACTGATCCCGAAGTTAAGGTTCAAGCCGCCCCCGAGCGGCGGAGATGTGGTCATTTTGGATCGGGTCCAAGATCCGGGCAACGTCGGCAGTATTTTGCGTTCGTCTGCCGCGGCAGGCGCACAGGCCGTCTGGTGCCTCTCTGGAACGGCGGATCCGTGGTCACCAAAAGTGTTGCGATCAGCGATGGGGGCCCATTTCAATCTGCAGATTCGTGATGAGTTAACAGGCCCGGAGGCACTCGCAGCAGCCCGCGATGAAGGACTACCGCTTCTGGTCACCCGGCTTGGGGCAGACGCCGGCTCGCTCTTCGATCCTTTGCTGCCGCTGTCACGCCCAGTCGCCTGGCTCTTCGGCCAGGAGGGGTCCGGAGTCGCAGCCGAGTTCCTCAGTCAAGCCCGCGGCGTTCAGATTCCGCAGCAGGCCTCAATCGAGTCCCTCAATGTTGCCGCCGCTGCGGCCGTCTGCCTTTTTGAGTCACGCCGGCGAAAAACGCTCACCGCGTCGCGCGGCGAATCAAGTGCGCCCGCCTAACGGCCAAGATTCAGGCTGGTCAAAATCGTGGTCGCAATCTCTTCAATAGATTTTGTAGTGGTCGACAGCCAAGTGATCGACTCGCGACGCATCAGAGCCTCGGCGCTGCGTACTTCCATTCGGCAGTTCTCAGGCGACGCATACTTGGAACCGGGCCGTCGCTCGTTACGAATCTGCGACAGGCGATCCGGATCAATGGTCAGGCCAAACAGTTTTTCTTTATACGGCACGATGGTAGAGGGCAGCGCATCCCGCTCAAAGTCTTCTGGAATGAGTGGGCAGTTGGCGACTTTCAATCCGTGCTGCATGGCCAAGTAGAGGCTTGTCGGTGTTTTTCCACTGCGTGAGACACCAATCAGGATTGCATCTGCCTCTTCGAGATTGCGCACGGATTGGCCATCATCGTGAGCAAGCGAAAAATTGATGGCCTCGATTCGATTCTTGTAAGCCTCGGTGTCGGTTGCATGATGAAAGCGCCCGATGGTGTGGCTTGACTTGACGTCGAGCTCGCGCTCTAGAGGCTCCACGAACGTCTTGAACATATCCAGGTGCAAGGCCCGGACCCGCTTCATCCGCTCCAGTATCTCCGTATTGACAAGGGTGGAGAAGACAATGGGCCGCCGGCCGTCCTCCTGCGCCTGCTGCTCAATGACTCGAACTGCCTCCTCGGCCTTCTCAATGGAGTCAACAAACGGAATTCGGCGCAGTCGAAAACGAAGGCTGTCAAATTGCGCAAGTATCGATGATCCAAAAGTTTCCGCCGTGATGCCCGTTCCGTCCGAAATAAAAAAGACTGTCCGGCCAGCAGGCCTGACGGCCGGAGAGGAGGCGGGATTCAAATCAGTGGACATCGGGTTGATTCGGTAAAATCGGGGTGAAACTCACTCTTCCCATTATCGTCAAGGCGGTCTGAATGAACAAACCGGGATCCCGTAGCCCCATTTCTCAACCGAGCCTCGCGCAACGCTGGGTCGTTCCTTTTCAGGATCTGCGCATGACGGATGTCGATGCAGTGGGCGGGAAAAACGCCTCACTGGGAGAAATGATTTCCCAGCTTGCCGTGGCGGGGGTTCGGGTGCCAGGGGGATTCGCGACCACCGCCGCCGCCTTCCATGCTTTTCTTGATCAAGGCGGCCTTCGTCAGCGTATTCATGATCGGCTCTCCGTGCTGAATGTTGACGATGTTCGGGCGTTGGCAGCGTGCGGTTCAGAAATTCGTGGCTGGATGGTTCAGACACCCTTGCCAGCGGGTTTAGAGGCTGAAATTCGGTCTCATTATCTTGCCCTGACGCAGGGCCACCCTGGTTTGTCCGTAGCGGTTCGATCTTCGGCCACCGCCGAAGATCTGCCTGATGCGTCCTTTGCCGGTCAGCAGGAGACTTTTCTGAATGTGGTGGGTATCGAGGAGGTACTCGACAAGATTCGGCATGTGTTTGCTTCGCTTTATAACGATCGAGCCATCAGCTACCGGGTCCACAAAGGATTTTCCCATGCGGAGGTTGCGCTGTCTGCGGGTATCCAACAGATGGTTCGTTCCGATCTGGGGGCGGCCGGGGTCATGTTCACCATGGACACAGAGTCTGGCTTTGACGATGTGGTGTTCATCACCAGCTCTTACGGGCTCGGGGAGACAGTCGTTCAGGGTGCGGTCAATCCCGATGAGTTTTATGTTCACAAGCCGATGCTGCGGGCGGGAAAGTTCCCTGTAATTCGCCGGCAACTGGGCAGCAAGCTGATTCAGATGGTGTTTGCCAGCGAGGCGCAGCGTCAGGAGAGTGGCAAGGCCGTGGTGATGACGGATGTCGCCGATCGAGAACGTGAGCGCTATTCTCTTACCCATGAGCAGACCATTGAGTTGGCCCGCTACGCGCTGACGATTGAAGCGCACTATCAGCGGCCGATGGACATTGAGTGGGGCCTCGATGGGCAAGATGGCCGCCTCTACATCCTGCAGGCTCGTCCGGAAACCGTGAAGTCTCAGCAAAAAGCGGGTGAGGCGCAGCATCGCTACACGCTCAAGGCGACCGGCCGGGTGCTGGCCCAAGGCCGGGCGATTGGTCAAAAGATCGGTGCCGGCACCGTACGGGTCATTGAAGATGCCCACCAAATGGAGCGGGTTCAGCCGGGCGACGTACTGGTGACGGACATGACGGATCCCAATTGGGAGCCGGTGATGAAGCGCGCCGCAGCGATCGTCACCAATCGTGGCGGCAGAACCTGCCACGCGGCGATCATCGCCCGTGAACTGGGCATTCCCGCGGTTGTGGGCTGCGGTGACGCCACCGATCACGTCCGAGATGGGCAGACGGTGACCGTCTCGTGCGCTGAAGGCGACACTGGCAGCATCTATGAGGGGCTGCTCGAGACTGAGGTCTCCACTGTCCATGTTGGTGTGCTGCCGAAACTACCCGTGAAAATCATGATGAATGTGGGCAATCCGCAGCTGGCATTTGAATTTCAGTCGACGCCCAATGAGGGCGTAGGGCTGGCCCGTCTTGAGTTCATCATCAACAACAATATCGGTGTACATCCGAAGGCGATACTGGACTATCCGAGGGTAGACGCTGAGCTCAAACTTGCAGTGGAGAAGGTGTCGCGAGGTCACGCCTCTCCACGGGACTTTTTTGTCGACAAACTTGCCGAAGGGGTCGCGACGATCGCCGCTGCTTTTTGGCCCAAACCCGTCATCGTTCGGCTCTCAGATTTTAAGTCCAACGAATATCGAAAGCTGATCGGTGGCTCGCGTTACGAGCCAGAGGAAGAGAATCCGATGCTGGGCTTTCGTGGTGCTTCGCGCTACCTGGCGAAAGATTTTGAAGATTGCTTTGAGATGGAGTGCATCGCCTTGCATCGAGTCCGTGAGCAGATGGGCTTGACCAATGTTGAGCTGATGGTGCCTTTTGTCCGAACGGTGAAAGAGGCAGAGGGGGTCGAATCCTTGCTGGCAAAGTACGGCTTGCGGCGTGGTAGTGGTGCTGATGCGCAGGGTCAGGGCGGCCTGCGGCTGATCATGATGTGTGAATTGCCTTCGAATGCGTTGCTCGCCGAAGATTTTCTTCGCCACTTTGATGGCTTTTCGATTGGCTCTAACGACTTAACGCAGCTCACGCTGGGACTGGATCGTGATTCGGGTCTGGTGGCCGGCGCGTTTGATGAGCGCGATCCTGCGGTACGTGTCATGCTCAAGATGGCCATCGACGCCTGCAATCGGGCCGGCAAATATGTGGGCATCTGTGGCCAGGGGCCTTCGGACCATCCCGATCTCGCCAAGTGGCTGATGGAGAGCGGTATTCAGTCGTTGTCGCTCAATCCGGATACGGTGGTGGATACTTGGCAGGCATTGGCGAAATAGTCCGCACCACCCGGAATCCCTTTCGCGGACACCGGCCCTCGCTGGCCTAGTTGCGTTTTACGACGTCGCGAGTCAGGCGCTGTTTCTCGCGCTGCCATTCGCGGTCCTTCTCGCTGGCCCGTTTGTCGTGCTGTTTTTTGCCTTTTGCGAGCCCGATCTCAATCTTGATTCTTCCGCGCTGATAATGCAGGTCAATTGGGATCAGGGCGTAGCCCGCCCGCTCCACCTTACCGATAAGTTTCCGAATCTCTTCGGACTTCAGCAGCAGCTTGCGGGTGCGAACCGGGTCGGGCTGAACATGGCTTGAGGCGGTGGGCAGGGGTGAGATGTGGCAGCCCAAAATGTAAATCTCCCCCTGGCGGATGATCACGTAGGACTCCTTCAGGTTGGCCCGTCCGGCACGGATCGCCTTGACCTCCCATCCCTCCAGCACCAGTCCGGCCTCATAGCGTTCCTCTATGAAGTAGTCATGAAATGCCTTCTTGTTCTGAATGATCGACATAAAATAGAACCATGCCTGGAGTCACGAAATCCGTCCTGGTGCCCTTTTCGGCGCAGAGAATGTATGACCTCGTTGTTAATTGCGAAGACTACCCCGCTTTCCTGCCGTGGTGTGCGGGAGGGCGCATTCTAGAGCAAAAAGGCGACGAACTGTCTGCAGAGCTCAAGATCAACTTTAAAGGCATTCAGCAGTCGTTTAGTACCCGTAATCGAAATGTTCCAGGAAGAAGTATCGAAATGGCATTGCTCAGCGGCCCTTTCAAATCGCTGCGTGGACATTGGCGATTCACGCCGTTGGCTGAAGATGCGTGCCGAGTCGAATTCGAGCTGGAATATCACTTTGCCAGCAGCCTACTGGAGAAGATGATTGGCCCGGTTTTCTCCCACATCACAGCGACTTTTGTTGATGCCTTCGTGAAGCGGGCTGAGTCCCAATACGCCCAGTGATGGAAAACGGCTCCTGGATCAGCGTGGAGATCTGTGCGGCCTGGCCGGACCACGTGCTGCGGCAGACGCTGCGGGTCCCGGTGGGCTCGACTGCCCTACAGCTGAAGTCTCACCCGGATCTCGATGAGGCGCTTCGACTGGCCTGGCGACAGGCCTCTGCGGTCGGTGTGTTTGGCAGGCTCTGGCCGATGCGAGAGCCCCTTCATGATGGAGATCGCTTAGAACTCTGGCGGCCCCTGTGCGCCGATCCAAAGGAGGCCCGTCGGGCACTAGCGCGTCTGAAGAACGTCGATGCGGGTGCGCCACGACGGCGCAGAGATCGGGGCTCAGGCTGATCGGTATAATTCGGCTTTGGACTTTGGAGCGCCCATGCGCCTGCTAGAAAAAGCCCTGACGTTTGATGACGTCCTTCTTGTTCCGGATTTCTCGCAAGTCCTGCCCCGTGATACCTCGCTGACGACAAAACTCACCCGTCGTATTGAATTAAATCTGCCCGTGGTCTCAGCTGCTATGGACACCGTGACAGAGGCGAAACTTGCCATCGCGATTGCGGAGGAGGGTGGCGTCGGCATCATCCACAAGAATCTCACCCCCGAAGCCCAGGCCCTTGAGGTGTTCAAGGTCAAGCGATTTGAAGCGGGCGTGGTCAAGGATCCGATCACTGTGTCGCCGGATATGTCGGTGCGCGAGCTGATGGCACTCAGCGCGGACCGGAAAATCTCGGGGCTACCGGTCGTAAAGGCAGGCAAGGTGGTGGGCATCGTGACCAATCGCGATCGTCGCTTTGAAACCAACTTGGATCAGCCCATCGCCAAGATCATGACCCCCAAGGAGCGCTTGGTCACAGTCCGCGAGGGCGCCAGTATCGAAGACGCCAAAAAACTAATGCACAAGCATCGTATTGAGCGTGTGCTTGTGGTGAGCCGCAGCTTTGAGCTGCGAGGCTTGATTACGGTGAAAGATATTTTTAAGGGTATTGAGCATCCGTTGGCCTGCCGCGACTCCCAAGGAAAGCTTCGGGTAGGGGCAGCCGTTGGCGTGGGGCCGGGCACAGAGGATCGTGTGGCGCGTCTCGTGGATGCGGGAGTGGATGTGGTGGTGGTGGATACGGCACATGGTCATTCGAAAGGCGTGCTTGACCGGGTCAAGTGGATCAAAAAACGTTATCCGGCCGTCGAGGTGATTGGCGGCAATATCGCGACAGCCGATGCGGCCAAGGCGCTGATTAAGCATGGCGCGGATGCGGTCAAAGTCGGAATCGGCCCGGGATCGATTTGCACAACCCGTGTTGTGGCTGGAGTCGGCGTTCCGCAGATCACGGCGATTGCCAACGTGGCGCGAGCACTCAGGGGCACTGGCGTTGCGCTGATTGCCGACGGAGGCATTCGCTACTCGGGAGACGTCGCCAAAGCGCTCGCCGCGGGCGCGGACGCGGTCATGATGGGCGGCATGTTCGCGGGGACGGATGAGGCGCCTGGCGAAATCATCTTGTTTCAGGGCCGCTCGTACAAAAGCTATCGCGGCATGGGATCAGTGGGGGCCATGCAGGCGGGGTCGGCCGATCGTTATTTCCAAGAGGGAGATAACCCAAATCCCGATAAGTTCGTGCCCGAGGGGATCGAGGGCAGGGTGCCGTACAAAGGAAGTGTGAAAAATATCCTTTTCCAGTTGGCCGGTGGTGTCCGATCAAGTATGGGATATTGTGGCTGTACTTCGATTCAAGAATTCCACGAACGGGCTCAGTTTGTAGAGATCACCAGTGCTGGGATTCGCGAATCCCATGTCCATGATGTACAAATCACCAAAGAGGCGCCGAACTACCACATTGACTGATCGGGCTTTTTTCGGCTGATGCTCGACAGTGGGTGCCATTCCAGCATGCATTCTCGGATTCTGATACTTGATTTTGGCTCTCAGGTCACGCAGTTGATCGCACGGCGCATTCGTGAGGCCGGTGTGTTCTGTGAGATCCATCCCAGCGATGTAAGCGATACTTTCATCGAGGAATACGGCCGGTCGGCTCACATCGATAGCCTGCGCGGTATCGTGCTGTCAGGGAGCCATCTCTCGGTGACAGAGGCAGGAACGCTGCGGGCACCTCAGGCAGTGTTCACGCGTGGCGTGCCCGTACTCGGTATTTGTTATGGCATGCAGACCATGGCGACGCAGTTGGGCGGTCAGGTAGAGGCCAGCAGTCTTCGAGAGTTTGGTTACGCGCAGGTCAGAGCACGTGGCCATACAGCACTTTTGCGCGATATCGAAGATCATCGGACCGCCGAGGGCTACGGCCTTCTCGATGTCTGGATGAGCCATGGCGACAAAGTGAGCGTGCTGCCAGAGGGCTTTAAGTTGATGGCGTCTACCGAGTCGTGTCCGATTGCGGGCATGGCCGATGAGACACGGCATTTTTATGGCGTGCAGTTTCATCCCGAGGTGACCCACACCACAAAGGGCTCCGAAATCCTACGCCGCTTTGTGCTGCAGATTTGCGATGCCTCTGCTGATTGGAATATGCCCGATTATGCGCAGGAGGCAGTGGACACCATCCGTCAACAGGTGGGGGAAGAGCGCGTGATTCTGGGCCTCTCCGGCGGGGTCGATTCTTCAGTCGCTGCGGCGTTGATTCATCAGGCGATAGGGGATCAGCTGACTTGTGTTTTTGTAGATCACGGCTTACTGCGGTTAAACGAGGCTGAGCAAGTGATGCGGACCTTTGCCGAACATATGGGCGTGAAAGTCATCCACGTCAATGCGCGACAGCGTTTTTTAGCTGCCTTGTCGGGAGTGTCGGATCCAGAAGAGAAACGAAAAATTATCGGCCGGGAGTTTGTACATATTTTTCAGGAAGAATCGGCCAGACTCTCGAACGCCAGATGGCTTGCCCAGGGCACAATTTATCCTGATGTGATTGAGTCAGCCGGCGCAAAGACCAAAAAAGCGACAACAATTAAGTCGCACCACAATGTCGGCGGTCTTCCCGATACCCTGCACCTGAAATTACTGGAGCCACTTAGGGAGCTCTTTAAGGACGAGGTCCGCAGGCTGGGGCTCGCGCTCGGGCTCCCCTCTGAAATGGTAGACCGGCACCCTTTTCCTGGGCCGGGGCTCGGTGTACGAATTCTTGGCGAGATTCACAGTGACTCTGTCATCCTGCTGCAGCGTGCTGACGATTTATTTATTCGTGCACTTCGTGAGCGCCAGGCAAGCGCTGCGGATGTGCAGGCGGGTTTGTGTGGTCCGGAGGATATCGGTAAGTCCTGGTACGCCTTGACCAGCCAGGCATTCGCCGTTTTTCTGCCCGTTAAGTCGGTGGGTGTCATGGGTGATGGCCGCACCTATGAATGGGTCGTTGCCCTCCGAGCGGTGGTCACCAGCGATTTTATGACCGCCCATTGGGCCCGATTGCCCCATGCGCTATTGGCTGACGTATCAAATCGCATCATCAATGAGGTTCGCGGTATCAACCGTGTCGTCTATGACATTTCCGGAAAGCCGCCTGCCACAATAGAGTGGGAGTAAACTTGCCAGTCTCGTATCGGAGTTAAAGGAGGCATGGCATGTTTCCGGAATATCGTGATCTCATCAGTAAACTCAAAACGTCCGACCACCATTTCACGCGGCTGTTTGACCAGCACAACGACTTGGATCAGAGAATCAAGAATATGGAAAACCATATTGCTCTGGGCACCCACGAAGAGATTGAAGTTCTAAAAAAAGAAAAGCTGATGCTCAAAGATCGGCTGTATTCAATTCTTAAAAAAGCAAGCAGTGCCTAGCATGGCGCCGTCCAGACCTGCCTTAGGGTCTGAGCCCAGTCATTTCGCCCTGCCGCCCGCATGACCATTGCCGCAGACGAGCACTTTATGAGCCTTGCTCTCGACCAGGCCAGACTCGCCGAAGCTGCTGGCGAGGTACCCGTCGGGGCTGTCGTGGTGAGCGATGGGGCGGTCGTTGGCCGCGGCTTTAATCAGCCCATCGGGCGAAACGACCCGTCTGCCCATGCAGAAGTGATTGCGCTACGGGCTGCTGCGGAGCATCTCGGTAATTACCGGCTGACTGGCTGCTCGCTTTATGTGACGCTTGAGCCCTGTGTCATGTGCTCTGGGGCGATCTTTCATGCTCGCATCGCCGAAGTCGTTTATGGAGCCGCCGATCCCAAGACTGGCGCGGTGGAGAGCGTGACCCGTCTTTTTGATGAACACCGATTAAACCATCATGCATCTGCCCGCGGCGGAGTGATGTCCGAGTCCTGTGGATTGTTGCTGCAGACATTCTTTGCTCGCCGCCGGGCGGCTTCTCAGTCACCGCCGGTGTAAGAAAGCGGCGGCCCAGCCCATTTTTATGGCTTCTGACTATCACATTCGTATCTCGACTCAGGCCCAGACGCTCGTGCTGCTGCGGCTGGCCCCAGAATCGCTGGAAGGGGGTCTACGCTGGGCCCCGGATGCGAGCGGAACCCTGGTCATGCAGACCTCAATTTCGAGCTCAAAAAATGGCGTCGGTCAGCAGCAGGGCAGCTATCAAACCCCCCAGGGGCGCCATCAGATTCGCGCGAAAATTGGTGCGGGCTCTGCCTGGAATACGGTCTTCGTCGCACGACGCAAAACCGGCGAGATCTGGTCGCCTGCGCTGGCGGGCCAGTTTCCTCAGCGGGACTGGATCTTGACGAGAATCCTTTGGCTTTCGGGACTTGAGCCGGGAAAAAATCGTTTTGGCGAAGTGGACACCATGCGCCGATATATCTATTTGCATGGCAGCCCCGATACCGCTGTGATGGGCGAACCCGGATCGATTGGCTGTATCCGAATGAAAAACAGCGACATTGTGTCGCTGTTTGATTGGGCGCCGGTCGGTACGACCGTTGATATCAGCTGAAGCAGTAAACAGCAGCCTCTACTGAATCTTCGCTTTGGCTTTGAGCTGCTGCTGGAAGTCCTGCAGCTTTTTACGCCTCATGGATTCGGAGAGTTGCTCCTTGACCTGATCGAACTCTGGAGGCTTTGCAGTGCGAGTGTCATCGAGCCGAATGACATGCCAGCCAAACTGGGTCTGGACAGGACTCTCTGTGAATTTGCCCTTTTCGAGTGCGACCATGGCCTTCGAGAATGGCTCCACGAACGATTGCGCATTGGCCCAGTCCAGATCACCCCCGTTTGCGGCCGAGCCCGGATCCTTGGACTGCTTGGCAAGTTCCTCAAACTTCGCGCCCTTTTTTAAACGGTCGATGATCGACTTGGCCTCGTCTTCTTTTTCGACCAAGATATGGCGGGCACGGTATTCCTTGCCGCCATCGCCTTTCACGAGGCGATCGTATTCGGCTTTGATCTCTGCATCGCTGACGCCGGCCTTGGCCAGTTGATCCTGCACCAGCGCGTTGATCAACACCTGTTGTCGAACATTATCGAGCTGAAATCGGACATCAGGCTTTGCGGATAATCCACGGCGCTCGGCCTCTTGAACCAGGATTTCCCGATCCACCAATTCCTGCCGCACCAGCGCTTGCAGCTGGGGCGTATCCTGCTGGCCCTGTTTGACCAGCTCAGCAACGAAGGCGTCGGCTCGCGTCCGCGGTATGGGTTTGCCATTGACTACAGCGATATTTTGCGCCGCTGCAATTCCCGAAACGAGAAGTAGGGTAATGCCGACGGCGGTTTTGTGAAACGATTTCATGAAGACTCCGAGGGGTCGCGCGCGTCGATTGAAAGGGCGTGGATGCGCACGGGGATCCAGTCGCTTAAGGGATCATACACAAGCCGGTGCCGAGCGAGACGGCCTTTGCCCGCAAAGGCGCTGGAAACAACCGTGACGTGGAAGTGTCCGCCGCCTGCGGCTGCTCCGGCATGGCCATGGTGCTGGGCGCTGTCGTCACGGATCTGAAGGGCGCTGATCGGCAATGCAGCGCGAAGCCGCGCCTCAATTTCTTCAATGCTGGGGGCAAGCCGGCTCATCGAGGTTCTTGGTCTTTGAGAACATCTGGTAGCTCCGCAGTGGCGAAGCGATTCATCCAAAGCGCCTGTCCAACGATAAAGACGACCATCAGACCGATGGTGCCGAAGAGCTTGAAATTCACCCATGTATCGGTGGAAAAGGCATGTGCTACCCAGAGATTGAGCCCGCCCAAGGCAGCGAAAAATAGGCCCCAGGCAGCATTCAGCTTGGCCCACGCATGCGTGGGCATGCTGATCTTCGACCCCATGAGTTTTTCCATGAGTAGGATGCGCTTCAACAGCTGCGGGCCGATGAGGGCCGCCGCGAAGAGGCCATAGAGAAGGGTGGGTTTGAGTTTGATAAAGCGCTCGTCCTGAAGCCAGATGGTGGCCCCGCCAAACACCACAATGAGCACAAGGCCCACCCACTGCATGGCCTCAATTGGATGGCCCCTGAACTTCAATAGCCCCATGACGGCCAGCGTTGCGATAATGGCGACGGCGGTCGCCCAATACAAATCGGACAGCTTGTACACCGCGAAAAATAAAACTATCGGAAGCCAATCGGCAAGCAGTCTCATCGCGGCTCAAACTTTACCGATGCCGAATTCACACAGTAGCGCAGGCCGGTGGGAGCTGGCCCGTCATCAAACACATGGCCAAGGTGGGCGTCACACTGGCTGCATAGGATCTCGGTTCGGGTCATGAAGTGGCTCGTGTCTTTTTCCTCCCGGATACATCCGTTGGAAATGGCCTGCCAATAGCTGGGCCAGCCACAGCCTGCATCAAATTTTGACTCCGAATCAAATAGCGGCTGATCGCAGCAAACGCAGCGGTAAGTGCCGTGCGCAAAATGGTCCCAGTACCGACCGGTGAAAGGAGGCTCGGTGGCCTTGCGCCGCGTGACCTCATATTCCATCGGGGTAAGTGACTTTCGATATTCCTCGTCAGATTTCATGGTGAGTTCCTGCGCGATGAAAAGGCTTGCGATCAGCTTGAACAGCTTACCGATAGATGCTGTGCCCAATCAGGTGGTGGTGAAGCATAATGCTCAAACTTTGGATGCTCCTCAAATGGACTGCGCAGCAGGCTGGCAATATCGTGAAGGGGCTGAGCATCGCCTCGATCTCGAAGCGCGCTGATGACCTCCTCGGCTACCCAGTTTCGCAGTACGTATTTTGGATTGATTGCCCGCATCTGCTGGAGCCGCTGCTCAGCAGGTAGCCCTCGCCGAGCAAGACTGAGTGCCACCGCCTCTTGGTAGCGACTCAGCCAAGACTTGCAGGCCTCTCGATCGGGCGCAAGGTTCATGAATGCCTGCTCCTGGCCATGCGAGAGCGCCCGAAAGGCAAGCGTATGGTCCATTCTTTGCGACTGCAGCAGGGCATAAAAATCATCGAGCAGTGGGCTCCAGTAGTCTTCCGGCAGGGATTCTAGCCCCAATTTTTTTCTCAGCAGGCCCTCGATCGATTGGGCGTAGCTTGACTTGAAAGTCTCCAGTGCCTCAGTCAGCGGCTCTCGGGCGTTCACCAACGGATACAAAGCATTGGCGAGCCGACTGAGATTCCATAACGAGACCTGTGGCTGCGATTGAAAACTGTAGCGGCCGTGATGGTCAGAGTGATTACAGATATGTCCTGCATTGAAGCCATCCATAAAACCGAAGGGGCCATAGTCCAGAGTAAGGCCAAGAATCGAGCAGTTATCGGTATTCATCACGCCATGCATAAATCCGACACCCATCCATTGCGCGGTCATACTCGCGCTTCGCCGGGCAACTTCATGCAGCATCGCCACAGCCCGTTCAGCGACGGGCAGGGCTGAAGTGCTGGCGATGGGATCGCAACCCAAGAGTTCGACGCCATGGCTCACCAGCTGCTCGAGCAGATCCAGCCGCTGCCGTGATGCGAAATATTCGAAATGACCAAAACGCAGGAAGCTTGGCGCCACTCGACAGACCACTGCGGCGGTCTCGACCGTCTCTCTCAGCACGGGGGACGCAGATGCCACGATCGATAGGGCCCGAGTGGTGGGAATGCCCAAAGCATGCATCGCTTCTGAGCACAGGTATTCGCGAACGGACGAGCGCAGCACCGCCCGGCCATCAGCAAATCGCGCATAAGGGGTCTGGCCTGCGCCTTTCAGCTGCAGCTCCCAGCCATGCAGTGCGCCGAGGTTTAACGCACGGCCATCGCCAAGTCGGGGAACAAAGACTCCGAATTGATGCCCCGCATAGACACTGGCATAGGACTGAAGATGCCTGCCCACCGCGTTGCCTGAGAGCAAGGCAAGCCACGCCGGGCTGTGCATCAGCTCACGTGCATCAAGACCCATCAGTGCTGCAGCATCTTCAGAAACCGCAAGCAAACTGCAGTCCTGCAGTGGTGATGGGTCGCAGGGCCGAGTAAAGGGCTCCTCAAGGTCGGCCGCAAGGCCCGCAAATCCGGGCGACCAGCCATCCGGCAGGCCAGGGTCTATCCTCGGCGCAGTACCGGGCTGGGGGTGCGGGGTGAAGGGGGGCAGCGCGGGCAGGCTAGGCCGCAGGCTCTCGGGCGCATTCATCTCCGCGAAGTGTAAGTCTTGCTATCGTTGGCGTCATGCAATCCCCCAGCACTCCTGGCTTTACGCCATTTGTCGATCATCTCGGTGTCGAGCCCGTTCGGGCCGAGTCGGGTCATGCTGAGATTAAGCTGGCGCTCAGGCCCGAGCATCTGAACGGGCTTGACGTTGCCCATGGCGGGGTGGTGATGACGCTTTTGGATGTGGTGATGGCCATTGCAGCCCGTTCGGCAGACCCCGATCAGATGGGCATGGTGACTGTCGGCATGAACACGAGCTTTATGCGTCCCGCCAAGGGTGAATTACACGCCCTTGGCTGGTGCGATCACTTTTCCACCACCATGGCGTTTTGTCACGGCGAATTGCGGGATCAGCACGGCCGCCTGCTGGCCAGTGCGACCGGCACCTTTAAACGTATGCGAAGTTTTAATCGCAAGCGCAGCGGCAGGGCCGATTAGGCATCCGCCCTCTGATCATCCTTTATCGCGTGAACTCAAAATGTTCGTGCAGGGTGGTCATTGCTGACACAGAAGGCGACCAGGTGATCTCTCGGATCGCCGCCTTGAGCGGATCCACCTGAATCAGTGTGGACGATCGTGTGTGATAGTCCGCGCCGGAAATCAGTGCCGCAGATAGTCGCTTTTCCCAGTCAAAAGAAACGCCGGTGGCAGGCAGCTCATCATCACTTGCACGTGTTTGTGAGTGCATGACGGCATCAATTGCTGCCGCATCTTCGGTGGCCAGTGCCGCCTTCAGACGGCGGGCTTTTGGCCAAGGGGTGTTGAGCTCGGCATTGGATAGAACATGACTACCCGCCTGCAGCGGCAAGAGTGTGCGGCTCCGTCCGCCAAGCCAGAGGGCGTGAATTGAATCCGCGTGAATCTGGCCAAGGATTAAGTTGTAAGGCGATGCCTCCGAGACTGTAGTCAGCATCTGTTGTGCATAGTCCTGCGGATCACAATCTGACAAAAGAAACGCCTTCACCATCAGCCCGCGCGAGCCAAAGGGCACTGCGGCAGTCCGAAGAGCAGGGTCCCGGACATTGGTGACGGCAGCGAAGCGCCCGTCACGCGTGATGCCCAGCCAGGTGCCGCCTGCCTGAAGGTCTTTTCCTGCAAGTAGGCCCTCCGGCCACCAATGCAGCGGCATGGTCGGGCGGCCCGCAAACTCATCACGGTTTGCGGTGATCAATAGTCTAGGGCCTGCCCCGAAATGAATGCCGATCAGACACATCGGTGACCAACGGTTCGCAAGAATTTACGCGGCGTCTGCTAGGCCATACGGCAAATGACCCGCCTCCAGCATCGGACCATCCAGGCTGCCGATCGATAGGCCACCGGCATCCCAGGCCGACAGGGTGAGTTCGATCAGTAAAGCGGCCTCGGCTCGCGACCGGCCCTCGGCATCAAATACAGGGGCGGCCGTCACGACTCTGCCGCAAGGCTCGGCGGGGACTGCGCTAGACCAGACATCCTGGCCTGGCAGCTCGGTGATTGGAATCGTAAGCCGCTGGACTTCCGTCCCGGAGAGGTCGGCGCGAAAGGTCCGACGCTTCAGTTTTCCGAGGTATTGACTTCGGGCCACCACCTCCTGACCGGGGTAGCAGCCTTTCGTGAAACTCACGCCTTGTATCAATTCAAAGTTCACCATTTGAGGCACGAAAATATCTTGGGTCCTCTCCCAGACCCAGGCCTTGCCTGACCCAATTTCAGAAAATAACCACGCTGCCTCTGGAAGCTCTTGAGCGGCGGCCAACGATGTCATGATTTGTTGAATCGCTTCTGACGGGCCAATAAGCCAGCCGCGTAGTCCCAGCGCGGCGCATGGCGTATCCATCAGTAAGGTACAGGCGGGCACAGCGGCAGTTGCAGCATCAGCGTCAGATGTCATCGAGATCGCAAACGACCGTCCTTCGAGTTCGGAGGATGGCCTTGAGCTGAGCGCCTGTGCCGCCGTACCCCACAGGCCAATCGCGCAAAGAGGCTCGTTTGATGGTGAGAGTGAGACTTTGGATCGAAGCACGAACATTTTGAGACGCTTTAAGACGCGCTCAAGACTCTCTGCTGGCAGCAGATGGGCCCATGAAGTTTCGTCAAGCCGCCATTGCAGCATAGTGGTCAGCAGCCTGCCCTTGGGGGAGCAGTAGCCCGTCCGCTGATAGTGCTCGGCCGTGGCCGACTCAATGTCGTTGGTCAGCTGACCCTGAAGAAAGGTTCGAGCGTCGGGGCCGGAAACTACAAAGCCCGCAAAGCTGGCAAGCCTCGCCCATCGCGTTACGGTAAGCAGTGAAGATAGGGAATGTGTGTCCATCGCCTTAATATAGCGGCATGGCACGTCCGAAGTCGAAACCCCTAGAGAAGACCCGATTGGGCAGCGGGCTAACCCGAGTGTTACGCATCCTTACGATTGGTCTGGCAGTCGTGTTGCTTGGTGCAACCTCTGGGGCGGGCTGGTTTTTCTACCAGGCCGAGCAATCCGTATATGCCGCAGATCAGCCGTTGGATGTCGTAATTCAGTATGGCACCCCGGCCAGGGGAATTGTGACCTTGCTGCAATCAAACCAAGTGACCGTCAACGAGTCCTTGTTTCTCGGCTATGCCGCTTTTCGGGGGGTCGAGCGCCAGTTAATGGCGGGTGTGTATCGAATCGAACCCGGCATCACCCAGCGGCAGCTCATCGAGAGGCTATCGCGACAGGATCAGGCCAGTACGGAATTCAGAATTCTGGAGGGCTGGACCGTCGATCAGACCCTGGAGGCCCTCGGCCGACAGCCCGATATTCGATTCGATGTGCAAGCCCAGGCCTCTCGGCCCGATGCGATCGCGAGCATGCTTGGCCTTGATTCACCTTATCCGGAGGGCTGGCTCTACCCAGATCTTTATGTAGTGCCCAAAGGCTCGACTGCCTCCGAGCTGCTGCGCCGATCAGCAAAAATCCAACGTCGAGTGATCACGCAGGAGTGGGAGAAGCGCGCGCCGGAAGTTCCTTATCGATCCCCCTATGAAGCATTAATTGTGGCCTCAATCGTCGAGAAAGAGACCCAGCATCCTGGAGACCGTGAAAGGGTGGCCGCTGTGTTCGCCAATCGGATGAAGGTGGGCATGCCACTGCAAGCTGATCCGACAGTGATTTACGGCCTCGGCAAGGAATTCACGGGGGACATCACCCGCAAGCACCTCAAAATGGATACGCCCTACAACACCTACACTCGAAAAACGCTTCCACCCACACCCATTTCCAATCCGGGGCCTCGAGCGATTCGAGCGGCGATGAATCCTGCCAGCAGCAAAGCTTTGTATTTTGTCGCCCGGGGAGACGGAAGCTCTGAGTTTTCTGAGACGTTGAAGGATCACAACCAGGCGGTGGATCGATTCATTCGGCGTGTTGCCGCCGGCAAGGATTCCAAGTGAACCCGGCCCCCGTCAAGCGCGGTAAATTCATCGTACTCGAGGGAATTGATGGGGCAGGCAAGAGCACTCACATCGATTTCATTGCGGCCACGATTCGGGCGGTCCATGCCGTTGAGGTCCTGATTACCCGGGAGCCGGGCGGAACTCCGTTGGCGGAGAAAATCCGAGCGCTGGTATTGCACGATCCCATGGACGTCCGCGCCGAGGTGCTGATGGTGGCCGCGGCGCGACTGGATCATGTTCAGCGCTGCATTGGCCCCGCTCTGGATCGCGGGGAGTGGGTCTTGTGCGACCGATTCATTGACTCGACTCGGGCTTATCAAGGCGGGGGAGGCGGGGTGGATCTCAGCTGGATCGATGCGCTGCATCTTCAGGTCTGCGGTTCAGTGATCCCGGACCAAGTGATTCTGTTCGATTTGCCTGCTGAAATTGCTGCGGCTCGTCGTGGTGCGCGCGGGGGGTCAGCGGACCGCTTCGAAACCCAGGATGTGGCGTATTTTGAGCGAGTTCGAGACGTCTATCGCAATCGGATGAGGCCGAACGGGCGAGAGAAAACTGCCATTGTTAACGCAGAACTTGATGTTTCACGAATTCAAATCGATTTGGAGAAGATAATCTCAAGTCTATGATTAATAATGATTTTTCTTATTTTGAGGGCTGGTGGAGGTTAGTCCAACCCACGCTGGCGCGACGGCCGTCAGCCTTGATGCTAGTCGGTCCAGCCGGTATCGGAAAGACCCGCCTCGGACGAGAAATCGCAGCCGCACTGCTGTGCGAATCGCCGCTTGCGGAGGACCGGTCCGCCTGTGGCGCGTGCCGGTCTTGCCAGTGGATGCGGTCAGCCCAGCATCCTGATTTTCGGTGGGTTCAGCCCGATGCAATGGCGGCCGAGGAGGGGGGTGTTCATGATGTCGCCGACGGGTCAGAGGCTGCCGAGGCCGCTGACGTCGGGCCGGGGGAGAAGAAGAAATCTCAGGAAATTCGAATTGAACAGATTCGCGCCCTCGCGGGATTTGCCAATATTGGCGCCCATCGGGCTGGGCTGAGGTTGGTCCTGATCAATCCCGCAAACCGGCTCAATTACGCTGCCGCCAATGCGCTTTTAAAAACGCTTGAGGAGCCGTCGGAAAATCTCATGTTTATCCTGGTAGCCGATGGTCTCAGGGGAATACCACCAACGATACTTTCCCGCTGCAGGCGGCTAAGCCTTCCCATCGCGGACTCTGAGTTATCTCGGCTGCATCTGGCCAAAAGCGCGTCTGCTGAATGGCTACTTCCCGCGCTCAGCGCAGGGCCGATTGACCCATTGCGTTGGGCAGACCACGCAGGCAAATCTCCGCCGGCCGATGTGTTGGAACTTCTTCAGCGTTGGATGAACGATGTTGCTCGGGTAAGGCTCGGTATCGCTCCGCGGCATTTTGCTGAGCTTCAAACCGTGCTTCTGGCCCATGCGCAGCAACTGCGATCGATTCAGCGTTTCGGTCTGGCCATGGCTGATTTGCAGCGGCAGCGCGCAGTGGCGGACCATCCGCTTAATCCGAGGCTTTTTTTTGAGACGATTTTTGATCGATTTCAGCGTGCCTACCTCTAGGGTGACGTAATGACTTTTGTGGATTCCCACTGCCACCTGAATTATCCGGGCCTGCGCGAGGACACAACGGGCGTGCTCGCGCGAATGCAAGCAGCGGGCGTAAAGCAGGCCTTGAATATCTGCACGACGCTCGAAGAGGCTGACCAAGTCTTGGCCCTGGCCAATGCCCACCCTTTTTTGCTCGCGTCGGTAGGGGTGCATCCCGACAACTTGGGGGTCCAGGAGCCCAGTGTTGAGGACCTGGTGAGGCGGGCGGGGAACCAAAAAGTGGTTGCGATCGGCGAGACAGGCCTTGATTATTATCGGCGCGAGGGCGATGGCAAGACCGATGATTTTGGCTGGCAGCAGTCAAGATTTCGCACGCATATTCGGGCGGCCCGCGCGGTGAGTAAGCCCATCATTGTTCACACCCGAGAGGCGGCTGCAGACACGCTGCGAATTCTTCAAGAGGAGGGAGCCTTCGCCGTAGGCGGTGTGATGCACTGCTTCACGGAGTCCGTTGAGGTTGCAAAGGCGGCCATCGAGATGGGATTTCTGATTTCGCTGTCGGGAATCGTGACCTTCAAAAATGCGAAACAAGTCCAACAGGTCGCCATTGAAATTCCGCTTGAACACCTGATGATTGAGACCGATGCCCCATTTCTTGCTCCGGTACCTCATCGCGGCAGGGTCAATGAGCCCGCGTATGTCGTCCACGTGGCGCAGAAGATTGCCGAACTCAAGCAGTTGCCGATCGAGGAGGTTGCCCAGGTGACTTCAGCGAATTTCTCGCGATTTGCTGCGGGGGCGCTCGGCGCTCGGCATTGAGCACTCGCGGCATGACGCTCTCATCACTGAACCAGAAGATTCTTAGCTGCTTGATGGGCTTGGCTGTTGTGGCGGGCTTGTGCGGCCCGATCGCCGCCTGGCCCCGCGATGCCCTCCAGAGTTTTGTTCTTGCTGCAAAGGCAAACGACGTGAGTTTTCTGGGCCGCTTGCCAGAACTCGGCCTGGATGGCCAAAGCCGCGACAGCCTGCGTAACAACCTGCTGATGTTGGCGCTGCGGGAGGCAGGGGAGGATCTTGCCCTGGCGATGCTCAATCAGTCGGATTGGCAGGCACGGCAGGCAATTGAGCACCAGAACCAGCTCGGAGAGACGCCGCTGATGATTGCCGCCATCAAGGGCCTGGATCGGGCGGCCAGGCGGTTGGTCGAGATGGGCGCCGAGGTGAATCGGCCTGGCTGGACGGCACTGCATTACGCGGCAACCTCTGGAAGTGTTGCGGTGATTCGGCTTTTGGGTGAGCACAACGCGTACGTCGACGCTGTGAGTCCGAATAACACGACGCCACTCATGATGGCTTCCCGGTTCAATCATAGGCCAGCCGCAGCTGAATTGATTCAGCTCGGGGCGGATCCAACGATCACCAATCAGGCCGGTTTGACTGCACGGGATTACGCAAAGGAGCAAGCCAATCGGGATCTTGCCTTCTGGCTCGAGCTTGAAGAAATATCGTTTACAAACAGATATTTAAAGCGGTTACCGAATGTTCGACCTGAGGCGACTTTAAGTGATGTTGTCGAGCAATCTGGTGGCCAAGTCGTTACTGTTCAGCCGGCCCAGACCGACCCAGGCTCGGGGGCCGACGCGCTTGCGACTGATCGATTGCCACAGGTGTCACCGGCGCAGGGGGTGGAGGTTGTTCCGGGAATTCGTTAGGAATTATTGTGTCGCATAATGTGTATTATGTTAACTATAGATTTGAATTACGATGCCCTCTTCGTCTTGGCACAAAAAATGCTGCTATGTCTGTAGAAAAGGATGTCCGAGTGCCAAGTAATCTGATGGCGGGCGGATCCTGATGAACTTTTACGGAGCGAACCGGCTAAATTTGCCGATTTATAAGAAGACTTAGCCGATAAAACCCATGGCCGAAACCGAAACCCCCCCAGCAATTGATCCGGCTGCCAATAAGCCCGATAACGGCTTATCGGAGCCGGTAAGCCCCATCGAGGGCATGGATGCTGCCTATCGGGCCAAGGTCGAGCAGCAAAAGGGCATGTTCAATAAGCTTGAGCAGCTCTCCCGCAGGCGCATGCCGACTTTGGAGTTGATCCATG
>JAGWWC010000004.1 GCA_018970545.1 Betaproteobacteria bacterium | reverse complement strand
TTCTTCAAATGCCGCGTATGCGTCGGCCGATAGCACCTCAGCCCACTTGTAACTGTAATAGCCCGCGGCGTAGCCGCCCGCAAAAATATGCGAGAAGCTTTGTGCAAACCGATTAAAGTCTGGCGGTATCAGTACGGCGATTTCACGACGAATATTCCACAACGCCTCTTCGATTCTCTTTCCGATTGCCGCGGGGGTGTCTTGCGGTCCTGGCAGGAGCGTTGTGTGGATCTGCATATCAAATACGGAGAATTCAACCTGCCGCAGCATAAACATCCCGCTTTGGAAGTTTTTCGCGGCGATCATTTTGTCAAAGAGCGTCCGGGGAATCGCAGCGCCCGACTCGACATGGGCTGTCATGTGGGCAAGGGTCTCCCATTCCCAGCAGAAGTTCTCCATGAATTGGCTGGGCAGCTCTACCGCATCCCATTCCACGCCATTGATTCCCGACACCTCGAGCTCTCCGACCTGGGTCAGCAAGTGATGCAATCCATGGCCGAACTCATGAAAAAGAGTAATGACATCGTCATGGGTAAGCGTGGTCGGCTTATTGCCTACGGGCGGCGAGAAGTTACAAGTCAGCAGCGCAATCGGGGTCTGCACGCCAGCACCCAACACGCGACGGCCGCGTGAATCATCCATCCATGCGCCGCCACGCTTGGTGCTGCGGGCATAGAGGTCCAGGTACAAGTGGCCGATGACCTCTCCGGACCGAATGATCTCGTGAAGCTGGACATCCGGATGCCAAATGGGCATCGGTGTGACGCCAGTCACGGGCCGTACGGTCACATTGAAAAGGGTACGGATCACTTTGAAAAGACCATCCAGCACCTTGGGCAGCGGGAAGTACTGGCGTACCTCTTCCTCCGAAAATGCATAACGACGCTGACGCAGCTGCTCACTGGCAAAAGCCACATCCCAAGCCTGAAGATCGGCTAGATAAAGCTCAGCGGCGGCAAATGCTTTTAATTCTTCAAGGTCGCGCAGTGCAGCGGGCCGTGCTTTAGATGCAAGATTCATCAGAAAGTCGATGACCTGCTGTGGGCTGTCGGCCATTTTTGGTGCAAGCGAGACCTCGGCAGCGTTGTGAAAACCGAGCAGTGCCGCCTGCTGCTGTCGAAGCGCCAGGATCTCGCCCATGATCGGTCCGTTATCGTGCTGCGGGCCCTCGCTGGAAATCTCAGAGGCCCGCACGGCCTGCTTGCGATAGATGGCCTCCCGTAGGCTTCGGTCCTGCGCGAATTGAAGGACCGGTCCGACGCTGGGGTGTTGCAAAGTAAATACCCAGCCAGTGAGCCCGCGACGTTGGGCCTCGGCCGCAGCCGATTCGACCGAATGTTGAGGCAATCCCGCAAGCTGCGCCTGCTCGGTGATGTGCACAACGGTCGCATTGGTGCTGTCCAGTAGTTGCTCAGAAAATTTTTGAGTCAATTGGGCAAGCCGAGCCTGAAGATCTGCAAACGCTTTCTTTTTGTCCTCCGGTAGCTCGGCGCCTCCGAGTCGAAACGCCCGCAGCGAATTCTGCAGGGCCCGAAAACGGGCTCGGCCGGTGGTGTCTTGTGGCTTTGGCGGCGTATCTTTGAACTGATCTTCAAGTGCCCTCGAAGCACGGAATAAATCCGGGTGCTGTGCCAATTCGGTCCAAAAGGCAGTGACCTCCGCGAGGCGGCTGTTGATCGCTTCCCGCCATTCGGGAGAGTCCATGACCCCCGACATGTGATGAACTGCGCCCCAGGCGCGGCCGAGCCGTTCTGTGGCGTCGGTGAGGGGCTCGATCACCGTGGCCCACGAGATGGAGTTGGCCGGCGCCGTCACTCGGGCCAGTGTGGCCCGGGCTTCGGCAAGAAGCGTGTCCACTGCGGCAGCGACCTGCGCAGGCTCAATCAGGTCATAGCGCGGCAGGCCATCCCGAGCCAGCATTTCATGGAGTAGGGGGTTATTCATGATGAGCAAAGATGGAGTCGGCGTTCAGCAGATTCAATGGTGTTAATTAACAGCATGGCGATGGTCATCGGCCCAACACCGCCCGGCACTGGCGTAATTGCAGAGGCGACCTGCGAGACTGAGGCAAAGTCGACATCGCCCACAAGCCGGCCATCAGCGAGCCGGTTAATGCCGACATCAATCACGATGGCTCCAGGTTTGACCATATCTGCCGAAATCATATTCGGTCTGCCGACCGCGGACACCAGAATATCCGCCCGTCGCGTGTGCTCTTGTAAGCGTTGGGTCTTGCTGTTGCATACGGTGACGGTGGCGCCGCGTGCGAGCAGCATCATGGCCATGGGTTTACCGACGATATTGCTGGCGCCACAGATCACCGCATGGGCCCCCCAGATCGGCGCATCGATGGACTCCAGCATTTTGATCACGCCATAAGGCGTACAGGGCTGAAACAGGGGCCGACCGGTCATCAGCGCGCCTGCGTTGCTGACATGGAATCCATCGACATCCTTGTCTGCAGCGATTGCCTCGATGACCCGATGCGCATCGAGCTGTTTTGGAAGCGGCATCTGTACCAGAATCCCATCGATCTCGGGATCGCGGTTTAAATCATCGATGATGCTAAGTAACTCGACTTCACTTAAGGACTCAGGCTTTTCAATTAAGCGTGACGTGATCCCGGCCTCCGCACATGCCTTGATCTTGTTTCGGACATAGACCTGGCTGGCGGGGTTGTTGCCGATCAGCACGACTGCGAGGCCCGCCGTACGGCCCTTTGCTAAGCAGGCCTTGGCCCGCTCGGCGGCCTGGAGGCGAAGCGATTTTGCGATGGCCAGGCCATCAATCAGGGTGGCAGTCATAAGTGAAGTTCGCGTAGAAGCAGCACGGCCCGGAAATTGGACTTTTCCGCATTATTCCCCTAAACTCGCGGGCTTGCTTAGATGTCACGGAACGTGCGAAGCACGGGGCTATAGCTCAGCTGGGAGAGCGCTTGCATGGCATGCAAGAGGTCAGCGGTTCGATCCCGCTTAGCTCCACCAGTCAGTCCAGTGTCACCAAGCAAAGACCCAGTTGTTCACGGGTCCCCTTCGTCTAGAGGCCTAGGACATCACCCTTTCACGGTGAGTACAGGGGTTCGAATCCCCTAGGGGACGCCAATCGCTCTCTGCGCTAGAGCGCTTCAGTTGCAAAATCCGCAAGCCGCGAACGCTCGCCACGCTGCAGGGTCACGTGGCCGCCGTGCGACCAGCCTTTGAACCGATCGACCACATACGTCAGGCCGGATGATCCCTCCGTGAGGTAGGGCGAGTCGATCTGAGCGATGTTGCCCATGCAGACCACCTTGGTGCCCGGACCGGCGCGTGTGATCAATGCCTTCATCTGCTTCGGAGTGAGATTTTGGGCTTCATCAATGATCAAAAATTTATTGATAAAGGTTCTGCCGCGCATGAAGTTCAGTGATTTGATCTTGATGCGTGTGCGAATCAGGTCTGCAGCTGCCGAGCGGCCCCAGTCGCCGCCGCCATCGACCCCGCGGTTGAGCACCTCAAGGTTATCTTCGAGGGCGCCCATCCATGGCTGCATCTTTTCTTCTTCAGTGCCCGGCAGAAAGCCGATGTCATCGCCCAGTGGAACGGTGGCCCGCGTGACGATGATCTCGTTATAGATTTTGGTCTCAAGGATTTGGGCAAGGCCCGAGGCCAATGCGAGCAGCGTTTTTCCGGTGCCGGCCTGGCCCAGCAAGGTCACAAAATCAACATCCGGATTCATCAGAAGGTTCAGCGCAAAGTTCTGCTCGCGATTGCGGGCGGTGATGCCCCAGACTGAGTTCTTGGCATGTGTGAAATCTCTCAGCGTGCGCAGTACGGCGGTACGGCCTTGCACCTCTTGCACAAGCGCATAAAGGGGGCTGGCCCCGTCCTCGTATACAAATTGATTGACATGAAAGGCTGCACACAGCGGGCCGGTCACCCGATAAAAGGTGTAGCCCCCTTGCTGCCAGGATTCGAGACGCTTGCCGTGGCTATCCCAGAAGCCCTCGGGCAGCTGCATGGCGCCTGAGTAGAGTAAATCGGCGTCATCGATCACCTGATCATTAAAGTAATCCTCGGCCGGCAGTCCCAAGGCGTGGGCCTTGATCCGGATATTGATGTCTTTGGAAACCAGCACGACAAGCCGGTCTTTTTGTTTGGCCTGCAAGGCGCGTACGACACCGAGAATTTGGTTGTCGGCTTTTCCGACCGTGAGGCCTTCTATGACCGAGCTGGTCTCGATTTCCAGCGGCTGGGTCTGAAAATACAGTCGGCCGGTCGCCTCTTTGTTTCCGAGCACGGATAGGGGGATACCTTCGGCAATATTTAGGCCGCTGCTGCTCGCATCCGCAATCGCTTCGATCATCGCATCCAATGAGCGTGTCACTTGGCGCACATTACGGGCGACTTCTGAGACACCCTTTTTATGGTTATCGAGCTCTTCAAGGGTCATCATTGGCAGGAAGATGTCGTGCTCCTCGAATCGAAAAAGACTGGAGGGGTCATGCATCAACACGTTGGTATCGAGCACAAAAGTTTTGGCGACATCGGGATCCGTACGACGCCTTGGTTCGCGCAGCATTGCGGGCCGGCGAACTGCCGTGACGGGTGCGGCCGCCGTCTGCGGTGGGATTGGAAATGGGGCTGTTTGGGCTGGGGCCGGGGCCTGCGGCGGGGGCGGTAAAGCAGGCCGACGTTCCGCGGGGCCCGCGATTACGCTGGGCTCGATATCCTCTTGTGGAGCGAGGCCGCGGCCCGACGATTTTTTGTTGCGATTCGGTTTGGCGATGAGGTCATCGGTGGGCTGCAGCAGGGTGGCGGGCTTGGTCGGGGCCTTCGGAAGCGGCATGCTGGGCTCAGTCCTTATGAAGTGAGGAAATTAAGGCGGGTTGAACGGCTGGCGTAATTGCCGCCAGGTGATCAAAAAGCAGAAATGCTGCGGCTTTGCGGCCTTCCGAGGCCAGCAGATTGAAGGTTCTGCAGGCGGCTGCCAGCGTCATGCATTCCACGCCGATGCGCTGGCTCAGCATGGGGGCCATGACTGTGGGCGAGAGAAATTTCTGTCGGGACCCTGTCCCAACCAAAACAATCTCGGGGCCCCATTGGGCGAGTATCTCCATGTGGCGGGCCTGAAGGCCTTCGGCAGTGAGCCCGAGGAGCTCGTCTGGCCCGACATCGGAGCGTACTAACAAAGAAGAATTGAATCGGGTGCCGTTGACCTCGATGAAGTCAGACCCGTAAGCGTTGATTCCGAAGGCGCTGCCATTGGGCTGCGCAGTAAAGCTCGTGGAGACCGGTGACAAAGCCATCGAGGGCTAAGCCTAACAGGTTTTCGGCGGTTTTTTGCAACTCTGAGGCTCGGTTAAAGTTAAGGTTTTCCCAACCGCTGGCCCCATAGAAAACCGCCATGAAGCCCTTTCCCCGCATTCAGCGACTGCCCCCTTATGTGTTCAATATCACCGGGGAGCTCAAGATGGCGGCCCGCCGCAGAGGCGAGGACATCATCGACATGAGCATGGGCAATCCCGATGGCCCAACGCCGCGGCATATTGTGGAAAAGCTGATCGAGACGGCTGATAAGGAGCACACCCATGGCTACTCGGTCTCCAAGGGCATACCCCGGCTGCGCCGGGCGATCTGTAACTGGTATCAAAGCCGCTACGGAGTCGATCTCGACCCAGAGACTGAGGCCATTGTCACGATCGGCTCAAAGGAGGGTCTGGCCCATTTGATGCTGGCCACGCTTGATGCGGGCGATACCGTGCTCGTGCCCAATCCCAGCTATCCCATTCACATTTACGGCGCGATCATTGCGGGCGCCAGCATTCAGTCGTTCCGTATGGGCAGTGGCGTTGATTTTTTCCAAGAGCTTGAGCGCAACATTCGTGAGTCGATTCCAAAGCCCAAGATGATCATCCTGGGCTTTCCGAGTAATCCCACCGCCCAGTGCGTGGAGCTTGATTTTTTTGAGCGAATCATCGCGCTTGCGAAGCAGCATGACATTCTGGTTGTTCATGATCTGGCCTATGCCGACATCTGCTTTGATGGGTTTAAGCCCCCTTCGATCATGCAGGTGCCGGGCGCCCGGGACGTGGCAGTGGAATTTTTCACCATGAGCAAAAGCTACAACATGGCCGGCTGGCGTGTCGGGTTCATGGTGGGCAATCGGGAGTTGGTCGCTGCCTTGGCCCGCATCAAGAGTTACCACGACTACGGCACCTTCACGCCCATTCAGGTGGCCTCGGTCATCGCACTGGAGGGTCCACAGGATTGCGTCGAGGAGGTGCGGCTGAATTATCAGCACCGCAGAGATGTGCTGTGTAAGGGCCTGCATGAAGCGGGCTGGATGGTGGAGGTTCCCCGGGCCTCCATGTATGTCTGGGCAGAGATTCCCGAGCCCTATCGGCATATGGGATCGCTGGAGTTTTCTAAGAAATTGCTTGCCGAGGCCAAAGTGGCGGTGTCCCCCGGTGTGGGCTTTGGCGAGTACGGCGATGATCATGTTCGTTTTGCAATGATTGAGAATGAACAGCGTACTCGTCAGGCTGTGCGTGGCATCAAAGAGATGTTCCGTAAAGATGGCTTGGTCAAGCCAACGGCAACAGCGCACGGGGAGGCGGCATGAGCATCGGTGCCCTGAGGGTCGGGCTTGCAGGCGTCGGTACTGTCGGTGGTGGCACCTGGACCGTTCTGAACCGCAATTCCGATGAGATCCAGCGTCGGGCGGGCCGACCGATCGACATCACTGCTGTTGCCGACCTTGATCAGGCAAAAGCCAAGACGCTGACCTCGGGCAAGGCCCGAGTGCTGAGCGATGCCATGGCGCTGGCACGGGACCCCGAGATTGATGTGGTGATCGAACTCATCGGTGGCTATGGATTCGCAAAAGAGTTTGTCCTGGCGGCGATTTCACACGGCAAGCATGTGGTGACTGCGAATAAGGCCTTGCTCGCAGTGCATGGCAATGAAATTTTCGCAGCCGCCCAGAAGCAGGGTGTGATGGTGGCCTTTGAGGCGGCCGTGGCGGGCGGCATTCCGATAATTAAGGCCCTTCGCGAGGGCCTGACCGCGAATCGTATCGAGTGGATTGCGGGAATCATTAATGGCACTACCAATTTCATTCTCTCGGAGATGCGCGATAAAGGTCTGCCTTTTGATGCCGTGCTCAAAGAGGCTCAACGGCTCGGCTATGCGGAGGCCGACCCCACCTTCGATGTAGAGGGCGTTGATGCGGCGCATAAGGCCGCCATCATGTCGGCCATTGCCTTCGGTGTGCCGATGCAGTTTGATCGGGCCCACATTGAGGGCATCAGCAGCCTGCAGGCGAAAGACATCGCCTATGCCGAGCAGCTCGGCTATCGCATTAAGCTTCTGGGCATCACCAAGCGCCACGCCGAAGGCATTGAGCTTCGGGTACACCCGACACTGATTTCATCGAAAAAGCTGATCGCCAATGTGGAAGGTGCAATGAATGCCGTCTGGGTCAAGGGCGATGCGGTCGGCCACACCATGTATTACGGTAAAGGTGCAGGTGCGGAACCTACAGCGAGCGCTGTGGTGGCTGATTTGGTCGATGTGGCACGCATGCTCACAGCCGACCCAGCCCATCGCGTGCCGTACCTGGCATTTCAGCCCGATCAGATGTCGGCACTTGCTGTTGTGCCGATTGCGCAAGTGCGGTCGTGTTATTACCTGCGGCTCAGGGTTAAGGATCAGCCGGGCGTGCTCGCCGACATTACCCGTGTGCTGGCCGATGGTCAGATCTCGATTGATACGTTTTTCCAGCGTGAGCCTGACGAGGGCATGGCTGAGACCGATGTGGTGTTAATTACCCATCAGTGCGTGGAGCACGATATGCAGGCAGCGATAGCCCGTATCGAGAAGCTATCCACAGTGTTGACGCAGGCGGTGATGTTGCGCATGGAGGCCTTCGTCTGAACTACGTCTCTACCCGCTCCATAGGCCCCGCCGCCCAGATGGGCGGGTTTCAAGACATTCTGTTGGAAGGGCTAGCCCAGGACGGCGGCCTAGCCATGCCGGCATTTCTGCCGAAGATCAATCACGAGGCGTTACTGGAGTTCTCAGCGCTCACCTATCCGGGGCTCGCAACGGAGATCATCTCCCGATTCGCGGGTGACATTAATCCAGCTGTGATTCAGCGTCTGTGCTTGCAGGCTTACACCGAGCAGAAATTTGGCAGTACCCAGATCGCGCCGCTGGCATCGCTCGGGCAAGAGCAGGGCGCGCCCCTGGCGATACTGGAACTCTCCAACGGTCCGACCTTGGCTTTCAAAGACATGGCCATGCAGATGCTGGGCCAGCTGTTTGAGTATGTGTTGACCCGTCGTGGGGAGACTCTGAACATCCTGGGCGCCACTTCGGGCGATACGGGCAGTGCCGCCGAGTACGCCATGCGCGACAAGCACGCGGTATCAGTCTTTATGCTCTCGCCTCAGGGCCGCATGAGCGCATTTCAGCGGGCCCAGATGTATTCGCTGCAGGAACCCAATATTCATAACCTGGCCGTTGAAGGCGTGTTTGATGACTGTCAAGATATGGTCAAAGCAGTCTCGGCCGATCTGGAATTCAAGGCCAAGTGGCGTATTGGTACCGTGAATTCTATTAACTGGGCGCGGATCATGTCCCAGGTGGTGTACTACTTTAAGGGCTATCTCAGCGCGGTGAAGGCTTATGGATTACGTATCGGTGATCCGGTGTCGTTCAGTGTGCCTTCTGGAAATTTCGGCAATGTATTTTCAGGCTTTGTTGCCAAATCCATGGGCCTGCCGATTCGCAGGCTGGTGGTGGCAACCAATGAAAACGATGTGTTGGATGAATTTTTTCGCACGGGTGTATATCGGGTGCGGGGATCCAAAGAGACTTATCAGACATCGAGCCCTTCGATGGATATTTCAAAAGCATCAAACTTTGAGCGTTTCATTTTTGCCATGACCGGCCACGATGGTATGGCAACTGCCGCGCTCTGGCGCGAACTGTCGCAATCCGGCCAGTTCGATCTGAAAGCAGCGCAGCCCCAGGCATGGGAGCGGGTCAAAGCAAGCCAGATGGTCTCGGGCAAGAGCAGCCATGACAATCGGCTGCAGACCATTCGCGATCTAGAGTCTCGTTATCAACGGCTGATTGACCCGCACACAGCGGATGGCGTGTTTGTCGGCCGCCAGTATCTGGAGCCGGGCGTGCCGATGCTTTGCCTAGAGACCGCGCTGCCGACCAAATTCGAGGAGACGATTCAAGAGGCCCTGGGCCGGCCTGCGCCGCGGCCGAAAGGGCTGGGGCATTTGGAATCTCTACCGCAGCGGGTAGAGAACATCGGTACCGATGTTGAGAACCTCAAGCGCTTCATCGCGCAGCATGCGCTGCGTTAAGTGCTGACCGTTCAGGGTCTGGCCAACGCCATCCGATCTGCGCAATGAAATCCCTTCATCAAGCCCTCGAATTACTGCTCAACTCAGTAACGCCCGTGCGGGAGACAGAGTCCCTGCCGGTCGCGGATTGCGCAGGCCGGGTGTTGGCCAGCGACATCACTTCGCCCATTGATGTGCCCGCTTATGACAATAGCCAGATGGATGGGTATGCGGGTGTTGCGGTGGAAATGAACAATGCGCTGGGGCCCTTGCCGATCTCGCAACGCATTGCTGCTGGTCATCCGGGAAGCCCATTGGCACCCGGCACGGTAGCCCGAATTTTCACTGGCGCAGCCATTCCATCAGGTGCAAATGCGGTGGTGATGCAGGAGCAGACAGCCATCGAAGATGAGCACAGTATTCGACTGCTGCAGCCGGTAGCGCCTGGACAGAACATTCGGCCGAAGGCCGGTGATCTTCATTGTGGCCAAGTGATTTTGGAGAAGGGCCGACGCTTATCGGCAGCTGACATTGGCCTGTGCGCGTCGGTCGGTCTGGCCCGAGTGTCAGTGATGCGCAGGCTGCGAGTGGCGGTATTTTCATCGGGCGATGAGCTGCGGCAGCCGGGCGAGCCCCTGTCGTTTGGCCAAATTTACGACAGCAATCGCAGGATGATTCTGGCCCTCGTGCAGGGGGCGGGCTGCATACCAATCGATATGGGCTGCCTGCCTGACCAGTCTTCCGTTACACGCGATCGTTTGCAGCAGGCCGCAAGCCAGTGCGATGCCTTGTTGACCTGTGGTGGCGTATCAGTAGGTGAAGAGGATCACATCAAGTCGGCGATCTCGGCATTGGGAACGCTTGATTTGTGGAGGGTTGCCATCAAGCCCGGAAAACCATTTGCATTCGGACGGTTGGGTGAGGCGGTGTTTATGGGCATGCCCGGAAACCCCGTCGCTGCCTGGGTCACCTTTTGCTTATTGATCCGACCGGCCCTACTGACGCTGGCGGGCGCTCGGGTGCGCCCACCGATCGGATCAAGGCGGCCGGCGGCTTTTGATTGGCCCCAGCCCGATAGCCGCCTGGAATATCTGCGGGGCTGGCTGGATGCGCAGGGTACTGCGCATATCCACCCGCGGCAGAATTCATCGGTGTTGTCATCAGTGACTGAGTCTGCAGGCTTGGTGGAAATACCGGCTTCAACCCCGGTGCGGACGGGTGAAAGCGTTCGGTTTATTCCCTACACTGAGCTCTTCGATTAATACGACCATTTTTTCTAGGATTGCGTGACCATGAGGATTCGTCTTCGTCTTTTTGCATCACTGCGGGAGCAGACCGGCGTCGAAGACGAGTGGATTGATCTGCCAGAGCAGACGCAATCGCTTGCAGAACTGCGTGGCCACCTGCAGCTGCGGGGCCCGGCCTGGGCGGAGGCCTTGGATCAAAAGCGTGCTGTGCGGGGCGCGATCAATCAGCGTATGGCGGGCGAGAACGACAGAATCTCCGAGGGCGATGAGGTCGCATTTTTTCCGCCGGTTACGGGAGGCTAAGGCGTCATGACGACCGAATCCGACTGCCGCATCGGCATTCAAATTCAGCGAGAGGCCTTTGATGTTGGTCTGCAGACGCGGCTGTTGCGGACTGGCACGGATGGACGATTGGATTACCGCGTGGGCGCTGTCGCAAGTTTTATTGGCACGGTGCGTGACTTAAACGAGGGCGACGCAGTCAAAGTACTCAATCTCGAGCACTATCCCGGTATGACGGAGTCCGCGATTGCCGAAATCATCGATGACGCACGACAGCGCTGGCCGCTGTATGCGGTCTCGGTGATTCATCGCATCGGCCCTCTGCGGCCTGCTGATGAAATCGTTTGGGTGGGGGCGGCCAGTGCCCATCGGGAGGCAGCCCTTGCGGCCTGCGCATTTGTGATGGACTTCTTAAAGTCCCGGGCCCCGTTCTGGAAAAAAGAAGAGCTCGACGCAGGAAGCCGTTGGGTCTCTGCCCGAGACGCCGACGAGGAAGCACTCAAGCGCTGGTAATGATCAGTGGATCTTGAGCTGCGGCATTGCGGAAGTTTTAATGAAGTTGACCTGCGCCAGTGGAATGGGCTGCTCGCGGGCCAGTCGCAGCCGACGCCATTTCTGCGCTGGGAGTTTCTGAGCGCCCTTGAGCACACGGAGTGCACGAACGCGAAGACCGGCTGGCAGCCGTTGCCTTTAACGGCCCTGGACTCAGACGGCCGCATCGTGGGCGCGGCCCCCGTTTATCTGAAGGGCCACTCCTACGGCGAGTATGTTTTTGATTGGGCATGGGCCGATGCCTACAGCAGAGCGGGGCTGAACTACTACCCCAAGCTCGTGGTGGCCAGTCCGTTTTCGCCGATTGTGGGATCGCGCTTATTGGCTGCTCCGGACCAGTTGGCACTTCGGCGACAGCTGCTGATTGCCATTCGCAGCCAAGCGCAATCCATGGGTTTGTCGTCTGCCCATGTGCTTTTTGCGTCGGCCGAAGATCTTCAGGCGCTTCAGGAAGAGGGCTGGCTGATTCGTGAAGGCGTCCAGTTTCATTGGCATAACCCGGGCTACTCCAGTTTCGAGGATTACTTGGCCGCTTTGGCGCAGCCGAAGCGAAAAAAGATTCGGGCAGAGCGTCGCAAAGTGCAGCAGCAGGGCGTTCAGACCCGCATGGTTGAAGGGGGCGATCTTGCGGTAGAGGAGCTTGCCTTTTTCTATCGCTGCTACGACCAGACGTATCGTGAGCATCATTCGACCCCCTATCTTTCGATGAACTTTTTTGAACATCTTTTGGATGTGCTTCCCGAGTCGGTGGTGGTGTGTATTGCCCAGCGCAATGATCGGCCGATTGCGGCATCATTTTTTATTCGCGATGCGGGGGTTCTGTACGGCCGTTATTGGGGGGCGATTGAACGGGTGGACTGCTTGCATTTCGAGGTCGCGTACTACGCGCCGATTCAATGGGCCATTGCGCAGCGCCTGCAGCGGTTTGAAGGGGGCGCGCAGGGCGAACACAAGCTGGCCCGCGGCTTTACTCCGGTTAGGACATTTTCAGGCCATTGGCTGAGTGAACCGGCCTTCGGTGACGCCGTCGCGAGATTTCTGCAACGTGAGTCGCGCGGGGTCGAGGCCTATGTGGATGAGCTCGAGGCCCGTAGCCCCTTTAAGGCCGGATGACTTGAATTCCGCGGGCAACGCCCCCAACTCCTTGTCAGACGTGGCGGCAGCCACACCAGAATTGGATGAAATCTGACCATGAGAACCGACAAACTCACCACGGCCTTTCAGCAGGCCTTAGCCGATGCCCAGAGCCTTGCGGTGGGCTATGACAGCCCCACGCTCGAACCCCTGCATGTCTTGGCCGCCTTACTGGGCCAGGAGGAAGGCGCCACACGATCCTTATTGGCGCGTGCCGGCGCCAACCTCCAAAAACTCAGCCAGTCAGTCAATACGGGGCTGGAAGGGCTGCCCAAGGTCTCCAAGCCTGAGGGCCAGGTGACCGTTGGATCAGAGCTGGTAAAGCTTTTTAATTTGACGGATCGTGAGGCCCAAAGTCGGGGTGATCAGTTCATTGCCAGCGAGCTATTTTTGTTGCCGCTTGCGGATGACAAAGGGATTGCGGGCAGGCTGCTGCGCGACAGCGGGCTCACAAGAAAAAATCTTGAGCTGGCGATTCAGGCAGTCCGCGGTGGCCAGTCAGTGAACTCCGCGGAGGCTGAAAGCCAGCGGGAGTCTTTGAAAAAATACTGCATCGATCTGACAGAGCGGGCCGCACGAGGAAAGCTGGATCCTGTCATCGGCCGGGATGATGAAATTCGTCGCTGCATTCAGATCCTGCAGCGTCGAACCAAAAACAATCCTGTGCTGATCGGTGAGCCGGGCGTGGGCAAGACCGCAATCGTTGAAGGCCTAGCCCAGCGCATTGTCAATGGTGAAGTGCCGGAAGGGTTGAAAGGAAAATCCGTGCTCACCCTGGATATGGCGGCGCTACTTGCGGGCGCAAAGTATCGCGGTGAGTTTGAAGAGCGGCTAAAGGCAGTGCTCAAAGATATTGCCCAGATGGCCGAGAGCCATCCCAGTGGACACCCGATTGTGTTCATCGATGAGATTCACACCATGGTCGGAGCGGGCAAGGCCGAAGGCGCAATGGACGCCGGCAATATGCTCAAGCCCGCGTTATCCCGTGGAGAGCTGCACTGTATTGGCGCCACCACGCTTGATGAGTATCGCAAGTACATCGAGAAGGATGCCGCCCTTGAGCGACGGTTTCAAAAGGTGTTGGTCGATGAGCCGAGTGTGGAGGCCACGATTGCGATCCTGCGGGGCCTGCAAGAGCGCTACGAGCTTCACCACGGCGTGGACATTACGGATCCGGCCATTGTGGCGGCCGCAGAGCTGTCGCACCGCTACATCACGGATCGCTTTTTGCCGGACAAGGCGATTGATTTGATCGATGAGGCGGCCTCACGAATCAAGATGGAAATTGATTCCAAGCCAGAGTCGATGGATAAGCTGGATCGGCGTTTGATCCAGCTCAAGATTGAGCGCGAAGCCGTTCGCAAAGAAAAGGATGAGGCCTCCAAACGACGTTTCGACCTGATCGAGCAGGAAATCGCCCGCTTAGAGCGCGAGCTTGCGGATTTAGAGGAGGTCTGGAAGGCCGAAAAGGCAGCGGTGCAGGGTGCCCAGTCGATCAAAGAGGAGATTGATCAGATTCGTCACGAGATTGAGGCGTATACCCGCAAAGGCGACTGGCAGAAGGTTTCGGAGCTGCAGTACGGCAAATTGCCCGAGCTTGAGGCGCGGCTCAAAGCCGCCGATGCCCGCGCTGCGGGGCAGACGGTGCGGCCACGACTGCTGCGCACACAGGTTGGCGCTGAAGAGATCGCTGAGGTCGTCTCGCGTGCGACCGGAATCCCAGTATCAAAAATGATGACGGGCGAGCGCGAGAAATTGCTCGCCATGGAAGGCCAGCTGCATCAACGTGTGGTCGGCCAGGAGGAGGCGGTTTCCTTGGTGGCTGATGCCATCCGACGCTCCCGGGCGGGACTGTCGGATCCCAATCGGCCCTACGGCTCATTTCTGTTTCTTGGCCCCACCGGAGTCGGCAAGACCGAGCTCTGCAAGGCCCTGGCCCAGTTTTTGTTTGATTCCGAAGAGCAGATGGTGCGCATTGATATGAGCGAGTTTATGGAAAAACACTCGGTATCACGCTTAATCGGTGCACCTCCGGGCTATGTGGGCTATGAAGAGGGCGGCACCCTAACTGAGGCTGTGCGACGTAAGCCCTACAGCGTGATTCTTCTTGACGAAGTGGAAAAGGCCCATCCAGATGTTTTCAATGTCCTATTGCAAGTCCTGGATGATGGCCGGCTCACGGATGGTCAGGGCCGGACGGTTGATTTTCGCAATACGGTTGTTGTGATGACCTCGAACCTCGGCTCCCCGGAAATTCAGCGCATGTCGGGTGCACCTGCGGCTGAAATCAAGGAAGCCGTGATGGGCGAGGTCAGGGTCCACTTTCGTCCTGAATTCATCAACCGGATCGATGAGATCGTGGTCTTCCACGCGCTCGATGCGCGGCACATCCGCGATATCGCAAAAATTCAGCTGCGTTATCTCGAAGGCCGGGTGGCTGAGCGTGAGATGCGTCTGGAGGTCTCGGATGCCGCACTCGATGAAATTGCCAAGGTGGGCTTTGATCCGCTCTTTGGTGCGCGGCCGCTGAAGCGTGCTATCCAGCAGCGGCTTGAAAATCCGATTGCGCGCTTAATCCTTGAAGGAAGATTTGGCCCCAAGGATGTGATTCCGGTCGACTTCAAAGACGGCGAACTCTCGTTTGATCGGGTGGTGCATTAATCGGTGACTCGAGGCGAGGCCTCGCGCTTTCAGATGACTTTGTTGACGGGAACGTAAATCAGCCGCGTTCCCGCTAGCCGATCATGCAGCGTCTGTGAGTCGCGATCAAAGATCGCCCAAAGAAAACCCACCCCGAACAGTACGCTGGGCATCGCCAGCAGCGCACGCGCGACAGCCATACGGGCGCTTAAGTGGTCTCCGGTCGTGGTGGTCAACTTAAGGCCCAGTGTTTGCATGGGAAGAGTGCAACGGCCATTGGTCCAGCTCCAGGCAAAGTACAGCAACAACGCTGCTGCGATGATGAGCTGCAGGCCAATGCGCTTGATGGCGGCCAGATCGGGGTTCCCTCGGTCACTGAAATCCACGACAAAAGAGTAGACAAAGACCAGAACCAGCAGCGGCCCAAAAAGCAAGAGGGCCTCATAGACCATGGCCATGAACCGCCTCCAAACGGAGGCTGATGCCGGGGTGTCCAATCCCTACTGGGAGAGCGGCTTGGCGGGCCGAGAAGCAAGAGCAGAACGCGCGGTTTCCGATGGCGTTGCGGTCAGTCCTGAGGAGTCATTGGGCGTGCCGGCCTGGGCAACTTTTTGCTGCGCGAGTTCGATTAAGCGCTGTTTTTCCTGTGGGCTCAGCTTTTGGTATTCGTTCCACTTCATGACGCGGACATCTTCAGCGATGACCTCCGTAACGCCGCCGAATGCCGCGCGGGCCTGCCGGCGATCTGAGGCGGGCAGTGAGGCCCACTCCAGCATGCGCTCTTGGGCAGTTGCTTGTTGCTCGGCACTCAACTGGTGGAACCGATCGGCGATCTTTACCCATTTGCGGCGGCGATGCTCTTCCATCTCAGGCCAATTGGATTCCAGTGGGGCAAGGGCCTCGCGCTGCGATGAGGTGAGTTTGCTCCAGGCCAGGCCCTGAGTGGACTGGCCGCGAAACAGGGCATCCGGGGTCCAAAATCGACGAATGGCCGCTCCTGCCTGATGGCTCAGTGAGGCCACCGTAATGCCGGAGGCGGATTCGCTCAAGGTTTCTTCTTGGAAGGCAAGAAAGCCGATATCCAGGTAAGCCTGTACCGGAAGGCGGTCTAGCATGACCCGCTCATCAATTGCGGCGATTCGGCCAATATTTCGTTCAAAGGACTGCTCCTCCGCGAGACCCAGCCCGACCACGACCGCAAGGATGCTGGCCGCCGCCGCCCCCATGCCCCAAATTTGGCGGGAGGCCAATAGGGCGCCGGGTGCGAGCGGAAAGACTCCGTGAAGACGACGCGATTCAGCCCGGCTTACGGCCGCATGCCGGGCCCGCGCCAGGCCGTGCGCCACCTCGGGCGGAAGGTCCTGCTCGCTTTGTCGAAGCGCTTGCCGAATTCTGTAAATCAGTTGGCTCATTGTCTTTAGTCTTTCAACTCTGGCTTTAAAAACGCGACCGATTCGCCCAGGGCCTTGACTGCCCGAAAGCAGTGGGTCTTCACGCTGCCCTCGGAGCAGCCCATTGCCTGGGCGGTTTGCGTAATGTCCAGTCCCTCCCAATAACGCAGCAGGAAGGCCTGTTGTTGACGAATCGGCAGTGCAGCAATTGCCGATTCCAGGTGCTGCCGGAGCTTTTTCCGGGCCAGGCTCTGCTCTGGGCCGTCAGCCTGCTCGTCCGGCATCAGGTCGGCCTCATCGAGCTCCAGCCCCGAATCGGCGTCCTCATCTCCCTTTGGCCGCATGTCGCCGAAGAGCGTCACCCAGGCTCGGCGGACCTTTTGCCGTCGATGGTGGTCCAGGATGGCATTTTGCAGAATCCGCTGAAACAGCATTGGCCACTCATCCGGGCCTCGGTTCGCGTACTTCTCGGCCAGCCGCATCATGGCCTCCTGCACCAGATCCAGGGCAACATCCTCATTGCGAACGCCGAGCATTGCGATGCGAAATGCACGGCGTTCGACCGCCGCGAGAAAGCCCTCCAGGGCCTTGGTGTCCATAATGGGTATGTTAAATTAGCAGGCTTGACCTTGCCGGTACCGGCTTCACAAGAGTCGGCAACGGCGATCCGTCAACTCAAAGCCCTTGCTCAAGGCCTGCATCGCCGACTCCCCACCGGAGCGTGGGTGGTGCCGGCGGGTAAGGATCACTGGATCTTGATAGGACCACCAACCTATGGAAATTACTGGCGCAGAAATCGTCGTGCGCTGCCTGCATGAAGAGCAGGTAGACCACATCTTCGGATACCCCGGCGGGGCCGTCCTCTACATTTACGACGAGATTTACAAGCAAGACAAATTCAAGCACATCCTGGTGCGCCACGAGCAGGCGGCCGTCCATGCTGCAGACGCCTATGCACGCTCGACGGAAAGTGTTGGCGTGGCCCTGGTGACCAGCGGACCTGGAGTGACCAACGCAGTCACGGGCATCGCGACTGCCTTTATGGACTCCATCCCCATGGTGATCCTCTCCGGCCAGGTTCCGACCCATGCAATTGGCTTGGATGCATTCCAAGAGTGCGACACCGTTGGCATCACACGGCCGTGTGTGAAACACAATTTTCTTGTCAAAGACGTCAAAGATTTGGCCATCACCATCAAGAAAGCCTTTCACCTGGCCCGCACCGGCCGGCCGGGGCCAGTGCTCGTGGACATCCCAAAGGACATTACCCGTAATCGTTGTAAGTTCGACTATCCCAAAGAAGTCACCATGCGCTCCTATAACCCCGTGGTGAAAGGCCATTCGGGTCAGATTAAAAAGGCGGTGCAGTTAATTTTGTCAGCCGAGCGGCCGATGATTTACACCGGCGGTGGAATTATTCTCGGCAACGCCTCGAAGGAACTGCGTGAACTGGTGGACTTACTTGGCTATCCTTGCACCAACACGCTGATGGGCCTCGGCGCCTATCCCGCCACCGATTCGAAGTTTCTTGGCATGCCGGGCATGCACGGCACTTATGAGTGCAACATGGCCATGCAGCATTGCGATGTCTTGGTGGGTATTGGTGCTCGATTTGATGATCGTGTGATTGGCAACCCCAAACACTTCGCTCAGAATCCACGGAAAATCATCCATGTCGACATTGATCCGTCTTCCATCTCCAAGCGCGTGAAGGTGGATGTGCCCATTGTGGGTGAGGTGGGTGAGGTCATGCGCGAAATGCTGGCGCAGATCAAAGAAGCGATTGCCGCGGGCCACGGCCCGGATCGCAAGGCAATCGCACCCTGGTGGGCCCAGATCGAAGAATGGCGCAAGCGGGATTGCCTGCGCTACAAACAAAATGGTGATGTCATCAAGCCGCAGTATGTGGTGGAAAAGCTCTGGGAGGTCACGAAGGGCGAGGCCTTTGTAACCTCAGACGTCGGCCAGCATCAGATGTTCGCTGCCCAGTATTACAAGTTTGACTATCCCCGCCGTTGGATCAACTCGGGGGGCCTTGGCACGATGGGCGTGGGCCTTCCCTATGCGATGGGCGTCAAGCTGGCCCATCCGGAAGCGGAAGTGGCCTGCATCACAGGCGAGGGTTCGATACAAATGTGTATCCAAGAACTCTCCACCTGCCAGCAATACCGTCTGCCGGTGAAGGTTGTGAACCTGAATAATCGCTATCTCGGCATGGTGCGGCAGTGGCAAGAGATTGAATACGAGAGCCGCTACGCCGAGTCGTATATGGATTCACTGCCAGACTTTGTGAAACTTGCCGAGGCCTACGGCCATGTCGGCATGCAGATTCACAAGCCAGCCGATGTGGAGCCCGCTTTACGCGAGGCGTTTAACATGAAAGATCGTTTGGTGTTCATGGACTTCATCACCGATCAAGAAGAAAACGTCTGGCCGATGGTGCAAACCGGAAAAGGGCTGACGGAGATGCTGCTCGGCTCCGAAGACCTCTAGGAGCTCGATATGAGACACATCATTTCAATTCTTCTGGAAAACGAGCCCGGTGCGTTATCGCGTGTGGTCGACCTCTTCTCGGCCCGCGCTTACAACATTGAGACCCTCACGGTGGCGCCCACCGAAGATCAGTCCCTCTCGCGTATGACCATTTCGACCGTCGGATCCGATGACACGATCGAGCAGATCACAAAGCATTTGAATCGCCTGGTGGAGGTGGTCAAGGTCGTCGACCTGATCGAGAATCCTTACATCGAGCGGGAGCTGATGCTGATCAAAGTTCGGGCAGTAGGCAAAGAGCGCGAAGAAATGAAGCGAATGGCCGATATTTTTCGTGGTCGCATCATTGATGTCACCGAGAAAACCTACACCGTGGAACTCACCGGTGACAGCAGTAAGTTGGATGCCTTTATCGAGGCCCTCGAGGAAGGCAGCATCCTGGAGACCGTGAGAACGGGCTGCTCCGGCATTGCCCGTGGAGATCGGGTGCTTAAGGCTTAGCGGCCATTCTTTATTTCGACAAGGAATACAACATGAATGTTTTCTATGACAAAGACGCCGACCTGGCGCTCATCAAAGGCAAAAAAATCGCCATCATCGGCTACGGCTCGCAGGGCCATGCCCATGCCCAAAACTTAAACGATAGCGGCTGCAATGTGGTGGTCGGCGTTCGCAAAGGTGGACCCAGCTGGACGAAAGTTGAAAAAGCGGGACTGAAAGCGGCGGAGATTAAAGATGCGGTCAAAGATGCTGATGTCGTCATGCTGCTGATGCCCGACGAGCAGATTGGCGCAGTCTACGCAGCAGAGATTGCACCGGTAATTAAGCAAAATGCGGCGCTTGCGTTTGCCCACGGGTTTAATGTGCACTACGGCCAGGTCTCGCCCCGCGCCGATTTGGATGTGATCATGATTGCGCCCAAGGCCCCCGGCCACACGGTGCGCTCCACCTATGCCCAGGGCGGCGGTGTGCCCTGTCTGATCGCGATCCATCAAGACAAGACGGGCAATGCCCGCGCCATCGCGCTGTCGTATGCGAGCGCCATTGGCGGCGGCAAGGCCGGCATCATTCAGACCAACTTCCGCGAGGAGACCGAGACCGATCTGTTTGGTGAGCAGGCCGTGCTGTGTGGCGGCACGGTCGAACTAATTAAGGCGGGCTTTGAGACCTTGGTTGAGGCCGGTTACGCTCCGGAGATGGCCTACTTTGAGTGCCTGCATGAGCTCAAACTCATCGTGGACCTGATCTACGAAGGCGGAATTGCCAACATGAACTATTCGATTTCCAATAACGCAGAGTTTGGCGAATACGTGACAGGCCCCAAGGTCGTGACGGAGCAGACCAAGCAGGCGATGCGCGAGGCCCTGACCCGAATCCAGACTGGCGAATATGCAAAGGAATTCATTCTCGAGAATCGCGCAGGCGCACCGACGCTCTTATCGCGTCGCCGTCTGACCGCGCAGCATCCGATTGAGCAAGTTGGCGAAAAACTTCGGGCCATGATGCCTTGGATCAAGGCCAACCGGTTGGTGGATCAGTCGCGTAACTGATGGCCGCAGACGACGTTCGTCTTTATCCCCATCCGATCATTGCCCGGGAGGGCTGGCCATTTGTAGGCCTCACGGTCGGCCTGGCCCTTGTCGCCACTTGGCTTGACTGGACTGTGGCTGCTGTTTTGCTGTGGCTGGTTGCGGTTTTTGTCGTCCAGTTTTTTCGCGACCCTGCGCGCACGCCACCGGTCGGTGAAGGCCTGATTACATCGCCGGCCGATGGCCGTATCGTCGTCGTGGGGAAGGCCATTGACCCAATCACTGGCCAGGATTCGCTAAAGATCAGTGTCTTTATGAATGTGTTTAATGTGCACTCCAACCGCGCGCCGATTCAGGGCCGCGTCATGGATGTGCAATATTTTCCAGGCGCTTTTTTTAATGCGGCAATTGATAAGGCGTCTGAACAAAACGAGCGCAGTGCCATGGTGATCGAGGATCCACAGGGCCGGCGCCTCACCTGTATCCAGATTGCCGGCTTGGTGGCCCGCAGAATTCTTTCTTACGTCAAGCCAGGAGACAGCCTTTTGCGGGGCGCCCGCTATGGCTTTATCCGTTTCGGTTCGCGGGTGGATGTCTATTGCCCGCCCGGCACGCAGGCGTTAGTCTCCGTGGGAGACAAGGTCTACGCCCACTCAACTGCCCTGGCCCGCTGGTAATGTGCCGATGGCCGGCGGCTGAATTGGGATCGGATCGCAAGTAAAGCCATCATGAATCAACGACTGCCACGACGCCGCACCAGTATCTACCTACTGCCCAATCTGTTCACGACGGGCTGCCTGTTTGCGGGATTTTTCGCCATTGTGCAGGCCATGCATGGCCGATTTACTGAGGCAGCGATTGCGATCTTTGTGGCCATGGTGCTCGACAGCCTGGATGGGCGCGTGGCCCGGCTGACCAACACCACCTCGGATTTTGGCGCCCAATACGACAGCCTCGCGGATATGGTGGCCTTTGGCGCGGCCCCCGCGTTGATTATTTATATGTGGTCTTTGCAGAGCCTGGGGAAGTTTGGCTGGCTTGCTGCCTTTGTTTATGTCGCGGGTGCCGCATTGCGACTGGCCCGCTTCAATACCAACATCACAATTGTCGATAAGCGATTTTTTCAGGGGCTGCCGAGCCCGGCCGCCGCCGCATTGCTTGCAGGGCTAGTCTGGGTAGCAACAGATCTTCGTGAGACCCGATGGATCGATTATTCCGCTGCGGATTTACGCTGGGTCTCCTGGGCAGTCGCGGTCTATGCGGGCCTGTCGATGGTTTCCAGCGTACCGTTTTACAGCTTCAAAGATCTCAATCTCCGACGCAGTGTCCCCTACGCCATGATTTTTCTGGTCGCTCTGGGTCTGGTGCTGATTTCTCAGGATCCTCCCAGCCTGTTGTTTTTGCTGATGCTGGCCTATGGGCTCTCCGGCTGGCTGTTGTTTTTTTGGCGAAAGGCCCGCGGGGAGAAGGTCGAGGTATTTGCAGAGTCTGATCAAAAAGATTTATAGTCTTCGCCATGCAATCCTTGAATTGTGGTTTCACCCTTCTTCTACTTCGCCCCCTAGGTCGACTGCGCCTCGGGCGCTAACTCTCGACCCCCACCGGCATGGTCTGCGCCGGAAAAATAATCGTCAGACCCCCCAAAGAGATAACAGCCCTGGCGATGCGCTTGGAAATGCGTTGCGTCTGGGACGACTAGGACCGCAAAGGACACCGCGATATGACTGACCGATTGATTATTTTCGACACTACCTTACGCGACGGGGAGCAGAGCCCAGGCGCATCAATGACCAAGGATGAAAAGATTCGTATCGCCCGGCAGCTAGAGCGGCTTCGGGTCGACGTGATTGAGGCGGGCTTTGCCGCTTCGAGCCCTGGGGATTTCGATGCGATTCGCGCCATTGCGGAAACCATCAAGTCCAGCACAGTCTGCTCGCTGGCGCGAGTTTCGGAGAAAGATATTCGCGCAGCTGGTGAAGCAATTCGTCCTGCTGCCAAGGGCCGAATCCATACCTTCATTGCGACAAGCCCAATCCACATGGAAAAAAAGCTGCGCATGCATCCCGATCAAGTCGTGGAGGCGGCGGTGCAGGGCGTTCGGCTGGCGCGAGAATACACCGATGATGTGGAGTTCTCTGCAGAAGATGCGATTCGCAGCGACCTTGATTTTCTTGTGCGCATCTTCGGTGAGGTGATTCAGGCGGGCGCCAAGACCATCAATGTGCCGGATACGGTGGGCTACAGCGTGCCCGGCGTGATTGGCGAGTGGTTTCATCAGCTGATCGCGCGCACCCCGGGCGCTGATCGCGTGGTCTGGTCGGCCCACTGCCATAACGATCTGGGCATGGCAGTCGCTAATTCCTTATCGGCAGTGCTCAATGGCGCCCGTCAGGTGGAGTGCACGATCAACGGCCTTGGTGAGCGGGCTGGCAACGCCAGCCTCGAAGAGATCGTCATGGCGGTCAAGGTCCGCCAGGACATTTTCAAGTGCGATACTCAGATTGATACTACCCAGATTGTGGCCAGCTCTCGGCTGGTATCGCAGATTACGGGCTATCCCGTGCAGCCCAACAAGGCCGTGGTCGGCGCAAATGCGTTCGCCCATGAGTCCGGCATTCATCAAGACGGTGTTTTAAAGCATCGTGAGACATACGAAATCATGCGGGCACAGGATGTGGGCTGGTCTGCCAACAAGATTTCGCTGGGCAAGCTGTCGGGCCGTAATGCCTTCAAGCAGCGGCTCACCGATTTGGGCATTGAGTTTGATTCTGAGCAGGAACTCAATGAGGCCTTTAGCCGTTTTAAGGACCTGGCCGATCGAAAGTCCGAGATCTTTGACGAAGACCTTCAGGCCCTGGTTTCAGGCGAGTCGCTGGAGCACGCCCAGGAGCGTTATCGATTTTTGTCGCTTTCTCAGCGCTCAGAGACTGGGGAGCGCCCTCAGGCGCGGGTGGTGTTCTCGGTCCAAGGCGAAGAGATTGCGGCTGAAGGCCAGGGCAACGGCCCGGTCGATGCCACTGTCAATGCGATCGAGTCCCGGGTCGGCAGCGGCTCGGAGCTGCTGCTGTTTTCGGTGAACGCGATCACCACGGGCACCCAGTCCCAAGGCGAGGTGACCATGCGGCTTTCCAAGGCCGGACGGATCGTCAATGGCGTGGGGGCGGATCCGGACATCGTGGTTGCATCGGCCAAGGCCTACCTGAATGCCTTAAATAAGCTGGAGAGCCGGGCCGAGAAGCTCAATCCGCAGCTCGTCTGATCGATAAGTCCAGCGGTCAGCCCTGAGGCCCTGGCTTGCGGGGTAAATTTCCTTTATAATTCAAGGGGTTGCTGAAAAGCGACCCCAGCACGGCGGGCCCTGGCAGGCCCGGCCGCAAGTCCCAAGGCATCTACAGGAGATCCACATGCCCGTCGCCACGTTAAATAAGCCTGAAATCATGGCGCAGTACCAGCGCGCCAAAAACGACACCGGAAGTCCTGAGGTACAGGTCGCGCTCTTAACAGCCCGCATCAATGACCTCACCGACCATTTTAAAAACCATGCAAAAGACCACCACTCCCGTCGTGGCCTGCTGAAGATGGTGAGCCGGCGTCGAAAGCTTCTGGACTACCTAAAGCGCACCGATGTTCAGGGCTATCGGACCCTGATCGAGCGTCTGGGCCTGCGGAAATAAGGTTGGGACTCAACGCCCTGCGATTCCGCTGCCCCGTCTGATGCAAACCCCAAAGAAAATGCCTGCCCGGTTTTGCCGCGCGGGCATTTTTTGTGGCCGATTTATCGAAATGAATGTTGACTGAGAGAAGGAAGCGTCGTGTTCAATATTGCAAAAGAAGAGTTTCAGTACGGCCAGCACAAGGTCATTTTAGAAACGGGCGAGATCGCCCGCCAGGCCTCGGGCGCGGTGATTGTGAATGTCGAAGACACGATCGTCTTGGCGACGGTCGTTGCCGCCAAGAGCGCCAAACCCGGCCAGGATTTTTTCCCCCTGACGGTCGATTACATGGAGAAGACTTACGCAGCGGGAAAAATTCCCGGGGGATTTTTCAAGCGTGAGGGCCGTCCATCCGAAAAAGAAACCCTGACCTGCCGACTCATTGATCGCCCCCTGCGGCCGCTGTTTCCCGATGGCTTTTACAACGAGGTGCAGGTGGTCTGTACCGTGCTGTCGCTCAACCCAGAGATCGATCCCGATATTCCCGCGATGATTGGCGCTTCGGCTGCAATGGCCATCTCAGGTGTGCCGTTTAACGGCCCAATCGGTGCAGCCCGCGTTGGCTATATCGATGGCCAGTACGTGCTCAATCCCACGGCCTCGCAACTGAAGGTCTCGCAGATGGACCTCGTGGTCTCGGGCACCGAGTCCGCGGTGCTGATGGTGGAGTCCGAGGCGCAGCAGCTGTCCGAAGAGGTCATGCTCGGTGGCGTTGTGTTTGGTCATGAGCAGGGCCGGCTCGCAATTGCCGCGATCAATCGCTTGGTGGAAAAGGCCGGAAAGCCCGAGTGGGACTGGAAGCCTGCCGAGAAGGACGAGGCCTTGATTTCCCGAGTGAAATCCCTAGCGGAGGCGCCGCTTCGCGAAGCCTATGGCATGCGCAACAAGCAGGAGCGCTCCCAGAAGCTCAAAACCATTTACGCCGAGATCGAAACGAAGATCGCCGAGGAGTCTGCAGCCGCGGGCAAATCCGTGGATGGCAACCTCGTCTCCGAGACGTTGTTCTCGATTGAGGCCAATGTGGTGCGTTCGCAGATTCTGAACGGTGAGCCCCGCATCGATGGACGCGATACGCGGACGGTGCGGCCGATTTCAATTCGCACTGGCGTCTTGCCGAGAACCCACGGCACAGCGCTTTTTACGCGTGGTGAAACGCAGGCCCTGGTGGTGGCCACGCTGGGCACCACGCGTGATGAGCAAATTATCGATGCTTTGGCCGGTGAGTACCGTGATCGCTTCATGCTTCACTACAACATGCCGCCGTTTGCCACCGGTGAGACGGGCCGTGTCGGATCCCCTAAGCGTCGCGAGATCGGCCACGGCCGGCTGGCCAAGCGGGCCTTAGTCGCCGTGCTGCCCAGCCCGGAAGAGTTCGCCTACTCCATGCGCGTGGTCTCCGAAATTACTGAGTCCAACGGCTCTTCATCGATGGCCTCGGTCTGCGGCGGATGTCTGGCGTTGATGGATGCAGGCGTGCCGCTGAAGGCCCATGTGGCGGGCATTGCGATGGGTCTCATCAAAGAGGGTGGCCGATTTGCTGTGCTGACCGACATTCTCGGAGACGAGGATCACTTAGGCGATATGGATTTCAAGGTCGCCGGCACAGAGCAGGGCGTGACAGCGCTGCAGATGGACATCAAGATCCAGGGCATTACCAAAGAAATCATGCAGGTTGCCCTGGCGCAGGCCCGCGATGGCCGCATGCACATTCTCGGAAAAATGAAGGCCACCCTGGATCACGCGCGAGAGGAGCTCTCTGAGTTTGCGCCGCGTCTCTACACCATGAAGATCAATCCGGAACGTATCCGTGATGTGATCGGCAAGGGCGGCGCAACCATTCGCGCCATCACAGAAGAGACCGGTACCACGATCGACATCTCGGAAGACGGTTCGATTACGATTGCCGCGACAACAGCCGATGCCGCGCGGGCGGCGCAAAAGCGGATTGAAGAACTCACTGCCGAGGTCGAGGTGGGCAAGGTCTATGACGGCACCGTGCTGCGCCTTCTGGAATTTGGTGCCATTGTTTCCATCCTGCCGGGCAAAGATGGTTTGCTGCATATTTCGCAGATTGCCAATGAGCGCGTGAATCAGGTCTCCGATTACCTCAAAGAGGGCCAGTCCATTCGGGTCAAGGTCCTTGAGGCGGATGATAAGGGCCGTCTGCGACTCTCCATGAAGGCCCTGCTGGAGGCGCCAGCAGCGGCAGAGCCAGCCCCGGGCGGAGCGACGACGCCTGCGGCCTGATGCTAAACTCTGCTGCATTGCAGCGATCATCGTGGGTCGTTGGCAACTGGAAGATGAACGGCGGGCTTTCAGATAATGAAGCCCTGTTGTCAGGGCTTCTTGGCCTGCTGGAGGACCATGCTGGCGGCTCGGTAGCGCAATGCGCAGTTGCCGTGCCCGCACCTTATCTCTTTCAGAGCATGGTGCGGCTGTCGGGCCACTCAGTGGGCTGGGGCAGCCAAGACGTCTCGGCGGAGACCTCCGGCGCATTTACGGGGGAGTTCTCGGTGGCAATGTTGCAGGACTTTGAAGCCCAGTTTTCGATTGTTGGGCACTCAGAGCGTCGGGCCCGGCATGCCGAGACCGACGCAGTGGTGGCCGCGAAGGCGGTGGCTCTGGCCGATGCAGGCCTGGTGCCTTTGATCTGCGTGGGTGAGTCGATTCAGGTTCGCGACAGCGGTCAGGCAGTGGAGTCTGTCTGTCTGCAGGTGCGGCACGTCGCGCAGGCCCTTCACGCCAAGGCACTCTTAAGCCATGCAGTGTTTGCCTACGAGCCCATTTGGGCGATTGGCACGGGCCGCAGCGCAGCGCCCGAGCAGGCTCAAGAGATGCATGCGGCCATTCGGAGAACACTGTCCGAAATTAACGCGCAGGCCGCAGCGCAGATTCGACTGCTCTACGGCGGCAGTGTAAAGGCGGCTACGGCAGCGGCCCTGGCGGCTCAGCCGGATATCGATGGTGCCCTGGTGGGCGGCGCCTCGCTAGAGGCGAAAGAATTTTTCGAGATCGCTTGTGCGATGTCAGGTGAGTAAAAGGAAACGGCTATGGGATGGTTGATGAATCTGGTGTTAACGCTGCAGGTTTTGTCGGCGATCGGCGTCATTGTCTTGGTCTTACTTCAGCAGGGTAAGGGCGCAGATATGGGCGCAGCCTTCGGGTCGGGCACATCGGGCAGCTTATTTGGCGCTACGGGCTCATCGAATTTTTTAAGTCGAACGACCGCCATTCTTGCCACAGTATTTTTTATTGCGACCCTTGCGCTGTCGTATCTGGCAACACAGGCCCGCCAACCTTCAGGCGCGGGAAGCGTGATGCAGAACACCTCCGAAGTGCCTGTCGCACCGCCGGCGTCGCCGGCGCCCGCAGGTACGCCTGCGGCCTCGCAGGTGCCAGGTGCGCCTGCTGATTCGGGAGCCAAAAAGTAGGCTGAAATCAAAAAAGTTGTCGCAGTCAGGTAGACTCAGTTTTAGGGAGCTTTTAAGGCCGACGTGGTGAAATTGGTAGACACGCTGTCTTGAGGGGGCAGTGGCGCAAGCTGTGCGAGTTCGAGTCTCGCCGTCGGCACCAAAGAGATACAACAAAAACTTGCCCGGGGAACACGAGGCGTGAATTTAGAAGAATACCTACCGGTATTAATGTTCATTCTGGTCGGCGGGGCCATTGGCCTGGCGTCGATGTCGGTCGGCAAGGTGCTGGGCCCGAGCCGTCCTGACGCCGAAAAACTCTCGCCGTATGAGTGCGGCTTTGAGGCCTTTGAAGATGCTCGGCTACAGTTCGATGTGCGGTATTACCTCGTCGCCATCTTATTCATTCTGTTTGATCTCGAGATCGCCTTTCTTTTTCCGTGGGCTGTTGCGCTCAAAGACATTGGCTTTTTCGGTTTTATGTCAATGATGTTATTTCTGACCATTCTTGTGCTGGGCTTCATCTACGAGTGGATGAAGGGCGCACTGGATTGGGAATAAAGGGGCAAACCAGCAATGGCAATTGACGGCGTCTTTAAGCAGGGATTTCTCACCACATCGGCCGACACCATTATCAACTGGACGCGGACGGGGTCGCTGTGGCCCATGACTTTCGGCCTGGCCTGCTGTGCAGTGGAAATGATGCATGCGGGTGCCTCGCGGTACGACCTGGATCGTTTTGGCGTTGTCTTTCGGCCGAGCCCACGGCAGTCCGACTTAATGATCGTTGCTGGAACACTGTGCAACAAAATGGCACCTGCACTGCGCAAGGTCTACGATCAGATGCCCGAGCCACGCTGGGTGATCTCGATGGGCTCCTGTGCAAACGGTGGCGGCTATTACCACTACAGCTACTCAGTGGTGAGAGGCTGCGATCGGATTGTGCCGGTGGATATCTATGTGCCAGGCTGCCCGCCAACCGCCGAGGCCTTGATCTACGGCATTATTCAGCTGCAAAACAAGATTCGGCGTACCAACACGATCGCCAGGAGCTAGCCGAATGTCTGAACTGCAAAACGTGATTGAGCGCCGACTTGCCGGCCGAATCGTCTCTTGCTGGCAGGCTTTAGACGAGACCACGGTTTCGGTGCATGCCGATCAATGTCTGGACGTGCTGCGCAGCCTGCGCGATGAGCCCGAGTTACGGTTCGATACGCTGGTCGATCTTTGTGGCATGGATTATCGGGATTACCGTGAGGGCGGCCATGAGGGCCCGCGGTTTGCAGTGGTGCTGCATTTGTTATCGGTGGAGCTGAATCAACGGCTTCGCGTACGGGTCTTTTGTCCCGATGATGATTTTCCGGTGGTCGCCTCGGCTACGTCGATCTGGACTGCGGCCGGATGGTACGAGCGGGAGGCCTTTGATCTTTACGGCATCGTCTTCGAAGGCCATGATGATTTACGCCGCATCCTGACGGATTACGGCTTTGTGGGCCACCCGTTTCGCAAAGACTTCCCGGTGTCGGGCTATGTCGAGATGCGCTACGACCCGGAGCAGAAACGGGTCATCTATCAGCCGGTGACCATCGAGCCGCGCGATCAGGTGCCGCGTGTTCGACGCGAGGAAAACTACGGCGGCTTTATTGCGCAATAGAGCGATAGAACTTGGCAGATATTAAGAACTACACCCTGAACTTTGGCCCCCAGCATCCGGCGGCCCATGGCGTGCTGCGCCTCGTGCTCGAGCTCGATGGCGAGGTCGTCCAGCGGGCCGATCCGCATATCGGACTGCTGCATCGGGGTACTGAAAAGCTTGCCGAGCAGAAAACATTTTTACAGTCGGTGCCCTACATGGACCGGCTGGATTATGTCTCGATGATGGCCAACGAGCATGCTTATGTGATGGCCATTGAAAAGCTGCTCGGCGTTGAAGTGCCACTGCGTGCCCAGTACATCCGCGTGATGTTTGATGAGATCACGCGGGTTTTGAATCATCTGCTTTGGATTGGCGCCCATGGCCTGGATGTCGGCGCCATGGCGGTATTTCTCTACGCTTTTCGTGAGCGTGAGGATCTGATGGACTGCTATGAGGCGGTCTCCGGTGCCCGCATGCATGCGGCTTACTATCGACCGGGCGGTGTGTATCGTGATCTGCCTGATCAGATGCCCCAATACATCGCCAACCGTAAGCGCTCCGATGGCGCGGCCCAGCGTTTGAATGAAAACCGGCAGGGCAGTCTGCTGGATTTCATCGAAGACTTCACTCGTCGCTTCCCGAACTGCGTCGATGAGTACGAGACTCTGCTGACCGATAACCGCATTTGGAAGCAGCGTCTGGTCGGCATTGGCGTGGTCACGCCCGAGCGGGCCAAGCAGATGGGATTTACCGGCCCAATGCTGCGGGGCTCAGGCATCGCCTGGGATTTGCGCAAGCATCAGCCCTACGAGGTCTATGACCGCATGGACTTTGACATTCCGGTGGGCAAGGAGGGCGATTGCTACGACCGCTATCTGGTGCGCGTCGAGGAGATGCGCCAGAGTAACCGCATTATTGCCCAGTGCGTGAAATGGCTGCGGGAAAATCCCGGCAGCGTGATGACCGATAACCACAAGGTCGCGCCACCGGCGCGGCTGAATATGAAGTCAAACATGGAAGAGCTGATTCACCATTTCAAGCTCTTTACAGAAGGCTTTCATGTGCCGGAGGGTGAATGCTATGCCGCGGTTGAGCATCCCAAGGGTGAGTTTGGAATCTATTTGGTCTCTGATGGCGCCAATAAGCCGTATCGGCTGAAGATTCGCGCGCCGGGTTTTGCCCATCTGCAGGGGCTCGATGAAATGTCGCGTGGCCACATGATTGCCGATGTGGTGACCATCATCGGCACCCAAGATATTGTGTTTGGGGAAATTGATCGATGAGCGTACAGCTGTCGTTATCCGAGCGGCCCAGCGGCCCCGTGCTGTCGGCCGAGGCTTATAAAAAAATTGACCGTGAGATCGCGAAATATCCGGCAGATCAGCGGCAGTCCGCGGTGATGTCGGCTTTGACCATCGCTCAGCGCGAGGTGGGATGGGTATCGCCCGAGGTCGAGGCCGAAGTGGCCGCCTATCTCGGCATGCCACCAATCGCAGTGCATGAAGTCGCTACGTTTTACAACATGTACGACCTCACCCCGACCGGCCGATTCAAGCTGACGGTCTGCACCAACCTTCCTTGCGCGCTGCGCAACGCCAATCATGCAGCGGAGATACTCAAAGCAAAGCTGGGCATCGGATTTAATGAGACCACTCCAGATGGGCTCTTTACTTTAAAAGAAGGCGAATGCATGGGTGCCTGCGGTGATGCGCCCGTGATGCTGATCAACAATCACCGGATGTGCAGCTGGATGTCTGAGGATCGGATCGATGCCTTACTCAATGAGCTGCGGTCCGAAGCTCAGAGCAGCACATCGCGACCCCAGGGAGGCCGATAGTGGGAGCACCCGAGATTCCGTTGATTGATACCTGCTTTCATGGCCGTCACATCTCGCCACAAATCTTGGCAGGCCTGACCCCCGATGGCTGGAGCTTAAAGGACTACGTTGCGCGTGGCGGCTATGAGGCCTTAAAGAAAGTCGTGCGGACCATGAAGCCTGAAGAGGTCATCGCCGAGATCAAAGCTTCGGGCCTGCGAGGCCGCGGCGGCGCAGGATTTCCGACTGGACTGAAGTGGAGCTTTATGCCCGCCAAGCTGCCGATTCAGAAGTATCTCGTTTGCAATTCTGACGAAGGTGAGCCGGGCACATTCAAGGACCGCGACATCCTGCGCTACAACCCACATATCGTGATCGAGGGAATGGCGATTGCGGCTTACGCCATGGGCGTGACGCGTGGTTATAACTATATTCACGGTGAAATTTGGGAAGTTTACGAGCGCTTTGAGCAGGCTTTGGATGAAGCACGCGCGGCGGGATTGATTGGCGAAAATATTCTCAGCAGCGGATTCTCCTTTGAGTTGCAGGCCCACCACGGCTATGGCGCCTACATCTGCGGCGAGGAAACCGCACTGCTGGAATCACTAGAAGGCAAAAAGGGCCAGCCGCGCTTTAAGCCACCGTTTCCCGCAAGTTTTGGCCTCTACGGTAAGCCCACGACGATCAACAACACCGAGACATTTGCAGCCGTGCCTTGGATTATTCGGCATGGCGGCCAGGCCTACCTCGAAGTGGGCAAACCCAATAACGGCGGCACCAAGGTCTTTTCCATTTCCGGCGATGTGGAGCGGCCTGGCAATTACGAAATTCCATTGGGCACGCCGTTTGCGAAGCTGCTGGAGCTGGCCGGCGGCATGCGAGATGGCAAGCGTTTAAAGGCGGTGATTCCTGGCGGCTCCTCAATGCCAGTGCTGCCAGCAGAGATCATGATGGCGACCGACATGGATTACGACGCGATCGCGAAGGCGGGTTCGATGTTGGGCTCAGGCGCCGTCATCGTGATGGATGAGACACGCTGCATGGTTCGGTGTCTGTTGCGTTTGTCGTATTTTTATTATGAAGAGTCGTGCGGCCAGTGCACTCCCTGCCGCGAGGGCACTGGCTGGCTATGGCGTATGGTCAATCGGATCGAAAAGGGCCAGGGCAGCCCAGAGGACTTGGCCAAGCTCGATGAGGTTGCCGGAAACATTATGGGCCGCACCATATGCGCTTTGGGTGACGCCGCCGCGATGCCAGTGCGAGCCTTTTTGAAGCATTTCCGTGCGGAATTTGAACATCACATCGTGCACAAGCGATGCCTGGTAGGAGACGCGGTCTGATGATTGAACTCGAAGTCGACGGCCAGAAAGTTGAAGTGCCTGAGGGCAGCATGGTGATGGATGCGGCCAATCGGCTTGGCTTATATGTGCCGCATTTCTGTTATCACAAGAAGCTTTCGATTGCGGCCAATTGCCGCATGTGCTTGGTTGAAGTGGAAAAAGCCCCCAAGGCCTTGCCGGCATGTGCCACGCCAGTGACCCCAGGCATGCGGGTCTTCACCGCCTCGTCAAAGGCAAAGACGGCGCAAAAAAGCGTGATGGAATTTTTGTTGATCAATCACCCGCTGGATTGCCCGATCTGCGATCAGGGCGGCGAGTGTCAGCTGCAGGACTTGGCGGTTGGCTATGGCCCATCGGCGTCGCGCTACACCGAAGAGAAGCGGGTGGTATTCCATAAGCCCATGGGGCCGCTGATTTCTGCCGAAGAGATGAGCCGCTGCATCCATTGCACCCGATGCGTACGGTTTGGCCAGGAGATTGCCGGCGTGATGGAACTCGGCATGGCCGGCCGTGGTGAGCACTCCGAAATCATGTCCTTTGTGGGCAATGCGATTGAGAGTGAACTTTCCGGAAATATGATCGATGTCTGTCCCGTTGGTGCGCTGACCAGCAAACCCTTTCGTTATTCTGCCCGGACCTGGGAGCTTTCGCGCAAGCGCTCGATTAGCCCCTTGGACAGCATCGGTGCCAACATCGTGGTGCAGTCGAAGAACAACCAGGTCAAGCGTATTGTTCCAATGGACAACGAGGCCATCAACGAATGCTGGATCTCGGATCGGGACCGGTTTAGTTATGAGGGGCTCAATAGTCACGACCGTTTAACGCGCCCGATGATGCGCGGCGCTGATGGCCGCTGGCATGAGGCTGGCTGGGAAGAGGCCCTCGCGAAGGTCGCCCAGTCCCTGCGTTCGGCTGCCTCGCATGGGCCGCAGCATGTGCGCACGCTGATGTCACCCAACAGCACGCTCGAAGAAATGACGTTGGCGGCACAACTGACGCGCGGCCTAAAAAGTGACTCGATTGATTTTCGCCCGCGGCTTGGCCAGGCTGGCTTTGATCAGCAGTTCAGCGGTGTGCCCACGCTCGGACTCAGCCTCGCGCAGGTCAGCCAGTTGGATCGGGCGTTGCTGATCGGCGCGTTCTTACGACAGGATCAACCGCTGCTTGCCCATCGCCTGCGTCAGGCAGCGCGCCACGGTGCCCGCATCGCGACGCTGCATGCGAGCGCGGAGGATTTGTTGATGCCTATTGCGCAGCAGTGGCTGGCTTCGCCCGCTGACTGGGTGCCGGCGGTCGCTGAGATGGCCGCCGCAGCACTTGCCATGAAATCATTGCCGCTGCCTGATGCACTAAAGTCCATCAAGCCCAGCCCACAGGGAAGGGCGATTGTCGAGATGTTGGCCGATTCGTCTGAGCCGAACGCAAAGGCCGCAATCTTCTTGGGCAACAGCGTGCTTGCCCATCCAAATGCTGCCGCAATCTGGGGCTTTGCACAGATGATCGCTGACGCCTTGGGCTGCCGATTGGGATTTACTGTGGAGGGTGGCAACGGTGTTGGCGGCTATCTGGCCAAGGCCCGGCCCCTGCAAGGCGGGCTCGATGCGGCCGGCATGTTCGCTTCCGCAGCCGAGGCCTATGTGCTGGTGAACATTGACCCGCTGATGGACTGTGGCAATCCTCACCAGGCTGGTGCTGCGCTGTCGCAGGCGAAGTTTGTGGTGGGGCTTTCTGCATTCAAAGATGGGCTGATGGAACATGCGGATGTCATGCTGCCAATCGCCCCCTATACCGAGACCTCGGGCACTTACATTAATTGTGAGGGCCGGGCCCAGACAACGCAGGCGGTGGTGCGGCCGCTGGGTGAGGCACGGCCGGGATGGAAGGTGCTGCGGGTCCTGGGCAATCTGCTTGAGCTCGAAGGCTTTGATGCGGAGTCTTCGGAAGATATCCGTCAGTCCGTGATTGGCCATGCCACGCTGGGCGAAATTGTGATGAATCTTGCCGCCAGCCCTATGCCGCCGCAGTCTGCCGAACCCCTTGCCGTCAAGGGAAGGACAGGACTCGTTCGGCTTGCTGATGTGCCCATCTATCGCGCCGACAGCGTGAGTCGACATGCCGAGGCCCTTCAGCAGACCAGGGCCAGCGCATCGCCAAAGCTTTTGATGCATCCGGCAGAGATGGATCGGCTGGGGCTTGCTGTCGGATCTAAGGTGAAGTGTCTGCAGTCCGGCCGCGCCGCTGCTGTCGTGGAGGTCGCCGCCGATACACGGCTGGCGCATGGTGTTGCCCGACTCTCGGCTGCCCATCCCGTCAGCGCGCAGCTGGGCGAGATGATTGGTCCGATCGAGCTGGAGGTCGCCTAGATGCAGGATCTCTTGGACGGCGTTCAACAGATGGGGATCTCGCTCCTTGGTGAGGCTTGGCCCGTTGCGTGGGTGCTGATCAAGATTGTTGCGGTGGTGCTGCCCATACTGGCCTGCGTTGCTTACCTCACGCTCTGGGAGCGCAAGCTGATTGGCTGGATGCACGTGCGTCTGGGCCCCAATCGTGTCGGCCCGCTGGGACTGCTCCAGCCCATCGCCGATGCGTTAAAGCTACTGACCAAAGAAATCATCATGCCGGCCCAGGCCAGCCGCGGGCTCTATATCTTGGGCCCGATCATGACCATCATGCCGGCCATGGCCGCATGGGCCGTGATTCCATTTGGGCCCGATGTGGTGCTCTCTAATATCAACGCCGGTTTACTGCTGCTGCTGGCCATCACGTCGATTGAGGTCTATGGCGTCATCCTTGCTGGCTGGGCTTCGAATTCAAAATACGCATTTTTGGCTGCGATGCGGGCCTCGGCACAAATGGTCTCTTATGAACTGGCAATTGGTTTTGCCTTGGTCTCCGTGCTCATGGTCTCGGGCAGCTTGAATCTCACCGAGATCGTCGTGGGTCAGCAAAAGGGCCTGTTTGCCGAGCAGCTCGGATTGAATTTCTTGTCGTGGAATTGGCTGCCGCTTTTGCCTGTGGCCGTGGTGTATTTCGTTTCCAGTGTGGCCGAAACAAATCGCCATCCTTTTGACGTTGTGGAAGGCGAATCAGAGATCGTGGCGGGCCACATGGTGGAGTACTCCGGCATGGCATTTGCCGTGTTCTTCCTGGCGGAGTACGCCAATATGATTTTGCTCTCTACACTGGCCGCCATCATGTTCCTGGGTGGATGGGATGCGCCCATTGCCGTCTTGGATTTCATCCCCGGCTGGATTTGGCTCGGACTAAAAGCGTTTTTGGTGGTCAGCGTATTTATCTGGATGCGGGCCTCGTTTCCCCGCTACCGCTATGACCAAATCATGCGGCTTGGCTGGAAGATTTTTATTCCAGTCACGTTGATTTGGCTTGTCGTTGTCGGGGCCTGGATGCAGACGCCCTGGTCAATCTGGTGATGGGGTGAGACGCCGATGAGCACCGTCGTTAATTTTCTGCGTTCGTTTCTGCTGCTGGAGATGCTGCGGGGCATGGCATTGACGGGCCGCTATTTGTTTGCCCGCAAGATCACGATTCAGTATCCCGAAGAAAAGACCCCGATGTCGCCGCGCTTTCGTGGTCTGCACGCGTTGCGCCGATACCCCAATGGCGAGGAACGCTGCATTGCCTGCAAACTTTGTGAGGCGGTCTGCCCAGCCCAGGCCATCACGATTGAATCGACAGTTCGCGAGGACGGTACCCGTCGCACCACACGCTACGACATCGATCTCACGAAATGTATTTTCTGTGGCTTTTGCGAGGAGAGCTGTCCGGTAGATTCAATTGTGGAGACTCAGATTCACGAATATCACGGCGAAAAGCGCGGAGATCTGTATTTCACAAAAGAGATGCTGCTGGCGGTTGGGGATCGTTACGAAAATGAGATCGCTGCTGCACGGGAGGCCGACGCGCCGTACCGCTAGGATGTCTATGCTAGAACTCACGCTCTCCTTGTTTTATACGTTCGCTGCGATTTTGGTCTTTGCGGCCCTGCGGGTGATCACTGCACGTAATCCGGTCCATGCGGTGCTCTACCTGGTGCTGAGCTTTTTTAGTGCTGCCGCCATTTGGCTGCTGCTGCGGGCCGAGTTTCTCGCGATTACTCTGGTGTTGGTGTACGTCGGCGCTGTCATGGTGCTGTTTTTATTCGTGGTCATGATGGTGGACTTTGATCTCGAGAAACTACGGCAGGGTTTTTGGGCCAATCTGCGCGTGGCAGCGCCTGTGGGCGGCCTGATTGTGTTTGAGATGTCGGCCGTGCTGATTCGAAGCTTCAATGTGCCCGAGGCGACTGTTGCGCCGTTGCCGCCAAACTTTGACAACACCAAGGCCCTCGGGCGGCTGATTTACACCGACTATGTTTACGCTTTTGAGATCGCCGCCGTGATTTTGCTGGTGGCCATTGTGGCGGCGATTGCGCTGACACTACGGCGGCGAAAGGACTCCAAGTTCCAAAGTCCGGCCGAGCAGGTCAAGGTGAAGGCCGCCGATCGCGTTCGGTTGGTGAGCGTTGCGCCGGTGATCAAGGCAAAGACGGCGCCGCAAGAGCCCGGGGCGGCGGAATCAGCTCCGCCGGGAAAAGGGGGCTAGGGTGCTGACGCTGGCGCATTTTCTGACCCTTGGGGCGATTCTTTTTGCGATCTCGGTGATCGGCATTTTCATGAATCGTAAGAATCTGATTGTGCTGCTGATGGCCATTGAGCTGATGCTGCTGGCCGTCAATATGAATTTCATTGCATTTTCACACTATCTCGGTGATGCCGCCGGCCAGATTTTTGTGTTCTTCATTCTGACGGTTGCGGCTGCGGAGTCAGCGATCGGGCTGGCGATTCTTGTGGTGCTCTTTCGTAATCTCAATACGGTTGAGGTCGAAGAGCTTGATGAGTTGAAAGGCTAGGGCGGTATGAAGCTGCTGTATTCCCTTGTGCCGCTTGCCCCCTTGCTGGGGGCCATCGTGGCGGGGCTTTTTGGCCGCTATGTGGGCCGAGCAGGCGCCCACTGGGCCACCATTTCGGGCGTTGCCGCATCCTTGTTGGCGAGCCTATTGGTGTTGTCCGATGTGCTGTCGGGCAACACGTTTAATGGGCCGGTCTACACCTGGGCTGAGGTGGCAGGCCTGCGGTTTGAGGTCGGCTTTCTGATTGATAGCCTGTCGGCCACTATGATGGTGGTGATTACATCGGTCTCGCTGGCCGTGCATGTCTACACCATCGGCTATATGCGGGATGACCCAGGTTATCAGCGCTTTTTTAGCTATATCTCGCTTTTTACCTTCGCGATGCTCATGCTGGTGATGAGCAATAACTTCCTGCAGCTCTTTTTTGGCTGGGAGGCGGTGGGCTTAGTCTCTTATCTCCTAATTGGATTTTGGTACACGCGGCCGACCGCGATTGTTGCCAACTTAAAAGCGTTTCTCGTGAACCGGGTTGGAGATTTCGGTTTTATTCTCGGTATTGGCCTGCTGCTGTCGGCAACAGGATCGTTGGACTATGCGGCGACCTTTGCCGCAGCGCCTGAGCTTGCCGGCAAGACCATCACCTTACTGCCCGACCAAGACTGGCCGCTCTTGGCAGTCGCCTGCATCTGCTTATTTATCGGCGCGATGGGCAAGTCAGCACAGTTTCCGCTGCATGTCTGGCTGCCGGACTCGATGGAAGGCCCAACTCCGATCTCAGCCCTGATTCATGCGGCCACAATGGTGACCGCCGGAATCTTTATGGTGGCCCGGATGTCGCCGCTGTTTGAATTAAGTGATATCGCGCTCTCGTTTGTTTTAATCATCGGCGCGATCACGGCGCTGTTTATGGGTTTTCTGGGCATCGTACAAAATGACATCAAGCGCGTGGTGGCCTACTCGACACTGTCGCAGCTGGGCTATATGACGGTAGCCTTAGGCGCATCTGCTTATTCGGTGGCATTTTTTCACCTCATGACCCACGCGTTTTTCAAGGCGCTTTTATTCTTAGCGGCCGGCTCGGTGATTATCGGCATGCATCATGATCAAGATATCCGAAATATGGGTGGCCTGTGGAGGAAGATGCCCATTACCTGGGCGGTGTCATTGCTGGGATCGTTGGCTTTAATTGGTGCGCCGTTTTTCTCTGGGTTTTACTCAAAAGACATGATCATCGAGGCAGTTGGCGCCTCAAATCTTGCTGCTGCATCCGTGGCGTACGGGATGCTGCTGCTGGGCGTATTTGTCACCGCCTTTTATAGCTTTCGGATGTTCTTTCTGGTCTTTCACGGCAAGCCCCGCTGGGCTGCCGGTGGCCATGCCCACGGTGGTCATGATGATCACGGCCACCACGGTGGAGCACCACACGAATCCCCCTGGGTGGTGACACTGCCTTTGATCGCGCTTGCGGTCCCGTCGGTCGTGTTGGGCGCGGTCGCGATTGGTCCGATGCTCTTCGGAGAGTATTTTAAGGGCGTGATTGCTGTGGATCCGAGTCATCCGGCCATGGCGTCGCTGGCGTCCCAGTTTCATGGTGCATTTGCCCTGGGCCTGCACAGCATCCAGACCCTGCCATTTTGGCTCGCCTTAGCCGGTGTCGGCACGGCCGCTTATTTTTATCTGGTGAATCCCGCAATTCCTGCACGGCTGTCCGTTCAGTTTTCTGCGATTCATCGGCTGCTGGATCAGAAGTACTTTATGGACCGCTTCAACGAGTTTGTTTTCGCCGGAGGTGCACGGCTTATTGGCGGGCAGCTCTGGAAGCGGGCCGACCAGGGCCTGATTGATGGCTTTCTGGTCAACGGTAGTGCCCGGGTAGTCGCCGCGATTGCTTCGATTATGCGAATCGGCCAGACCGGTTATCTCTATCACTATGCGATTGCCATGATCCTTGGCGTTGCGCTCATGCTCTGGTGGTTTGCGCCGGTCATGAACCCCGCTCCGATGGTGAAGTAATGACGACAGGCTTTCCGATCCTCTCGCTAGCGATTTGGCTCCCACTTGTCTCGGGAACAGCGCTGATTTTCGCTGGCCGATCGGTGGCACGTTCCGTGCTGCGGCAGGCCGCTCTGGTCGCATCTGTATTGTGTTTTCTGGTGACCATTCCCCTCATCACCGGCTTTGATGTCAACGCCTCGGGCATGCAGTTTGTGGAGAAGGCCCTATGGATTGAGCGATTTGGCATTCACTACGCCCTGGGCATTGATGGCCTGTCGATGTGGTTTATTCCACTGACCGCCTTGATCACTATTTTTGTAGTGATCGCAGGCTGGGAGGTGATTGAGGATCGTGTGGGCGCCTACATGGGCGCTTTTTTGTTGCTCTCCGGCCTGATGATCGGTGTCTTCTCAGCGCTTGATGGCGTACTTTTTTATGTGTTTTTCGAGGCCACCCTGATTCCCATGTATTTGATTATCGGTATCTGGGGCGGACCGAATCGTGTGTATGCAGCCTTTAAGTTTTTCCTCTACACGCTTCTGGGATCGCTGCTGACACTGGTGGCCTTTGTCTATCTGTACATGAAGTCGGGCAGCTTTGATGTGCTCGCCTGGCATAAGCTTCCCTTGCCCCTCGAGGCCCAGATTCTGATTTTTGTTGCTTTTCTGGTGGCCTTTGCGGTCAAGGTACCGATGTGGCCGGTGCATACCTGGCTGCCAGATGCCCACGTGGAGGCGCCAACCGGCGGTTCGGTGGTGCTAGCGGCCATTATGCTTAAGCTCGGAGCTTACGGTTTTTTAAGGTTTTCACTGCCAATTGCACCCGATGCATCGCGCGAGCTCGACATGCTGATGATCGTGCTGTCGTTGATCGCGGTGGTGTATATCGGCTTGGTGGCGCTGGTGCAGGCAGATATGAAAAAGCTGGTGGCATATTCCTCGATTGCTCATATGGGGTTTGTGACACTGGGCTTTTTTATGTTCAACGCGCTCGGTGTCCAAGGGGGCATTGTGCAGATGATTTCTCACGGATTTATTTCCGGCGCGATGTTTCTGTGTATTGGTGTGCTGTACGACCGTATGCATTCCCGTCAGATCGCCGACTACGGTGGGGTCGTCAACCGCATGCCGAAGTTCTCAGCGCTTTTCGTGCTCTTTGCGATGGCCAACAGTGGCCTGCCGGCGACCAGCGGCTTTGTCGGCGAATTCATGGTGATTCTGGGTGCGGTGGATGTCAACTTTTGGATCGCGCTTTTGGCGGCAACGACCCTAATCTTTGGTGCGGCTTATTCGTTGTGGATGATCAAGCGGGTCGTATTTGGCGAGGTCGCCAATGACCATGTCGCCGAACTAAAGGATGTGGGCCCTCGGGAATTCTGGATGCTGATGGGTCTGGCATTTTTTGTGTTGCTGATGGGCCTGTGGCCAGCGCCGTTTGTTGAGGTCATGCAGGTCTCGGTCCAGGATCTGCTGCAGCACGTGGCCACCCCAAAACTTCCGGCCCAATAAGGACAGGACATCGCCCCATGACCCTGGAATCAATCAAGATCGCCGCAGCGCTTCCCGAGATTTTGCTGTTGCTGCTGCTCAGCACCGCGCTGCTTGTGGATTTGTTTGTCAAGCGTCCGCAGCTACTGGTCCATGGTCTAGCGGTTGGCGGCTTACTGCTCCTGGGCTTGTGGCAACTGATTGAGAGCGGCCACACCGAGACGGTCTACGCGATGAATAACCTCGTGGTAGCCGATTCGATGACCGCGTTTTTAAAGGGTGGGGTCTCCATTGCGGCAGCGATTAGCTTGATGTATGCCCGCCACTACATTGTGGATCGGGAAATTGCCAGCGGCGAGTTTCATGTCTTGGCAATGTTCGCAGTCCTTGGCCAGTATGTGATGATTTCGGCCAACAGCTTTCTCACCATATACCTGGGTATCGAACTGCTGTCCTTGTCGCTGTATGCCCTAGTAGCCTTGCGGCGAAACCATGCGGTGTCCACGGAAGCGGCCATGAAGTATTTTGTGCTGGGCGCCTTGGCCTCAGGCTTTTTGCTCTACGGCATGTCGATGATTTACGGCGCCACCGGCACACTGGATTTGCCGCTGGTAGCCGATAAGCTCGCTTCTGGCCAGGCAGATCGGCTGATTATGGTCTTTGGCACGGTATTTCTTGTGGCAGGACTGGCGTTTAAATTGGGTGCTGTACCCTTTCATATGTGGGTGCCAGATGTCTATCAGGGTGCGCCCACCGCCATGACACTACTGATTAGTGGTGCGCCGAAGTTTGCGGCCTTTGCGATCACCATTCGGCTGCTGGTCTCAGGCCTGCTGGGCGTTGCTGCAGACTGGCAGCAGATGCTCCTGATTCTTGCGGTGTTGTCGTTGGCGGTTGGTAATCTGATTGCGATTATGCAGACCAATGTCAAGCGGCTGTTGGCGTATTCCACAATCGCCCATATGGGCTTCATGCTGTTGGGCATTGGATCGGGGGTTGTGGGCAGTGACACGGTCGGAGCGGTTGATGCCTACGCCGCCTCATTGTTTTATGTGGTGACCTATGTCATCACCACTCTGGGCAGTTTTGGCGTACTGATGCTGGCTTCATCGCGCGGCTTTGAGTGCGAGACGCTGGATGATATCCAAGGCCTTGGCCGCCGACATCCATGGCTGGCAGCGGTATTTTTGTTGCTTGTGTTTTCGTTGGCAGGAATCCCGCCAACAGTTGGTTTTTATGCAAAGCTTTCAGTGCTGGAGGCAGTTGTGCAGGCCGGCCACATCGGCTTGGCTGTTTTTGCGGTGCTAGCCTCTCTCATTGGCGCGTTTTATTACCTGCGCTTAGTCAAGGTGATGTATTTCGATGAGTCCAAGCTCGAGGTGCCGCTGGACTGCGGGCGTCTTGCCCAGTCGGTACTGACGGTCAATGGTGCTGCGGTTTTGCTGCTGGGTATCTTGCCGGGTCCGCTGATGGCCGCCTGCTTGTACACGGTGCGCATGTCGCTGTCGGCATGAATACCGGTGCGGCGGCGCTCCTGCTGCTGGTGGTTGCAGTGGGGCTGGCCAATCTTGCGTTTTTTACCGAGCGGCTGTTTCTGCTGGTGGCGCTGCGCAAAGCCAAGTCGCTGTGGTGGCGGCTGCTCGAGGTCCTGGTCTATTACGGAATTTTCGTTGGCCTCGGCCGTGCGCTCGAAGCCTATGTCGGCCGGCTGCATGCCCAGGCTTGGCAGTTTTATGCAATCACACTGCTAATCTTTTTGGTGCTGGCCTATCCCGGCTTCATCTACCGTTATCTGCGCCGCACGCGGCGTGCGTCGTCAGCGGGGAGCTCTTGATGGATCGGCCCGACCCTCGGCCTGCACGGCAGCCCGACGAGCCACATCCTGAGCTTGCCGAAGAACGGCTAAAGGGTGAATCGGTCTATCAGGGCCGGCTGTTACATATTCATCGGGATTGGGTCAGGGCGCCAGATGGCCACGAACAGGCCTTTGAATACACGCTACATCCTGGTGCCGCCGCGGTTATTCCAATTCTGGAGGATGGCCGCTTGGTCATGGAGCGTCAGTGGCGTTATGCCATGAATCGCAGCTTTCTTGAGTTCCCTGCAGGCAAGCTTCACTCGGGCGAAGATCCGTTACGGGCCATTCAGCGCGAGTTGATCGAGGAAACTGGCTATCGGGCACAGCAATGGGCCCGGCTGGGCGTCATGCATCCCGTGATTGCTTATTCCACGGAAGCGATTCATCTGTTTGCTGCGCGCGGCCTGACTGCGGGGCCGGCGGCCCGAGAAGAGGGCGAATGCATGGAGATTGTGCTGCTGACACCCGAAGAATTTTTTAACGCCGTGTTTCGCGGTGAGATTACGGATAGCAAGACACTTGCGTGCGGCCTTTGGCTTGAGCGAATGCAACAACAGAAGTGGAGCGTGTCATGGATTTCGGCATAAAGGGAAAGACAGCGCTGGTGATCGGTGCCGGCAGCGGACTGGGGGCTGCATCAGCCCGAGCACTCTCCGCGGAGGGGGCCCATGTGGTCTTGGTCGGCAGAAGGCCTGAGGTACTGGCCGCATCAGCGGCGACGATGGCCGGGCCCACCACGCAGGTGGTCTGGGATGTGTCACACCCCGAGGAGGCTGCAGGCCGAGTTGCCCAGATTCGCGCGCAGAGCGGGCCGATTGAGATACTGGTGAACAATACCGGAGGCCCGCCGCCATCTCTCGCGGCAGGCCAGCCGATTGATCTTTGGTCAACACACTTCCGCGGTATGGTGATGAGCCTCATCGCTGTTACTGATGCAGTGCTGCCAGATATGCGCGCAGCAGGATGGGGCCGGATCGTGACCATTGCCTCATCGGGCGTGGTGGCGCCCATTCCAAATCTGGCCTTATCCAATTCGCTGCGGGGTGCCTTGGCGGGCTGGTCCAAGACCTTGTCCCGAGAGCTTGCACCCATAGGCATCACGGTCAATATGGCCTTGCCAGGCCGGATTGCCACAGACCGGCTGCGCAGCCTGGATGAGGGCCGGGCCAAGCGGGAGTCTCGGCCGATTGATGATGTGATTGGTGAGAGCCTCTCGGCCATTCCGCTGGGCCGCTATGGCCAGCCCGATGAGTTTGGTGCGGCAGTTGGGTTTTTATGCAGTCAGCAGGCCTCGTACATCACCGGATGCATGATGCGTATCGATGGTGGCATGATTGCAAGCATCGGAGGATAGGAGCCCCATCATGTTGAAATCGAACCCAAAGTTTTCCTGGGAAGACCCTTTTTTACTGTCCCGTCAGCTCTCGGAAGACGAGGTCATGATCATGGATGCGGCCCGCTCGTATTGCCAGGAGCAGCTGCAGCCCCGTGTGCTGGAGATGTTTCGCAAGGAGTCCTCGGACCCGGCAATTTTTCGTGAAATGGGCGAGATGGGCTTTCTTGGGCCGTATCTTCCCGCAGACTATGGCTGCGCCGGCGTCAACTATGTCTCCTATGGCCTGATTGCCCGTGAGATTGAGCGCATTGATAGTGGCTTTCGCTCCATGATGAGTGTGCAGAGTTCCTTGGTCATGCTGCCGATTTATGAATTCGGCACCGAGGAGCAGCGTCAGAAATACCTGCCCAAGCTTGCCAAAGGAGAGTGGATCGGTTGTTTTGGTCTAACGGAGCCCGATCATGGCTCCGACCCAGCCGGCATGGTGACCCGCGCTAAAAAAGCACCCGGTGGCTATTTGCTGACCGGCTCAAAGACCTGGATTTCCAACAGCCCCATCGCCGATGTCTTCGTGGTCTGGGCTAAGGACGATGCCGATGAAATTCGCGGCTTTATTCTCGACAAGGGCATGAAGGGCCTGACCGCACCCCCCATTCATGGCAAGGTTGGGCTGCGGGCCTCCATCACCGGCATGATCATGATGGACCAGGTCTTTGTGCCTGAAGAAAACGCTTTTCCAGACGTGAGGGGATTGAAGGGCCCGTTTACCTGCTTGAATTCCGCTCGTTATGGCATCTCCTGGGGAGTGCTGGGCGCGGCTGAATCCTGCTGGCATACCGCCCGGCAATACGTACTGGATCGCAAGCAGTTCGGCCGGCCCTTGGCCGCCAATCAGCTGATTCAGCGCAAGCTTGCCGACATGCAGACTGAAATCGCGCTGGCGACACAGGCCGTGCTGCGTCTTGGCCGAATGAAAGATGAACATACTGCAGCTGTTGAGATCACATCAATTGTGAAGCGCAATAACTGCGGCAAGGCCCTCGATATTGCCCGGACTGCCCGCGATATGTTGGGCGGCAATGGAATCAACGATGAATATGGCGTGATTCGTCATATGGTGAATCTTGAGGTGGTCAACACCTACGAAGGCACCCACGATATTCACGCACTCATCTTGGGCCGAGCGCAGACGGGCCTGCAGGCCTTTTTCTAAGCATTCGCTGCATGGACCGGATCGACGTCCTCGTCATTGGGGCCGGCGTCATCGGCTTGGCCATCGCCCGCGAGCTGGCCCAGGCGGGCCGAGAAGTGGTGATCCTGGAGGGCCAGTCGGCAATTGGCACTGGCACCAGCTCACGCAATTCGGGCGTGATTCATGCTGGGATTTATTACCCGACAGGATCCAATAAAGCCCGCTGGTGTGTCGAGGGTCGGCATCTCCTTTACGCCTATGCCCGGAAGCATCATCTTAACCATCGACGTACTGAGAAATTGATCGTGGCAGCAAGCTCAGAGTCGGCGCGGCTCGAAAACCTTTTTAAGACTGGCCTTGCCAATGGCGTAGATGACCTCACGATGATCAGCGGACAAAAGGCCCGGTCCATGGAGCCGGAATTGCGCTGTGATGTCGCAATCCATTCGCCATCGACAGGCATTATTGATGTGCATGATCTGATGCTTGCGCTGTTGGGGGATGCACAGGCCCATGGTGCGACGCTCGCATTGCAGAGTCGATTTGATCGCAGCGTCTGGGCCAATGGGCGCTGGGAGTCTGAAATACTTGGCCAAAAAGTTGCGTGTGACTGGCTCATCAACGCTGCAGGCTTGGATGCTGCTGCTGTCGCCAGCCGCATCGAGGGCCTCGGTGGACAGCACATCCCAGAGATGTTTTTCGCTAAAGGCAGCTATGCAAGGCTCCAGGGCCGCCCACCTTTTTCGCGGCTGATTTATCCGGTGCCTGTTCCGGGCGGCTTGGGCACCCATTTGACACTTGATTGTGGTGGCCAGGCCCAGTTCGGCCCGAATGTACAGTGGCTTGATGCGCCCTCGGCCCAACAGATTGAGACCGGATTAATTCAAGCCTTTGATTACGCGGTCAATGCAGATGAGCTAGAAGGCTTTGAGCGCGATGTGCGGAGTTGGTGGCCTGGGCTGCCCGGCGGCGCGCTGACAGCAGGCTACTCCGGTGTTCGACCCAAACTTGCCGGTCCGGGCGAGCCCGCGGCCGACTTCATGCTCCAGGGCCCATCGGATCACGGATGCCCAGGACTGATTAATCTATTTGGCTTTGAATCGCCCGGCCTTACGTCATGCCTGGCGATTGGCCGTGCGGTCCGCGCGATCGTCTGAAGAGCTGGCTGGCCAACACCAGACCAAATCCGATAAATCCTGCGATATCGGTGGTGGCAGAGGGGTAGGTCAGGGCTAATCCCGCACCAATCAGTAGCCAGCGTTCAATCAGCTTAGTCTTAAGAATGAACCAATTCTGCAGGCCACCTGCAAGGGCGACGATGCCCACCGATGCGGTAAAGGTGATCCATGCAATATCAACCCAGTTGGCTTTGGCCAAGGCCTTGGTAGAGCCCATCAGCAGCAGGGCCACTCCGGCAGGGTCGAGCACAAAGATAAAGGGCACCAGAATCGCGGGCGCAACATATTTCCAGCTCTGGAATGTGGTGCGATAAGGGTTGCCTTTGCAGATTGCGGCTGCCGCAAAGGGCGCTAAGGCGGTCGGCGGGGAGACCTCAGAGAGCACTGCGTAATAAAAGATAAACATATGGGCAGCGAATTCGGGTACGCCGAGTTTGATTAAGGCGGGCGCTGCGACCACTGCACAGATGATGTAGGAGGCGGTCACCGGAACTGCCAAGCCGACAATCCATACAATCAGGGCGGTGAATAGGGCGGTTAAAAAGAGTGATCCGCCTGCGTACTCAATCACGATGGCGCTAAATTTCAGACCAAGCCCTGTGAGCACGACAACGCCCACAATGAGTCCGGCGCCTGCACAAGTTGCGGCAATCGATAGGACCTGGGTAAAGCCATTGGAAAGCGCCTCGGTGAGCCGCGATTGATAAAGGCCCTTCCAGAATGGGGCCCGGCCGATCAGGACCTCATAAGGAATCATTGCCGAGTCTCGCCGCAAAAAACTAGTGAGAAGCGAGGCGACAGTTGCCCAGAAGACAGACATGATGGGCGAAAAGCCCATCAGCATAAACAGCACAATCGATATGAGCGAGAAAAAGTGGAACCAATACTTTTTCGCTAGCTCCCATGCGCTCTCGACACCCGGAAGGGTCTGGCCCGACATGTTGTATTTTCTTGCATCGATTTGGACCATGACAAAGAGCCCCAGATAAAACAAAAAGGTGGGGATCGTGGCCATCAGCAGCACATCGAGATACGAGATCTTTAAAAACTCCGCAATCAAAAAGGCCGCAGCGCCCAAGACCGGGGGCGAAATGATGGCGCCCAGGCCGCCTGCGGCCAGCAGACCACCGGCAGCATTGCGGTCATAGCCGGCCTTGGTCAGCATGCTGTGAGCCACCGAACCCACTGTCACCGTGGTGGCCACGCCCGAGCCCGATGGGCCTCCCATCAGAAATGAGGAGAGCACCACGGTGCGGCCAACGCTCGAGGTTTTTCCACCCATCGCGGAAAACGAAAAATCAATGAAAAATTTTCCCGCACCGCTGAACTGCAGAAAGGCGCCGAAAATGGTGAAAAGAATAATCAGCGATGAGGAGACATCCACAGCGACTCCGAAGATGCCCTCGAGTGTCATGTACATAAAGCCAACCAGCCGGGATAAGTCGTAGCCCTTGTGGGTCCATGGCGCGGGAAGTGAATCACCAAAAAGCGCGTACAACAAAAATGCAATCGTGACTGACAGCAGCACCAATCCATTGGTCCGGCGGACAGCCTCCAAGATGAGCAGGATGAGAATCCCGCCAAAGGCAACGTCCATGGGCAGCGGGAACGTGTTTCGATCCGTGAAGTTATCGCCGCCGCGAATGGCATACACCAGGGCCGCAATTGCCAGGCCGGCAAACACGATATCCCACCACATCAGCCGATTCTTATAGCGGGCAGCAATCGGAAAGGTAATAAAAATAAATGCCAGCACCATGACCACATGGGTCATCCGCATGATCTGGGCGGGAACAATTGCGTAGGCGGAGTAAAGGTGAAACAGCGACATTGCGACAGCCACCAGCGTCAGGACCACAGCCAAACCACCGCGGTAGCTGCTGGTATCGCCTTCTTCTTCTTTGATTAGGCTCTCGACCCGCTGGCGGGTCTCGGCATCCAGATCGCCCTCGGGCACGCCCATCTTCTGCAGAGAGTCACTCATATCGATACTTTCGCGGTTACGCTGGCCAGACTTAGGGGCCGGGTTGAAAAGCGAAAGCCCGCATTATGCGGGCTTTCAGCTTGACTTGGGCGATGAATGTCTGAGCGGTCAGTTAATCTTGCCGCCCTTTTCTTGAATGAACTTTACCGCCCCGGGGTGGAAGGGGATCGGGCTTGAGACTTGTTTCTGATTCGGGATCGTTACGCTGGAGTACTCCTTGTGGACCGCAACCAGATCCTTATGGTGGTCAAAGACGGCCTTCACGATCTTGTAAGCCTGATCATCGGGCATCTTGGCGTTGACCACCAGAATGTTGGCGACCGAGGCGATCTTGTTATCCGCATCCATTCCTGAGTAGGTGGTACGGGGAATAGTATCGGCATAGTAGAGGTCGCCATATTTTTTATTCATGGCGGCGACGGCTTCAGCGTGATCGATCATGCGGATCTTGGTTCCTGGGGTGCTGGCCAGATCGGTCACGGCTGCGGTGGGTAGGCCACCAACCCAGAAAAATGCATCAACTTTTTTGTCTTTAATCGCGTTCACGGACTCGGCAACGCCTAAACGCTCACGGGTCATGTCCTTATTCGGGTCCAGTCCGGCAGCCTCAATTAAGCGCAGGGCCATGACTTCGGTGGCACTGCCCGGGCTTCCGGTTGCAACCCGCCTGCCTTTTAGATCACGCATCGTCTTGATGCCAGTGGACTCCACAGTCACGACATGCATACGGTTGGGATACAGCACCAGAAGGGTCCGCAGATCGACTTTCCGGCCAGTGAATTTATCAACGCCGCGGGCAGCATCCAGAGCAGCATCCACCATTGAGAAGCCAACATAGGGTTTGCCGCTGGCAATCAGGTTCAGGTTATCGACTGAGCCGCCGGTGACCTCAGCGGTGGCCTGCATGCCCGCAACATGCTTGGAGAGCACTGCTGCAAGGCCGCCGCCCATAGGGTAATAGACCCCTCCGGTGCCCCCGGTAGCAATCGAGATGTTCTGGGCGAAAACGCTGCTGGAGGCCGCAAGAGCGAGTGCGGCAAAAAGCTTAGGAAGGCGCATGTATAGTCCTTTTGAGGTGGGTCACAGAAGGTTGAGAGGGTCTCAGGTGGGGTCTGTTTTTTCAAGTCGTTTGGCCCTGCAAAGACCTAGGAAAACTACTAGGAACCCCTGGAAAAGTACGTTTTTTGCGGGAGGCAGCGCGTGAATACAGAGCGGCATTTGTTGGTTGTGGGCGGTGGCACCATGGGTGTTGATATCGCCGCCTCATTTGCGATTTATGGATGGGCTGTGACGATTGTGAACCCAGTCGATAGCCGGTTTGAGTCGATCCAAGACCGATTTGATTTGGCCATCGCCAGGCTTGGCAGGCCCGCCAGTAGGCGGCCCGGTTTGGTGCGGGCACTCTCTGAGGCGCAATGGGCCGGGATTGATTTGGTGATCGAGGCGGCCCCGGAGTCACTGCCGATTAAGCAGAGCATTTTTCGAGAACTTGAATTGCTGGCCCGGCCTGAGACGCCACTGTGCAGTAACTCTTCAGCCCTGCCGATTAGCAGTATTGGGCAGGGCCTTCAGTCGCAACATCGCATGCTGGGCACGCATTATTTTATGCCGGCCCATCTTGTGCCGGGGGTAGAGGTGGTCTGTTCCGCCAAGACCGACCCCGTGGTTGCAGACGCGGTCGCCGATACGCTTCGGGCAGTGGGCAAGGTACCGATTCGTGTGAAGCGGGATCTGCCTGGTTTTTTGGTCAATCGTCTGCAGCATGCCGTCTCGCGCGAGGCCCTGAGCCTCATGGATCAGGGCATTGTTTCGGCTGAAGATATTGATGCAGCAGTTCGGTTTGGGTTCGGATTTCGTTATCTCGCTGCAGGCCCCTGCCTGCAGCGCGACCATGCCGGGCTCGACATCCATCATGCGGCTGCAGGATCGATTTATCCTGACCTTTGCAATGACGACCGGCCCAGCGCTTCGCTGACGCGCCTCGTCAGTGAGGGGGCGATGGGCATGAAGACTGGCCGGGGTTTTTATGCTTGGACACCCGAGCGAATTGCGAGCGAGCGGGAGCGCTACGAAACGCTGCTTGCTGCCGCAAGCGAGCTCCTCGCTGCCGAGATCTCAGAGGCCCGGGATCGAAAATCCGATTGAATCGAGATCAGCCAAGAGGCTGTCGCGCTCTGCGGGACTTAAGGCCACCAGCGGCGGCCGGACTGCGGCCCACTGCACATCGCCGCTGTAGCGGGCGACAGCAGCTTTCATTGCAGCAATCATTGGGCGGCGCTGAAAGACCGAACGTACCCGGTCCAGTTCGGACTGCTGCTGATCTGCATTAGGCTGCTGCCAATTGGCAGCAAGGCCAGCAATCGCACCGGGATTGACATTGGCTGTGGCTGAAATGCAGCCTACACCGCCGGCGCGCAGAGTCCGCATTAAAAAAGATTCGGCACCGGCATACATGCGAAATCCAGTGCTGTTAAAGGCCTGCATCACAGACTCGGTATAGGCCCAGTCACCCGAGCTGTCTTTCATTCCCACGACGGTCTTTGGGTAGGCTTTGATCAGCCGTTCAATTAAGGCAATCGAGAAGCCGACCTTGGCCACCGGTGGGATGTTGTAGAGGTAGACCCGCAGCTTCGGGTGGGCGACGGCTTCGATGATGGTGGCGAAGTAGGCAAACAGGCCGTCATCAGAAACATCTTTGTAATAAAAAGGTGGCAGGGTCAGCGTGCCGGCACAGCCCGCCTCGACTGCGGCGCGGGTGAGCGTGATGGCATCGGTCACCGCGCAGGCACCCGAGCCCGGCATCATCTGGTCCGCGGGCAGGCCAGCCTCAATCAGCGCTTGAAGTGTCTGAATGCGCTCAGCAACCGACATTGAATTGGCCTCGGAATTGGTGCCAAAGATGGCAAGGCCCACTCGGTGCGACAGCAGCCATCGGCATTGGTGCGCAAGTCGTTGGGCATCCGGCGCACCCTTTACATCAAAGGGAGTGATAACAGGCGCTAAAACAGCGGGAAGTGTCGATGGATGGTGGGCCATAGCCTTTAACTCTGCACAGTTTTTATCTTGGAATCGTTTCGGTATTTGGCGGCCGCAAAAAATGAAAATCTGCTCCTTCATCAGCACCGAGTACTGCATCAAGAAAAAGTTTTCGATAGCCGCGCTCTGCGGTTGGTCGTGCGAAAGCCTGACATTCCTGGCGACGTTTTAACTCTTTGTCCTCAACAAGCAGGCTGATCGCGCGGCCGGCAACGTCGAGTCGAATTCGATCGCCAGTCTGCACCAGGCCAAGCGGACCGCCAACCGCTGACTCGGGGCTGACATGTAAGACAACCGTACCCGCTGCCGTGCCACTCATTCGGCCATCGGAGATGCGCACCATGTCGGTCACGCCCTGGCGGGCCAGTTTTCGTGGAATCGGCAGGGCACCGGCCTCCGGCATTCCTGGGGCGCCCTTAGGCCCAATATTTTTGAGCACTAAAATGTCATGGGCTTGAACGTCTAAATCATCAGCATCAATCCGTGCCGCCATATCTTGGAGATTTTCAAACACGACGGCACGGCCCTCGTGCTGCATCAATTCACGACGGGCAGCAGACTGCTTGATGATGGCGCCAAGCGGCGCGAGGTTGCCAAACAAGACAGCGAGACCGCCTTGCTCATAGATCGGATCAGAAAGCGGCCGAATTACCGACTGGGCAAATGGTGCAGGCCCGCGATCGATTTGTTCACCGAGACTCGCCCCAGATATTGTCAGGCAGTCCAAGTGCAGCAAGGGCTTTAATTCGCGAAGCAGGCGGGGCATTCCCCCGGCATGATGGAAGTCTTCCATGTAGTGCTGGCCCGAGGGCTTGAGATCGACCAGAACGGGCGTTTCTCTGGCGAATCGATCCAGTCGCTGTAAATCAATTTTGATTCCCAGCCGGCCGGCCAGTGCCGTGAGGTGGATGAGTGCATTGGTCGAGCCGCCGATGGCCAGCAACACACGCAGCGCATTTTCAAATGCCCGTGGCGTCAGAATTTTCTTGGGCGTGAGCTGTCGGGCGATTGATGCCACCGCAGCTTTGCCGGTAGACTCCGCCGCCCGAATACGGTCAGCACTCACAGCAGGCGGCGAGGCACCGCCTGCTACCGACAGGCCCAAGACTTCAGTGACGCAGGCCATCGTGCTTGCGGTGCCCATCACTGAGCAGGTGCCAACGCTGGCCACTAACTGATCGTTGACTGCATCAATTTCCTGCTGATCAATTTCGCCCGCTCGAAATTTTGCCCAGTAGCGACGGCAATCGGTACACGCTCCAACCCGCGTGCCGGCATGGGCGCCGGTGAGCATAGACCCTGTGATGAGTTGAACAGCAGGAAGTTCTGCCGACGCCGCCGCCATCAGCTGTGCGGGAACTGTTTTATCGCAGCCCCCAATCAGCACCACTGCGTCCATGGGCTGAGCCCGAATCATCTCTTCGGTCTCCATGGCCATGAGATTACGCAGAAACATACTGGTCGGCCGTGCGAAACTCTCATGCAGTGAGATGGTTGGGAACTCGATCGGCAGGCCGCCTGCGAGCATTACACCGCGTTTGACTGCCTCAATGAGTTGCGGCATGTTGCCGTGGCAGGGATTAAAGCCGCTGCCGGTGTTGGTGATGCCAACGATGGGCCGACTCAACGCATCTTCCGTGAAGCCTGCACCCTTGATAAAGGCCTTTCGCAAAAAAAGCGAGAAGTCCTGATCGCCGTAACTCACTAGCCCTTGGCGAAGGCCCGATTTCGATTCACTGCTCATAACGGATATCGTCGTGTGAAGACAACGACGATATCAAGATTCGCGGCCACAGCCGACTGGGCGGCCTTGGGCAATACCCTGATAAAATTTGGAGTCGTGGAAGCGTGGCAGAGCGGTTGAATGCACCGGTCTTGAAAACCGGCGAGGGCGCAAGTCCTCCGTGAGTTCGAATCTCACCGCTTCCGCCACTTTAGCTCGAGGCGGCAGCACTCCGACGTTGTGCGAATCCTTTTTGGGCCCGTTTTTTCGCCGGCGAATACGGCCGGGCTCCGGATCGCGGGTGCTGGCGTGGCTGGCCACCTCGTGGCGCAGCCCGCTGGGCCTGGGCCGGTGCAGGAATCAGCGTAAAGCGCGGGGAGGCCTCGCTCGAATTGGTGGAGGAAATCGGTGCCAACGCAGTCTGGGTAAGGCGTTCGATATCACGCAACAAATTGCGCTCTGAGCGGTCGCATAGTGAGATGGCTTTTCCGCTTCGGCCGGCGCGGCCCGTTCGGCCAATGCGGTGCACATAGGACTCTGGAATTGTGGGCATGTCGAAGTTCACCACATGGGAGACATCGCTGACATCCAGACCCCGCGCAGCCACATCCGTGGCGACCAGAATTTTTCTCGTGCCTGCTTTAAATTGTGCAAGGGCCTTATTGCGCTGGCCTTGTGATTTGTCGCCGTGAAGTCCGATGGAGCGCAGGCCAGCATCATTGAGCATGCGCTCAACTTTGTCGGTGCCACGCTTGGTACGAGTAAAGACAATTGCACGCTCGACGTCGCGGGTCGCCAGCAAATCCACCAGTAAATCGCTTTTACGCGACTGATCGACCATGATGATTTCTTGCTCGATGGCTTCGATGGGCTTTGAGACAGCTGCGACCGCAATTTCACGCGGCGCTTTCATAAATTCCTGGGCGAGTACGCGAATGGGCTGCGGCATGGTGGCGGATAACAGCAGGGCTTGCCGATTTGGACCGACGCCACGAAGAATCTCTTGAATGGCGGGCATAAAGCCCAGGTCAAGCATCTGATCGGCCTCATCGAGCACGATGGTTGTGGTTTTATCCAGTCGCGCCTTTCCGGCACGCAAATGATCCAAAAGCCGGCCCGGTGTCGCCACCACGATATCCAAGCCCGCTGCTAGCGCCTTAATTTGCGGCATCGGATTTGCACCCCCCACGACAAGGCCCACCATCGGCCGCATGAATTTTCCGTAGGTGCGAATGTTTTCCGAAATCTGCTGTGCGAGTTCGCGAGTCGGCGCGAGAATTAAATGGCGAAAGGCCTTTGGACCTGCGCCTGAAAATTTCTGAGGGCCAAGCTTTTGGGAGGCGAGGCCGTGCAGAATCGGCAATACAAACGATGCGGTCTTTCCGGTACCCGTCTGGGCAATACCAATGACATCGCGGCCTGCCATCATCTCGGGGATAACGGCAGCTTGGATTGGGGTTGGGTGGGCATAGCCCTGCGCATTGACCGCGCGCAAAACGGGATCGGCCAGGCCGAGGTCAGCAAAAGTTTTCAATCGGTGCTTTCAAAAAGACAACAGAGGGAATCAGCTCTCAAGCAGATTCCGGGCATGGTTGTCAGTGAAGCGACAGGCGGGAAAGGCAGAGAGGGGCGATAACAACACCAGAAGTCTACGCGAAGTTTGCACTCTGTGCGCGTTTCGTGATCGATAATTCGCCAATGTTGGCCCTAAAACGTTTCTTTTTGCTCTGGCTGAGCACCGCGCTGACCCTCTGGATTGTCGATGGCCTTCTTGATGGGCTGAGTTTTTCCGGCCCGGAGAGCCTGCTGTTGGCTTCACTCGTATTGGCTGTGTTTAGCCTGACGCTCAAGCCCTTGCTGCTGCTGATTGCACTTCCGCTGACCTTGTTTTCGTTTGGCCTGGCACTGCCTTTGTTTAACGGTTTGGTCTTATTGGGGGTTGCCCAGATGGTTCCAGGTTTTCAGATCGCAGGCTTTTGGATGGGTGTGTTGTGCGCATTGGCAATCTCCGTGGTGGGTGCGCTTGTATCGATTGCGACTGGTCAGGTCCGCGTCTGGGGAAGGGCGGGCCGTTTCGATCACCGCGTCATTGATGGCGAATTTAAAGAGAAGAGATCAGATCAGGATTAGCTTCCGCGTTAGCGGATGCATGCACTTCGAGATCGAGCAGCACCCGGCGCATGGTCGGATCCTGTGCATCCGGCATGACCTGAAATCCCAGATGCGACATGAGCTCAAGCATCTTGTGATTCGTCGCCAAAACTAGGCCTTCAATACACGCAAGGCCCTGGTTGCGCGCAATTTCAATTAACGCCTGCATGAGTTCAGTGCCAATGCCGTGGCCCTGAAGGTCATCGCGAACCACAAGCGCAAACTCCGCCTTGCGGGGGTCCGATAGGCCCGCATATCGGGCCACGCCCACGATTTCCTCGCCGCGTTGATTGGAAGTCACGGCGGCAAGCGCCATATCCCGATCGGGCCTAATGTGGGTCAGATGTTCGAGCTGCTCAGGCGTAAAACGGCGGATGATGGCCAAAAATCGCAGATAGCGCGTTTCGTCGGAGAGCTGGGACAAGAAGTCTTCCAGCAGGAGCGCGTCTTTGGGCAAAAGCGGCCGGATAGCAATCGGGTCAGGCGGTTTCAATGCTTTGAGAGGTGGCTTGAGATTGTGCGATGCACAAACTGTAGCACAGCCTTGTGACAAATGAACAACGAGTCACAAACGACACTTGGAAAGATCGGGGTTGGGAACTTAAAACGGCTGGGCGGGCTCTGCTTGACTGAAGGTCACCACATGGTCGGCCTCAAGCCGAATACCGATTTTCTCTTCCAAGCCATGGTCGTGATGGCTGGGCACCAGGGATAGGATCTGCTCGCCGTTATCGAGCTCAAGGGTGTAGAGAAAGTCCGCGCCCCGAAAGGCCTTCCTGACCACCTTGGCTTTCAGCGGCGAGGCGTCGTCGTGGACCACGTCATCGGGCCTGAGTAGCACCCGGACATCGCCAACGGGTTCGCAGTCATTGCAGCAGCAGGCGCTGAGCGGCAGGGCCCCCAGCAGAGTCTTGACCTCGTGGCCAACCTGGGATCCAGTGATAAAGGCACCCTCGCCGACAAAACGGGCCACGGCCGCCGAGTTGGGTTCGTGATAGAGCTGGTAAGGATTGGCCCATTGGGTGAGCCGGCCCTCGAAAATGACCCCGACCTGATCGGCTACCGCAAAGGCCTCGTGCTGATCGTGGGTCACCAAAATGGCTGTCGTCTGGGTCTGGCGCAGGATATCCCGGACCTCACGGGCGAGCCGATCCCTGAGCGCAATGTCAAGGTTAGAGAAGGGCTCATCGAGCAGGACCAAGTCGGGCTGGGGTGCAAGGGCCCGAGCGAGGGCGACGCGCTGCTGCTGTCCGCCTGAGAGCTCATGGGGATAGCGATCGGCCTGCTGGCCGAGGCCGACCAGTTCGAGCATGTCCTTGGCGCGGGCATGCGCCTCGGCGCTTGCGCTGCGCTTACCCTTAGTCAGTCCGAATCGAATGTTTTCAATCACGGTCAGATGAGGAAAAAGGGCGTAGTCCTGGAATACCACCCCGACCCGGCGCTTTTCGGGAGGCACGTGCTGCTCGCCATCGGCCATGAGCTCGCCATTAATTCGGATTGCGCCTTTGGCGATTGGCACAAAGCCGGCCACCGCCCGCAGCAGGCTGGTCTTGCCGCAGCCCGAGGGCCCGAGTAGGCAGCCGATATCGCCCCGATCTAGGGCCAGTGACACCCCGGAGGCGGCCAGCAAAAAGCCTTCCGGGCGATTAGCGTCCGGATAACGGATTGCGACTTGGTCGAGCTCTAGGGCCTTCATTGCAAATGATTATAATTCTTATTTGAGCGATTCGTCGTGAAGCCAAACCCCTTTCCCCCCAATCGGGCCCTCATTCTGGCCTCGGTCACGCTGGTGGTGGCCATCATCCTGCCCCTGGCCGCAGTTGGGGTCTTTGGACTGAAGGCGCTTATGAGCCCAGCGGTGCTGGTGTCGTTGGCTGAATCGGTATTGCTTGAATACACCCTGAATACGATTGCGATTTCCGTAATCGCCGCCGCGATCGCCTTAGGCCTGGGCCTGCCGGGCGCCTGGATGATCGCCGCCTATGACTTTCCGGGCAGACGGCTTTTGAATTGGGCTTTGATTCTTCCGATGGCGATGCCGGCCTATGTGTTGGCCTATGCCTACACCGATGCGCTGGATCCTTCGGGCTGGCTGTATCGCGATCTGATACAGATGCTCTCTGCAATAGGCATTGCATTTCCACGCATGGATATCCGCTCAGTGGCGGGTGCGGGCCTGATCATGGGACTCGCGCTGAGCCCGTATGTGGCGCTGCTGTCAAAGACTGCATTCGAAGATCGACAGGCCGGATCATTTGATGCCGCTCGTGCAATGGGACTCTCGCCTGCGCAGATCTTCTTTCGGCTTGCTCTGCCACTTGCGCGGCCGGCGTGGATTGCCGGTCTGGCCTTGGTCATCATGGAATGCTGGGCCGATTACGGCACGGTCGCGTTTTTCTCGGTGCCGACACTTTCCACCGGACTCTTTAAGGCCTGGTTTAACTATGGCGATCGCTCATCGGCCGCTCTGATGGGAATGCTGATGCTGATCGTGATGCTGCTGCTCATGTGGTTTGAAATGCGAAGCCGCGGCCGTGCTGCTTGGGCTGGACAGCGGCCGAGCGGCCGGGCCCGACGTTTCGTGGTTTCAGGAAAACGTGCCTTGGCGATGGGAATGTTTTGCGCGATCTTGCCGATCTTTGGGTTTGTTTTACCAGCTGGACTGCTGCTGCATGCTGCCATCACTGCAGAGGCGGTGCCTCAGGCCGGTCCTTTGTTTTATCAGGCCATCACGACCATCGGCCTCGGTGCCGCAGCGGTGCTGGTCATTTTGCCGGCAGCATGGATATGTGGCTATGCCCTTCGCAATGGCAGCAGCTGGCTCGGACGGGCCGTGCGGATTGCTTCGGTGGGCTACGCGATGCCTGGCCTGGTGGTGGCTGTTGGATTGCTGGCCTGGTCAGGATTATTTACCGAGCTTGCCGATCAGTGGCTGAATTGGCGTGTTGCCTTGGCCAGCACCGGTGCGCTTTTGTTGGGGGCCTACTTGACGCGATTTTTTGTCGTTGGTCTGGGTCCGATTGAGACTGGCCTTGGACGCATTACGCGATCGCTGGACTGGTCAGCCAGTGGCCTGGGCTTATCGCGCCTGCAGGTTTTTCTTCGCGTCCATGTGCCCTTGATGCGTGGCGCGATGGGTGTGGCGGCGTTACTGGTCTTTGTTGATGTGGTCAAAGAGTTACCCGCCACACTGGTGCTGCGGCCATTTAATTTGGAGACCTTGGCGGTCTCCGCGCATCATCTTGCCGCAGACGAACTGCTCGGCCAGGCGGCGTGGCCATCGCTGACGATGGCCGTTGTGGCGTTGATTCCGCTGCTTGTGGTGGGGCCGCTATCGGGCCGCAGCCAGCAGTAATTCCTGCGAAGCCCGACGTTTCGGCCCAACGGTGCGTTTCATCGAGTAACTGCCGTCGGCCCGCATGGTCCACGACAAGGCATTGTCTCGAAGATGCGCCGAGAGTCCCTCGCGAATCACACGTTGCTTAAGCTTTGGGTCCAGCACCGGAAAGGCAAGCTCAACCCGCCGAAAAAAATTACGATCCATCCAGTCGGCGGAGGAGAGATAGACATCCTCCTGGCCTGCATTTTTAAAATAAAACACGCGGCTGTGCTCTAAAAAGCGGCCAATCGTCGAGCGCACTGAGATATTTTCTGAAAGACCAGGCACTTTGGGCCTGAGCACACAAACGCCACGCACAATCAAGTCAATCTTCACGCCGGCGCGGCTGGCTTTATACAGCGCCTCAATGACCTGCGGCTCGACCAGTGAATTCATTTTGGCAATGATGCGTGCAGGCTTGCCGGCCTTTGCATGCCGGGCCTCGCGTTCAATGAATGCGATCATGCGTTGATGCAAGGTGAAGGGAGACTGCAGCATTACTTTTAAGGCCTTGGCGTGGCCAAGGCCCGTGAGCTGCTGGAAGACTTCGTGGACATCAGCGCAGATGTCTTGATGGCTCGTGAAAAGACCGAAGTCGGTGTAGGTCCGGGCGGTTTTGGGGTGATAGTTTCCGGTGCCCAGGTGCACGTAGCGGCGCATGCCAGACTTTTCCCGACGGACAATTAAGCACATCTTGGCGTGGGTCTTGTTGCCAACGACGCCAAAGACCACGTGAGCACCTGCCTCCTCGAGCCGCGAGGCCCAGTTGATATTGGTCTCTTCATCAAACCGTGCCATCAGCTCCACGATGACGGTGACCTCTTTGCCGGCACGCACGGCTCCGAGAAGCGACTCCATGAGTTCTGAGGTCTGGCCCGTGCGATAAATGGTCTGCTTAATCGCCACCACCTGCGGATCTGCGGCGGCAAGACGAATAAAGTCAGCAACCGCTGAGAAGGAGTCGTAAGGATGGTGGAGCAGCACATCCTGCTGACGAATTACTTCAAAAAGATTGGCCGATTCAAGTGCCTTGGGATACCGCGGGGTGAAGGCAGGAAACTTTAAGTCCGGCCGATCAACCAGATCCGGCAGCTGCATGAGTCGCACCATATTGACGGGCCCATGGACCCGGTAGCAGTCGGCGTCGGTGAGCCCAAACTCGTTGCGCAAAAGCTTGAGCATGCGATCGGAGATGCCCTCGGAGACTTCCAGACGCACGGCATCGCCAAACTGCCGCTGCGAGAGCTCTCCCTGCAGGGCCTCGCGCAGATCGGTCACTTCTTCGTCATCGACAAATAAGTCACTGTTTCGCGTGACTCGAAATTGGTGGACACCGATGGCCGTCATGCCGGGAAACAACTCGTGAACAAAGCTTTGGACAAATGACGACAGCATCATGAAGCCGTGGGGATAGCCAGAGATTGCCTTGGGCATCGCCACCAGGCGGGGCAGGGCACGGGGCGCCTGCACAATCGCGACGCCGCTTTGACGGCCAAACGAGTCTTCACCCTGCAACTCAACAATAAAGTTCAGACTCTTATTGAGCACCCGGGGGAAGGGATGAGTGGGCGATAGGCCAATCGGCGTGAGGACGGGCAGCACTTCCTGACTGAAATAATGGTGAGCCCATTCGCGCTGGGTGTCATCGAGCGTAGGCGCAAGATGAAAATGGATGCCATGCTGCTGAAGTAAAGGAAAAACTTGTTCGTTAAGCACGTGGTACTGGCGTTCGATCAGCGCGCCGGCCCGGGCGCAGACAGCAGTGTAGGTGGTGGCGGCTGTAAAGCCATCGGCATGGACCTGATCGGGGTGCGATCGAAGCTGGGCTTTGATGCCTGAGACTCGGATCTCAAAGAGCTCATCGAGATTACTGGAGACAATGCAGATATAGCGTAGCCGCTCCAGCGCCGGCACAGCAGGGTCTTCAGCCATGGCCAGGACACGTTCGTTAAAGGCCAATAGGCTGAGTTCCCGATTCAGGAAATGCTCGGTGGGGCTGGGATGGGGCCTGGTGCTCATGATTGTCGGAGTGTGGAGCTGGAATATGACGGCCAGGTGACAGCGCCGCTATTGTGATTAGCCCCGACTCTGTCGACTTCGAGGGACTTGAGCGACAATAAGGCCGCTATGCCCATGTCGAATCCCGTAAAGCTTGTTGCGGCAGCGGATCTCGGATCCAACAGTTTTCACCTTTTGATCGGCCGGGTGGTGGAGTCTCCGCTGGGGTTTCAGGTCTATCCACTGGATAGCCTCAAGGAGGTGGTCCGCCTTGCAGGTGGGCTGGGGCCCGATAAACGTCTTGACGCCGCTTCGCAGTCGCGGGCGATTCTCGCCTTGCAACGATTTGGCGAGCGGCTGCGTTCATTTTCCCCGGACCGTGTTCGGGCGGTGGCGACCAATACCCTTCGGATCGCGAAAAACGGCCAAGAGTTCCTGCACACCGCTGAGGCGGCACTCGGCTTTCCGATTGAAATTATTGCTGGCCAGGAAGAGGCCCGATTGATTTACTCAGGGGTCGCCCAGAGCCTGCCGCGAGACGGAAAGAAACGGCTCGTGATCGACATTGGTGGCGGCTCCACCGAGTTTGTGATCGGCCGCAATGAGGTGCCCGAGGTGCTGGAGTCGGTCTATGTAGGATGCGTGCGATTCAGTCGTGATTATTTTCCAGGCGGCGAAATTGACCGGCCGGCTATGAAAGCGGCGATCCTTGCGGCCCGTGAAGAGATTCAGGTGATTCGAAAGGCCTTTGTGTCAGCGGGCTGGGATGAAGTCATCGGCTCAAGTGGCACTGCCAAAGCGATTGCCGAAGTGATTCAAGCCAATGGCCTGGGCGCAGATGGGATCACCGCACAAGCACTGGATGCATTGGTGAGCAGGCTCGTTCGTGCAGGCCGAATCGAGGAGGCTGGTTTAGACGGCTTAAAACCTGATCGAATCCCGGTGTTTGCGGGCGGGCTGGCCATCATGTCGGCAATATTTGAAGAGCTCGGTATCACGCGCATGCACCATGGCGAAGGCGCCTTGCGACTGGGTGTTTTGTATGACCTCGTGGGCCGTACGCAGCGCGAAGATATGCGACGTATCAGTGTTGAGCAGGCGATGCGACGCTATTCGGTTGATATCGCCCAGTCGCAGCGCATCAGTCTTTTTGCAATCAATCTCTGGAAGCGTTTAAAAATCGGCTCCGATGAGGAGCGCGAGCAACTCGAGCAGCATCTGCTCTGGGCCGCCTGTCTGCATGAGATCGGCGTCTCGATTTCCCATAACAGCTTTCACAAGCATTCGGCCTACATCGTGACGCATGCTGATCTGCCCGGTTTCTCGCGCCGGGAGCAGCAGGCGGTCGCTATGCTCGTGCTGGGCCAGCGGGGAAAGCTCTCAAAGATTCAGCCACAGCTGGCCTCACCGGCCCAGCGTGCTGCCGCGATGTGCTTTCGGCTCGCCTGTTTGCTCTACCGCCGCCGTCTTGATCTTGAACTTCCTGAAATTGATTTAATCGGGGGGCCAACACGGTTTCGTCTGGAAATCAGTGGCCTATGGCTGGAGGCGCATCCGTTAACCGTCTTTGGCCTGCAGCATGAGGCGGCCGAGTGGGCCAAATGTGGAATTGATCTACAATTGCACCCGGTTCAGGAAGGCGGCGTTTCGGCCCGTCGTTCTGCGGCAGGCGCGTAGCTCAGCTGGTTAGAGCACCACCTTGACATGGTGGGGGTCGTTGGTTCGAGTCCAATCGCGCCTACCAATCATCTCGTCTTGCATTGAGATTCTCCACGATGTCCTCGACTTCCCAATCATTGGCGCTGCCAGCGACGAACGGGCCACTGCCGCTTGTGGCTGTACGCGTGCTCGATTTCAGCAGATTACTTCCCGGCCCTTACTGTTCTCAAATCCTTACTGATTTGGGCGCTGAAGTGATTCGTATTGACGATGCAACGCGGCCCGATGGCGGCGATCTCATGCGCGAAGAGGCCGACCTGGAAGGATTTGGTGGCGGCCGATTTTTTGATTTGGTCAATCGCGGAAAAAAATCAATTGCGTTGAATCTGCGTGATCCGCGTGCTGTTGAGATCGTCAAGCGATTGGTCGTTGACGCTGATATTGTGCTGGAGGGTTTTCGGCCGGGTGTCATGCAACGGCTGGGCGTTGGCTACGAGGCACTCGCGACCGTCAAGCCCAGCCTGGTGTACTGCGCGCTATCGGGCTATGGTCAGACCGGCCCCTATCGCGACAAAGCGGGCCATGATCTCAATTACTTAGCACTCAGCGGCGGACTCCACCATAACCGCGCGCAGGATGGCAGACCGGCGATCGGCACGGTTCAGACGGCTGACCTAGCCGGCGGCGCACTCTCGGCGGCCACCGCGATTCTCGCGGCCCTGCTGGATGCAAAGCTTAATGGCCGAGGACGTTTTCTTGACGTGGCCATGGCCGATGGTGCCCTGGCGTTAAATGTTTACGCATTAGGCCTGCTGAATCAGCGCCGTGTGGAGCCGGCAGCCGGCGCGGAGCTGATCACCGGAGGCGCGGCCTGCTACCAGGTTTATGCGACGCAGGATCAACGCTATCTCGCAGTGGGGGCTCTGGAGCAAAAGTTCTGGCAGCGGTTTTGCGAGATCCTCAATCGGCCCGATTTATCAGATCGGGGTCATTGCTGCGGCCAAGAAGGTAGGGCTGTAATTGCCGATGTGGCGGCGATGATTGGTAAAAAAACATTGGCCGAATGGCGCGCGATCTTTAAAGACGAAGACTGCTGCGTGAGCCCGGTGATGACCCTTGAAGAGTCACTCCAGCATGGCCCCTCAGTGCGCCGCGGTGCGGTAGCGCTTGATTCGCATGCGCAGCCAGTTCTCCCTTTTCCGGTTCAAATGGCGGCCGCTCCGATAGCAGTCGCCGCAATCCCGGCCATTGGCGCAGACACCGAGTCCCTTCTCTCGGCAGCGGGGTATACAGCGGCTGAAATCACGGATTGGATTGCCGAGGGTGTTATCGTTAGCGATCGGCGGGCGTCTGAGTCCTCGCGTTGACGCTCGCGCAAACGATCCCTATTTGTCTTTAGGAATCCGGCCCATCAGATAGAACTCTTCGTTTGGCCGCATGCCAGTTGCGCTGGCAAGCCGATTGCTCATCGCGAAAAAAGCAGTGATCGCGGCGATATCCCAGAGATCTTCATCAGTGAGTCCAGCAGCGCGTGCAGCCTGCCGATCGTGATCGGTTAAGTCGGCCGCTGCAGCCGCGACCTTGACGGCGAAGTCACATATTGCCCGCTCTCGCGCGGTGATCTCTGCGGTCTTGTAATTGGTCGCGAGCTGATCTGCGATTCTGGGGTTCTTGGCACGGATTCGGAGAATTGCACCGTGGGCAATCACACAATATGGGCAGCGGTTCAGTGCTGAAGTGACGACCACAATCATTTCCCGCTCGGCCTTGGTCAGGCCGCTTGCACCCTCCATCAAGGCATCGTGATAGGCGAAAAAAGCCCGGAATTCATCCGGACGATGGGAGAGCACGCGCATCACATTCGGTACAAAGCCAGCCTTTTCTTTTGTAATGCTGAGTCGCTCCGCGATATCTTGAGGCAGTGATGCAATGTCGGGAATGGGGGTGTTCGAGATGGAGGATTCGCTCACTGGGGTCTCTCAATTCGGGGGTGTTATTCTTGGGTATGGCCAGCTCATCTGAAGCAGCGCAAACCGCGCCGATCATGTCACCCTGTAGATCCGTTTGCAAGATGTCAACGGTGACGGGCCTCTGTATTGGCTGCCTGCGTACCCTGGATGAAATCGCTGCCTGGGGCCAGATGAGTCCCGAAGAGCGTGCCGCAGTGATGCGCGAGATCATGCAGCGTCAGTCAGCCCACCCCCAAGAACAGGCCCCATGACCCAGAACCTTCCGCCATCGATGCGTTTCATCGAGCGGGACTGGCTGTCTGCAAATCAGATTCTTTTTTTTGAAGACGACGGCTCGGCAAGCGTTGTCGATACCGGCTACGTCAAGCACGCCGCGCTGACCTGTGCATTGGTGGAGCGTATGCTTGGTGGCCGGCCATTGGCGCGAATTTTAAATACCCATCTTCATTCCGATCACTGCGGGGGAAATGCGGCGCTTGCCCAACGATTCGGTGCGCAGATTTTTGTGCCCAGCGGTTCGTTGCATCTGGCTCGGGATTGGCAGCTTGAGGCCTTAAGTTTCACCGCTACGGGCCAGCGCTGTGAACGCTTTTTGCCGGCCGGATCGATTCACGCAGGTCAGCAGTTAACTCTCGGCTCACTGATTTGGGAAGTCTATGCGGCGGCGGGCCATGATCCGGAATCCATCATGCTCTTTGCCCCATCGCACCGCATTTTGATTTCAGCAGACGCCCTGTGGGAGGATGGCTTTGGCGTTACATTTCCGGAGCTCTCTGGCGAAAGTGGATTTCAAGAGCAGCATGAAGTCTTAGAGCGTATCGAATCCCTTCAGCCGACGATGGTGATTCCAGGCCACGGTCCGATTTTTGTCGATCTTGACTTAGCACTTGCCCGCGCCAGGGGCCGGCTCGCGTGGCTGAAGGCAGACCCCATCCGCAATGCACGCTATGCACTGAAAGTACTCGTGAAATTCATCATGCTTGATCTGGAACAAGCCACTGAAGCCCAGCTTTTTGAGCGGCTCCGATACGCACAGGTCTTCTGTGATGCTAGCGCGCAGGCCGACCTTCCCCCAGATCAGGCCTTGCATTGGTCTTTAGAGAGCCTGGTGAAGGCCGGCGCCCTTGCGCGGCAGGGCGACTTACTGATTTCGCCCTAGGGCAGAGTCGTCACGGCTATCGGGGTGCCATGCGAATGGCGCCGTCGAGCCGAATGACCTCGCCATTGAGGTAATCGTTCTCGATGATGTGGCCTACTAGTTGCGCAAACTCTTCGGGCCTACCCATGCGGGCTGGAAACGGCACCGATCGGTTTAAAGAATCTTGTACCTCTTGGGGAAAGGACAGCAGCATCGGCGTGGCCATGATTCCCGGCGCAATGGTCATCACACGAATGCGGCTTCGGGCCAGCTCACGGGCAATTGGCAGGGTCATGCCCACGATGCCGCCCTTGGAGGCCGAGTAGGCGGCCTGGCCAATCTGGCCGTCATAGGCCGCCACCGATGCAGTGTTGATGATCACGCCAGCCGTTTCTTCGGCTTCTGCCTGCGCGCGCTCGCTGATGGCCTGCGCGGCAAGCCGCAGCATATTGAATGAGCCAATCAGATTGATGGTAATTGCGCGGCTAAAGCTCTCGAGCCGATGGGGACCATCTTTGCCCAATACTTTTTCTGCTGGGGCAATGCCGGCACAGTTAATGAGGCCATGCAGGCTGCCAAATTGATTGCAGGCGAAGTCCACGGCGGCTTTCGCGCTTACTGAATCCGATACATCGGTCGTGATGAACTTCACTGAATCCGATAGGCCCTGGCCTGGACGATTTAAGTCAGCGATGACCACACGTGCGCCGCGCTCTGCAAGCCAGGCGCTGGTGATACCGCCAAGGCCAGAAGCCCCGCCAGTAACAATGAATACTTTGTCTTTGATCTGCATGGGTTTGACTTTAGGGGAGGCTGACGCTAAGGTCAAACCGAAGCCAAATGATCAAATTCTGGAGTCAATTGCGTGCC
>JAGWWC010000101.1 GCA_018970545.1 Betaproteobacteria bacterium | reverse complement strand
AAATTCCAAAAGGCGCTCAAACTCCCGACATTTCAGGTGGCGGGGATGACGCTGCTAAAAAGAATTACGCTGATTGCGAAGAGCGGAATCATTGAGTCGGTCCACTATCCTATATTTCCGAGTGATAGTGATCCGGACTGGGTGATCGAGCGCTTGAAACTCCTCTGAGATCTAGTGTTCAACGCTTTGGCTGATCGAAGCGTAGACTAAGTTTTGTATCCATCATGACTGAGCCCATCCAGCATCTGCAGCTTGCGCTTGAGATCATCGCCACGATTTCCCTGGCCCTATCGGGCCTGATTTCAGCTGCACGAAAGCAGTTAGATCCCGTGGGGATTTGCATGGTTTCTGGGGTGGCTGCTTTTGGCGGCGGTACGCTGCGCGATATTTTGCTCGACCGTCGGCCATTTTTCTGGATTGAAAATTCCTACTGGCTGTGGGCCTTGCTGGCACTGGTCGTGATTGCCATGCTTTTAATGCGGTCTCGCCATCTGCAGCTGACTGAGCGGGCGATTCAGCTGCCGGATGCGCTGGGGCTCGGACTATTCACCGCCCTGGGGACGCAGATCGCTTTGGGTGATGGCTTATCCGGCATCGCCGCGGTATTGATGGGGGTGATCTCGGCGGTCTTTGGCGGGGTATTGCGCGATGTGTTTTGTAACGAAATCCCCAAGGCGTTCTCGGATCATCAGCCGTATGCGCTTTGCGCGCTTTTGGGCGGCAGCGCCCTGGTGTTGCTTCAGCACTTGGGCCTGCCGGACTCCCTTGCGCTCATCGCTGCATTTGGACTGACATCGGCTCTGCGCATAGTCACCATTCTCCGGGGCTGGAGAATGCCGGGCTGGCGGGTCTAAGCAGGTAACTTTTTTAGTGTTGTAAAAAGTCGCGTAGGTGGTTGAGCACATGATCGGGCTGCTCGGCCATGAGTGCATGGCCCGCGCCGGCAAGTACTTCAAGGCGGGCGGTCGCAATGGCGCTGGCCAATGCCCGAGAGGCCTTTGTGGGCGTCATCCGGTCTTGGCCGCCCGCAAGAATCAGGGTGGGCTGACGGATTGCCGAGAGATCAGTCAGCGGTCTTGCATAGGCATTACAAGCATTCATATCGCAGCCGAATACACCAGGCTTTTGCCGCTCCATCAGCCGTTGATTCATTCCCATCATCCAGAGGCCGGGCACCGCATTGCCGCCAATTTGGGCCGATGACGAATGAGAAAAGTTATTCACCATGGCGACTGCTTTGGCTTCGTTATGCCAGGCCGCATCCAGTAGCGCGGCAGAGACTGGCATGGGCAGCGTTGAGCCCAGTAAGGCCAGCCTGCTGATGCGGCTTGGAGACTGCAGGGCGGTTTCGATTGCGATCAGCGATCCCATGCTGTGTCCCACAAGAGCTGCCTGTTCGATTGCGACACTGGAAAGAAGGGCGTCGACCCACTGGGCCAATTCTTCGATGCTGCCCAGTGGAGCACCGGCGCTGCGTCCATGCCCCGGCAGATCGACAGCAAGCACTCCGAATCCATGATGACCAAACCAACGCGATTGTAAGTTCCAGCAGGAATGATCGAGCTGCGCGCCATGCAAAAACACGATTGCGGGCAGCTGAGGATCAAATGGCTTGCCGCCGGTGTAGGCGTAGGCCATCTGGCCTTTTACGGTAATTTGCATTGACTAGCCCTTGGCCGCAGCCGCGAGGCCGCGATTAAGATCGTCAATAAGATCTCTCGGATCCTCGAGTCCAATCGATAAACGGATCGTGCCCGGATGGATTCCGACAGCCTTAAGGGCTTCATCGCTCATTCGGAAGTGTGTTGTTGATGCAGGATGAATCACCAGGGATTTGGCATCGCCGACATTCGCCAAATGCGAGAACACACGCAGAGCTTCGATAAACCGTCGGCCAGCGGGACGCCCACCGCGCAGATTAAAGCTAAAAACTGCACTACTACCCTTAGGCAGCAGTTGCTTGGCCAGTTCATGATCAGGATGCTCGGCTAAATCAGGATGGATTACGGACTCGACTGCGCTCTCTGCGCCACGAAGACCTGCCAGATGGGCAACGACTGCACGGGTATTTTCAACATGGCGCGCCATTCTGAGCGGTAGCGTTTCAAGGCCCTGAAGAATTTGAAACGCATTGAAGGGGCTCATGCAGGCGCCAAAGTCACGCAGACCCTCGCGGCGGGCTCGCAATAAAAATGCCGCAACTGTTGATTCCTCAGCAAACACCATGTTGTGAAATCCGGAATAGGGCTCAGCGAGCTGAGGAAATTTGCCGCTATTGGCCCAATCAAATTTCCCAGAGTCGACGACTAAGCCGCCAATCGCAACGCCATGTCCGCCAAGAAATTTTGTCGCCGAGTGAAAAATCAGATCGGCCCCAAGATCAAACGGCCGCTGAAGATACGGCGTCGGGAAGGTGGCATCCACCAGCAGTGGCACTTCCGCGGCATGTGCGATTTCTGAGACGGCGGGAATATTCAATACATCGAGCCCGGGATTGCCCAGAGATTCGCCAAATAGCAGCCGGGTCTCGGGCCGAATGGCGGCCCGCCAGGCATTCAGATCACGGGGGTCGACAAAACTCGTCTGTACGCCAAATCTGGGTAGCGTGTATTCCAAAAGATTGTGGGATCCACCATATAAGGCACGACTGGCCACGATATGCCCACCGGCCCCCATGAGGGTGCTAATGACGAGATGCAGGGCCGCCTGCCCCGAGGCCACTGCAATCGCCCCAACACCGCCTTCAAGTGCGGCGATGCGTTCCTCGAGCACTGCATTGGTTGGGTTAGAGATGCGCGAATAGACATGGCCGGCGCGCTCCATATTGAAAAGCGACGCCGCCTGATCAGTATCTTGAAAGACAAATGAAGTCGTCAGATAAAGCGGCTGGGCCCGGGCCCCAAATTCGGCGTCGGGCAGCTG
>JAGWWC010000036.1 GCA_018970545.1 Betaproteobacteria bacterium | reverse complement strand
CAGGACCTAAACCTGGTGCGTCTACCAATTTCGCCACCTTCGCCTGTGCGCCCGACGCTCCAGCCGCATTGTACTTAGAATCCCCGCATGGACCCGGGACACCTAGGCACGGCTTTTCATGGCGGTGGGCACTACGAAAACTTCCCTGTCGCCTCCTGGCTGCTGCCCGCGGAGATGCGCGGGGCCCTGCTGGCGTTGTATCGATTTGCACGCACAGGCGATGACCTGGCCGACGAAGGCAATCTCGCCCCCGAGGTCCGTCGGGCGGGGCTTCACGCGCTGCGCATCGGCCTTCATGGCCAAAACACGCAATCCGTGAAGCCCGCTGAGCACCAAGAAATTGGCAGTGCGCTCAGGGTGGAACTTCTGGCCAGGCAGCTCGATATCGTTCAGGCAGAAAAGCTTCTGGGTGCTTTCGAAATGGATGTTCTGCACGAGCCTTACCCAACAATTTCCGAACTGATGGTCTACTGCCGCTATTCGGCAGACCCCATCGGCCGCATCATGCTCGCCACCGCCAAGATCATCGATGACCCAAATGCCGACTGCCCAATCACTGCGGCCTCAGATGCGATCTGCAGTGGTCTACAGCTCGTCAATTTCGCCCAAGACATGGGCCAAGACTGCACAAGGCAGCGCATTTATGTGCCGCGACAGTGGTGGCCAGAAGGCTGGCTACCCGCGGCCGGGGCTCAAGCGCTTTCGGATCAAGTGAAACATCAGTGGGCCACGCAGATGGCCCGGCTTGGGCAAGACCACCTCGTTCGGGGGGCGGTGCTTCTAAACCACATTCGCCGCTCAGCCCGCGGTCCAAGAATGCGGCTCGGACTTGAGATTGCGATGGTCATCGAGGGGGGGCTCGCCATCTCCCGAAGGGTCTTGGCCGATCCGCTCGCGGTCTGGCGCAAATCACCAGTCCTGTCGCGAACGGATCTCGCGGTGATAGTGTTACAGGCCATGATGACTTTTGTTCACCCCCACCGTCATCGCACATGACGCCCGACCAATATTGCGCCGCCAAGGTCGCCGAGAGTGGATCGAACCTTGTCGCCGCTTTTAAGATTCTTGAGCCCCAGCCGCGGACTGCCATCATGGCTTTGTATGCTTTTTGTCGCGAGGTCGATGACATTGTTGACGAATGTAAGGAGCCAGATCTGGCCCGTATCAAGCTGGCATGGTGGCAAGAGGAAATCAGCCGAATTTTTCAGGAAACCCCACAGCATCCAGTGGGTCAGGCGCTGCAGCCTACAGTGGCCGCCCATGACCTTCCCCAATCGCAATTTCTTGAAATCATTGCAGGCTGTGAAATGGATTTGCTGCAAAACCGATATGCCGGCTGGCAGGACCTGGACTTGTACTGCGATCGTGTTGCCGGCGCTGTCGGCCGGCTATCAGCGCGCATCTTCGGTGAAGTCAATGAGGCAGTGCTGGACTACGCCACATTGCTTGGCCGCGCACTTCAGTACACCAATATCATTCGCGATGTGGGCGATGACGCGCGGCGCGGACGCATCTACATTCCTGCAGAGGCTTTGCATCAATTTGGCGTTGATGCTGCCGGCATTCTGCGATTTGAGCACTCAGCAGCTTTTCAGTCGGTGATGGCCGACATGGCCCGACGTGCCCACAATCTCTACGACCAAGCACTTGCACGATTGCCGCGCGATCAGCGCAGTGCGCAGCGGCCCGGCCTGATCATGGCAGCGATTTACCGCGAATTACTCAGGCTCGTAGAGTCAGAGTCCTTCCAGGTTTTAAATCAACGCATCTCAGTGGCGCCCGCACGCAAGCTCTGGCTGGCCTGGAAGGCCTCGCTTGGCATGATGCCGGCCTGACGCGGATGCTGGTCATCATCGGCGGCGGCTGGGCAGGACTGGCCTGCGCGGCCGCCCTTTCACGCCGCACGTCGCAGCAGATCAGTATTCTCGAAGCGGCCCCATGCCTCGGTGGCCGGGCCCGCGGCCTACTTTGGAATGATCGGCCCATCGATAACGGCCAACACCTGACGATCGGCGCCTACCGGCAAACATTTGCATTGCTTCACGCGGCGGGTGGGCCTGACTGGATTAAAACCCCGTTGAACTGGTGTGGCGTCGGCCGCCACGCCGCAATTGAGCAGCAGTGGCCAGTGCCCTCCCAGTCCTGGCCCGGGCGGGCCCTCCGGGCGGCGATTCCGGGGTGTGGACCAAAAGGCTGGCCACCGGCCTGGCGCCTGAGCATGGCCCAGACGCTTTTTGCGCTGTATCGCCAGGGCTGGACACTGCCCCCTGTATCGCGGGAGGGGGCAGCAGATCAATCCGTTGCGCAGTGGCTCGCGCAGCGGCGTGTGCCCCGAGGGCTGATTCAACACTTCTGGCAGCCCTTTACTGAAGGCGCGCTGAATACGGAGCTGGCGACCGCGCGTACCGCGACGATGATTCGTGTGCTGCGCGATTCGCTCGCTGGCCCCGCCGGGGCCAGCGATGTCTTAGTGCCTCGCCATAACCTCAGCATTGATGGCGTGGAGCCAATCGCGGCATGGCTTACCCGTCAGGGTGTGAACATTAAATTGGGCCATCGGGTGCGCGCGATAACACCCCTTGAGGGCGGCGGCTGGCATGTCAGAGGCTCGGCAAACCCAGCAACGCCGCCAATTGCGGCCGATGCAGTGGTTATCGCACTGCCGTTTCACGCAAGCAAGCGGCTCTGGGAAGATTCAGCACTCACACCAACCGCAGCTTCACGCCGCTGGGGCCAGCTTGAGCACCGTGCGATTACAACGATCTGGATTGCACTCAGCAAGGAACAAGAAAACGCACTCTCCCACCTGCCGCCATGGTTTGTGCTCAATCCCGTGGCGGGCCTGCCCCACTGCGGCCAAGTGGCGGTGCGGCGTGCGGGCACCCTGGGCGTGGTCATCAGCGCACAGAATCCACATCCGCCTGACCAAAGCCGAGAGCACGTCGCATCACAGCTCGCGTTACAACTCCAGCAGCAGCTGCGTCTTGTTTATTCACCCGGCGATACAAAATGGATTACCGAGAAGACCGCCACCTGGGCCTGCACAGTGGATGCACCGCCGCCCACCAAAGATGAGCAGCTTGGAAAAACTGGATTGCCAGGGCTTTTTCGCTGCGCAGACGATCTCGTGGAACACTACCCCGCCACAATTGAAAGCGCTGTCCGGTCTGCAGAGGCAGCCGCGGATGCGGTCATTGGCTTTCTTTCATCCCGCTAACTGCGCAGCACTTCAAGTGCCTGCTCTAGACTTCCGACGGGATGAATCTCCATGCCCTCAAGGCCACGTTTCGGTGCGTTGGCCGCCGGAATAATTGCCCTTGAAAACCCAAGCTTTGCGGCCTCTTTAAGCCGCTCCTGCCCGCGCGGTGCGGGACGCACCTCGCCCGCTAAGCCCAGCTCACCGAAGACCACCAGACCCGCTGGCACCGCGCGATTTTTCATTGACGACACAATCGCCAACGTCACGGCAAGGTCGGCGGCAGGCTCGGTAATCCGCACGCCACCCACAGCGTTGACGAATACATCTTGATCAAAGCAGGCAATGCCCGCGTGACGATGCAATACCGCCAACAACATCGCCAGTCGCTGTGGTTCAAGGCCCACGCAGAGTCGGCGTGGGTTGGGCACGTGGGCGGTATCCACCAGGGCCTGAATTTCCACCAGTAAGGGCCGAGAGCCCTCCTGAGTAACCAGCACACAAGAGCCAGCAATCGGCCCCTGGCCGGCAGCACCGAGGTGTCGTGGCGAAAGAAACAAAGCAGACGGATTGCTGACGGCCTTCAGTCCCCGATCCGTCATCGCAAACACACCAATCTCATTCACCGTACCAAACCGATTTTTAATTGCCCGCACAACGCGATAAGACGCATGGGCATCGCCTTCAAAATAAAGCACAGAGTCAACGATGTGCTCCAGTACGCGGGGGCCAGCAAGCGTGCCCTCTTTGGTGACATGGCCCACCAGAATCACGGTGCAGGCATGCTCCTTTGCCCAACGGGTAAGCCTTGAGGCGCACTCCCGCACTTGCGAGACCGACCCCGGGGCTGCGGTAAAGGCCTCGCTGTACAACGTCTGGATCGAATCCAGCACCACGATGGCGGGCCGTTGGGCCACCAGCTGCGCAAGAATTTGCTCCAGCTGAATTTCGGCGAGGACCGTCAGTGAACTCTCATCCAGGCCCAAACGCCGTGCACGAAGTGCCACCTGCGCGACGGACTCCTCGCCACTGACATAGAGTGTGGAATGCGTCTGGCTTAGCCCCACCAACGCCTGGAGCAGTAGCGTTGATTTGCCAATGCCAGGGTCACCGCCAATCAGAACCACACCTCCTGGCACCAGGCCGCCACCCAACACACGATCGAACTCCTCGCTACCAGTAGGAATTCGGGGCAACTCCTGGGCCTGGACTTCAGAGAGCCGAACCGCTTTGCCCGACGGCGCAAGCGCAGCCGGCGCCTGGCCCTTGCGCGACACGGGCAACATGCCCAGCTCCTCCAAGCAGTTCCAGGAGCCGCAGCCATCGCATTGGCCCTGCCATTTGGCATGGGCATGGCCACACTCTCGGCAGACGAATTGGCTCTTATCTTTGGCCATCCACTACCTTTCTTGGCACCCGAGGCATCACGGCTGTCATCAACTCATAACCGACCGTGCCGCAATATCGTGCAACATCATCAATCGGCAGATGTTCGCCCCAGAGCTCAGCTGGCGATCCCACTTGCACCGTCGGATGGTCCGTCACATCAACTGTGATCATATCCATCGAAATACGTCCAGCGATTGGTACTCTGCGGCCATCGATCCAAACGGGTGTTCCATCGGGTGCACAGCGGGGATAGCCGTCGGCGTAACCAGCAGCAATCACACCAATTCGGCTTGGACGTGTTGCGCGAAAACGTGCGCCATAGCCAACCGCATCGCCATGCCGAAGTGTCTGAATTCCAATCACTTCCGTTGTGAGCGACTGAACCGGCCTAAGCCCGAGGCCAGCCGCCGTTTGATCCGACGCGTCAGTCTCAAATGGACTGGAGCCGTACAGAGCGATACCCGGCCGCACCCAGTCGCCGTGTGCCTGAGGCAGGCGAAATACTGCAGCTGAGTTGGCCAGCGACACTGCTCCAACGGAGCCAGGCAGGCAGCCTTTTAGCGCAGAGAGTGCGGCATGGAATTCATCGAACTGAGACTCCCATCCCGACGCCATGTCAGCGCACGCGAAGTGCATCATGAAATGAATCGGTGACTGCGTGCGGTGACTCAAGTCCTGCGTGAGGCGAATAAGTCGCTCATGGTTTTCCCGAGAGGGAATTCCAAGCCGATTCATTCCGGTATTCAGTTTGATCCAAACACTGTCAGGCACTGTTGACGCAGCGTTAAACATTGTGGCCTGCTCGATCGTGGTGATCGCAGTGCTCGCACTCAAATGCTTCATCTCGGCAAGATCCTCGGCAGCAAACGCGCCCTCCAGCATCAAGATGGGCTTGGTCCATCCAGATGCGCGTGCCTGTTGGGCCTCCGCAAGATCAAGCACCGCAAGGCCATCCGCATCCGCAAAACCGGTCACCGCCTGCGCAATGCCTTGTCCGTATCCGTTGGCCTTTGCGACTGCCCAAATCCGGGATCGCCCGATGGCTTTGCGCACGACCGACACGTTATGTCGCATCGCATCAATTCGAATCGTAAGCAGTATCGGCCGCGGCATGGAAAGTCATTCTATTCGTTCGTGCTCTAATCACGGCGCACTTGCACAAAGGACCGCATGAAACCTGGCTTTTACACCATCATGGCAGCGCAGTTTTTCTCCTCGCTTGCCGACAATGCCCTACTGATTGCGGCCATTGCCCTGCTCATTGAGCTGTCTGCCCCAGAGTGGATGAAGCCGCTATTGAAATTGTTTTTCACGGTTTCGTATGTGGTGTTAGCGCCATTTGTTGGCGCATTTGCCGACTCCATGCCCAAGGGCAAAGTCATGTTCATCACCAACACCATCAAGATTGCGGGCTGTGCGCTGCTATTTTTCGCCATTCATCCGCTACTGGCCTATGCGGTGGTGGGCCTGGGTGCCGCGGCGTATTCGCCTGCCAAATACGGCATCTTGACTGAGCTGTTGCCGCCCGAGCGTCTTGTCGCTGCCAATGGCTGGATCGAGGGCACGACGGTGAGCTCAATTATCTTGGGCACGATGGTGGGCGGCGCCCTAATTAGTCCCGCTGTGAGCGGCTGGCTCTTATCGCTAGACTTTCCTGGCTTTGATTTTGCGATCGAGAGCCCTGCGGAATCCGCGATTCTGGTCATCGGCGTGATTTACGGAATTGCGGCCCTGTTTAATCTGCGCATTCCCGATACTGGCGCCCGTTACGAGCGCCAACACACCAATCCGATAAAACTGCTCGCTGATTTTTGGCACTGCAATACCACGCTGTGGCGTGACAAGCTCGGACAGATTTCTCTGGCGGTCACCACCTTATTTTGGGGCGCCGGAGCAACGCTGCAATTTATCGTACTGCATTGGGCCCGTGATCAATTGGGCATGCAACTGGACAAGGCCGCAATTCTTCAGGGAATCGTTGCGCTCGGTATTGCAGGCGGTGCAATTCTCGCGGCCCGCTTTGTGCCGCTCAAGCAGACACCATCGGTACTCAAGCTTGGGGTCATCATGGGCTTGGTGGTGCCGGGCATGACCCTGGTGAGCAGCATGGGCGCCTCAATTCCGCTGCTGGTCATCATCGGCGGGCTTGCGGGCTACTTTGTGGTGCCGATGAATGCCTTGCTGCAGCACCGTGGCCACGTGTTGCTCTCGGCTGGGCATTCGATCGCGGTTCAAAACTTTAATGAAAACCTCAATATTTTGGTCATGCTGGGCCTGTATGCGCTCTTGATTAAGCTTGAGCTGCATGTCAACACCATCATCATTATTTTCGGCTTATTTGTGGCGGGCACCATGGCCCTGGTGATTCGCCGCTACCGTCACAATCGACGCCACTACGATCTCGATGCCCTTATCGGCGTTGAGAAACATCACCACTAAGCTTGAATCGTCAGCCCTCGCCTGAAGCGGTCGCGCGTCGAGCCTGACAAAGACGGGCCCAGAGATCGCGTTTCGCCTTAGGCTGGGACATGCAGGCCGAAAGCTTAGGGCCACTGGCGAGCACCGCTTCAACAGTGGCGGCAGGAAATTTCAGTTCCTGGCAGACCTGCTGAATCCGCTGTGCCAGGGCCTCAGTGGCGGGACCGGGCTTCGCGCTGCGTTCGCGCCAAGTCGGCATCAGTTCAAGCACCACAAGCGCTTCTTTTGAGAGCTCTGTCATCACGCTTCCAAAACACGCCGCATGACCACAGCATCCTCACGGGCAGCGGAGGCAATCGACAGCGCAGGGTAATAACCTTTTCGAATTCCAATCTGGGCAAAACCAAGTCGGCGATAAAGTGCCAAGGCCCGATGATTACTCGGCCGTACCTCGAGCAGAATCTGCTCCAGTCCCTGGCTCAGCATCTCCTTCATTACGGAACGCATCATCCAGGTGCCGAGTCCGTTGCCCTGGCGCTGCGGTGCCAAGGTAATATTCAGCAGGTGGGCTTCCTTATAGACCGGCATCCAGACGGCATACCCAATCAGCACGCCGCGTTCACGCAGCTGCCTTAGCTGATAGCCTGACTTCATCGAATCACGAAAATTTCCCATCGTCCACGGCAGAGGGTAAGCGACATTTTCAATCGCCATAACCGCATCCAAATCGTCAGCACGCATCGCTGACCATTGCAGATCTGCGCTCTGCTGCCGCTCTACGATTGTCTGCGCGACCTTTTCGCGCACATAGAGCGGGGCAAGCGCTGCAGCATTCACCCACTGGCCCGGACGGTTTAACTGTGGATCGCGGGCATAACGCATCATCCAGCCTGATAGGGGCAGGCGCATGTCGCCCATCGCGCTGACCAGCGGGTCAGACAGCACCACAAGGGCCGGATCCTGACGATCTCCAACGCCCAGATCGGGGACTGCGGCCTTTTGCACGACGATTGGCGCAACGATCCAGGCCACATTGGTCTGTTCGCCGTTGCGTTTGAATTCAAGAATCGCGGCAAATGATTCTCCCAGCCGCGCATCGAACTCAATTAAAAATTGCTGATGGCCACCGTGATGTTGTGTCGACCACCAGGCATAGGCGGCTGCCTCAAATCCAGTAACGGGATAACACGGCCGGTTCAATCCCAAGCTTAATCCCTGCGCAACACCGCAAGCGATTCGCAATCCGGTAAACGATCCAGGACCGACGCCCACGACCAATCCTGCAAGCGACTGCCAACTGAGTCCCGAGCGGCCAAGTAGCTCTTGTGCAAGCGGCAGCAGCTGACTGGAATGCGACTGGCCGGCCGGCGCTGTTGCCGTGTGCAGCTGGCCGTCCTCCTGACTGACCGCTACCGAAGCCAGCGCGTCTGCCGACTCCAATGCGAGCATGGGACCATTCATGCTGTACGGCGACTGAGCATGGCCACGGCCTGCGCCGCGATGCCCTCACCACGGCCAGTAAATCCAAGATGCTCGGTCGTTTTTCCTTTGATGTTGATGCAGCCTTCTGCGGCACCTACGCAGTCTGCAATTGATCGCACCATGGTTTCGGCATAGGGTGCAATTTTCGGCTGCTGGGCGATCACGGTCGCATCAATCTGAGCCACCTGCCAGCCCTTGGCGGCCACCTTGGCAACCGCCTCGCGCAAGAGCATACGGCTGTCAGCGCCGCGATAGGCCGGATCAGTATCGGGAAAGTGGCGGCCAATATCTCCGAGTCCGGCGGCTCCCAGAATCGCATCAGTGATCGCGTGGAGCAACACATCGGCATCCGAGTGGCCCGCGAGCCCCTTTTCAAATGGAATTTCCACGCCCCCCAGAACGAGTGGCCTGCCTGTGGTCAGCGCGTGCACATCAAAGCCCTGCCCGATTGCAATCGCAGGGCCTACTGCAGAGGACTTTTCTGGCGAAGACTGGGAATGAGTCATAAGTGCCTCCATTAATACAATGTCACCCGGTGTTGTGAGCTTGATATTGCTTGCATCCCCTTGCACCAGATGCACACGGCCACCGGCACGCTCAATCGCGCTGGCCTCATCGGTGGCGGTCGGATCTTGTTCGTAGGCCGCAATCAGTGAGCCAAGTCGAAACACTTGGGGCGTCTGTGCCGACCACAAGGTCTTGCGATCCAATGTCTGCGCAACCATCGGTGCCGCCGCGGCAGGATCAACACGCTTGACCGTATCCGCAAGTGGCATCGCCAGTATCGCGCCCTCGAGATCATCGCGAAGATCCTGGCAGCGCTGCCAGAGGGCTCGCAGACTGGCCTCGCCCACGGCAGGCCTTGCCGCGTCGTGGACCATGGCCCAGAGATCCTGACGGTGGCCTGCCGCCTGCGCAATACACTGTAAGCCTGCAACAACAGAGGCGGCCCGGGTCGGCCCACCTACGGCCACGGTGACGACTTGCTGTAAATCAACTAACTCTCGCTCCGCGCCACTGGAATGCCAATGACGATCCTCGGGGTCAAGCACCACCACAATCACTGCGATTTCTGATAGCTGCGCCAGGGCCCGAATGCTCATGGCCAGTATGCTCTGTCCATTGAGCCGATGGTATTGCTTTGGCAGCGCCAGGCCGCTGCGCTGCCCGCGGCCAGCCGCAGGGATCACCGCCACCAGCCGTGTCTGTGCACTGATTCGCGCACGGATTGCCTGAATCGACGCTTGGTCCGGGGTCCCGGCTCTGCTTGTGCTGTCCATAAAACCTACAATTTACAGTTTTTCACCCAAATCCCCGGCCCCGACTTTTGTCCGACACGCTCATCGATCCCTTCTCGGCCCTTCAGGCCGTTCCGCCAAAGGCTGGACAGAGCCTGACGCTGGCACGGCCTGCAGGCAGCAGTGATGCCTGGCTGATTGCGACATGGGCCAGCCAGAGGAAGGTGCAGCGCAGCGCATCACCTGGGGCAGGCCTGGCGGTGGTCTGCGAATCCGCTCTTGATGCGCAGCGCCTGGCTGAGGAGATCACCTGCTTTGCGCCAACGCTTCGCGTGCGGCTTTTCCCCGACTGGGAGACCCTGCCCTACGAAGCATTCTCGCCCCATCAAGACCTGGTCTCGGATCGGCTGTTGGCACTGTACGAGGCCGCGACAGGTCTGCTGGATGTGATGGTCTTATCCGCAACGACCGCCCTGCAACGCATTGCACCGCCAAGCTTTCTTGCAGCGAATACTTTTCTGTTTCAAAAAGGCCAGCGCATCTCGGCAGATCGCTTAAGGCAGCAGCTGCTCACCGCAGGTTATTCACCTGTTTCACAAGTGGTGACACCTGGCGAGTACGCACTGCGCGGCGGACTGATTGATCTTTATCCAACCGGAAGTGCTCTGCCGTATCGCATTGAACTGTTGGACGATGAAGTGGAGAGCCTGCGGGTATTTGACCCCGACAGTCAACGTAGCGTGCATACCGTCAATGAAATTCGTCTGCTACCGGGACGAGAATTTCCGAGCCACCCTGAATCGGCCCAACAATTTCGGGCCCGATGGCGTGAGATCTTCGAGGGCGACCCCTCGCGCTGCAGCCTGTATCGCGATGCAGGTAAGGGGCTTTTTGGCGCTGGAATTGAATATTACTTGCCGCTTCTGCTGGATCCATTGGCAACAATTTTCGATTACCTGCCCCAGGATGACGCCGCTTTGGTGATGATCGGAAATATCGATCAGACTTTTTTGGAATTTCACCGCGATCTGCAAAATCGCTATCGCTTTTTAAAAGCCGATATCGAGCGGCCGGTGCTGCCCCCAGAGCGCCTTTATTTAACGGCTGAGGAATTTTTTATTGCTGCGCAGCCCCATGCCCGATTACGATTTGGGCCCGAAGATGCAACAGGGCCACTGCCAAAGTTGCCAGATATTTCAGTAGACCGCCGGCAGGCAGATCCTTTGTCAAGACTGCGGTCCCAACTCCACCATCAGATCTTGATCACGGCAGAAAGCCCTGGGCGGCGTGAAACCCTCGCCCAGTACTTACACGAGCACGGCATCGCCAATGTCCATGCCGAGTCGATTGCCGAAACGTTTCGTAGCCCGCCAGTGATTGCCAATCGGTCAGCGCCACTGCCCGTGCAACTTTATGTTGCGCCGATCTCCCAGGGCTTTCAGGCGCCGTGGTGCGGGCTCATGCTCGCCACCGAAGGTGAGTTGTTCTCTCAGGTCGCTCGCCGACAGCGCGGCGGACGTCGCCAGAGCGAGACCAATGTTGACTCCATCATTCGGGACCTTTCAGAGTTAAAGACTGGCGATCCGGTAGTGCACATTCAGCACGGCATCGGGCGGTATCGTGGCCTCGTGCATTTGGATATGGGAGATGGGGATACCGAATTTCTTCAGCTCGACTACGCCGATGAGGCCAAGCTCTATATCCCAGTATCTCAGCTGCATGTCATCGGCCGCTACAGTGGCGCAGATCCTGAGCATGCGCCACTGCACACATTGGGCTCTGGCCAGTGGGAGAAAGCAAAGCGCAAGGCGGCCATGCGTGCGCGTGATACTGCCGCAGAGTTACTCAATATCTATGCCCGTCGCGCTGCGCGTCAAGGCCACGCTTTTCGCTTTGATGCCCAGGAATACGAGCGCTTTGCAGATGGATTCGGATTCGAGGAGACCCCCGATCAGCTCGCCGCCATCCATGCCGTCACCCAGGATATGGTCTCAGGAAAGCCGATGGATCGGCTGGTCTGCGGCGATGTCGGATTCGGAAAAACCGAAGTGGCACTGCGGGCAACGTTTTTGGCCGTCATGGATGGCAAGCAAGTGGCAGTTCTCACGCCGACTACCCTATTGGCCGAACAGCATCTTCAGACCTTCCGTGATCGATTCGCCGAGTGGCCGGTACAGATTGCCGAACTGTCACGCTTTCGCACCACAAAAGAAATTCAGGCGGCGCTTGAGGGCCTTGCCAGCGGACGGCTCGATATTGCCATTGGCACGCATAAACTCCTTGCTTCAGGGGTGAAGTTCGATCGCTTGGGGCTGGTCATCATCGATGAAGAGCACCGATTTGGGGTCCGCCAGAAAGAGGCATTAAAGGCCCTTCGGTCCGAGGTCGATGTGCTGACGCTGACGGCCACACCCATCCCCAGAACACTGGCCATGAGTATGGAGGGCATCCGCGATTTCTCGGTGATTGCCACGGCCCCACAGCGGCGGCTTGCGATTAAAACCTTTGTCCGCCAAGACAGTGACAGCGTTGTCCGAGAGGCGTTGCTGCGTGAGCTCAAGCGTGGCGGACAGTGCTATGTGCTGCACAATCAGGTCGATACGATTATCAAACGTCGCGACGAGCTTGCCGCACTGGTGCCCGAGGCCCGTATTCAAATCGCCCATGGCCAGCTGCACGAACGGGACCTCGAGCGGGTCATGCGGGATTTTCATCAGCAGCGCTTTAATGTTCTGCTGTGCTCAACCATCATTGAAACTGGCATCGATGTGCCCACAGCCAATACGATCGTGATTTATCGGGCTGACCGCTTTGGCCTGGCGCAGCTGCATCAGCTGCGCGGCCGCGTCGGCCGTTCACACCACCAGGCCTATGCTTATCTGCTCACGCCAGGTGATGACGGCATCTCGAAAGATGCAAAAAAGCGGCTCGAGGCAATCCAAGCGATGGAAGAACTTGGCAGTGGGTTTTTCCTGGCCATGCACGACTTAGAGATACGCGGCGCAGGGGAAGTGTTGGGCGATCAGCAATCGGGCAACATCACCGAAGTGGGCTTTCAGATGTACACCGATATGCTGACCCAGGCGGTCAATGCACTTAAAGCGGGCCGTGAACCTGATTTGGACTCTCCGCTTTTGGCCGTGACCGAGATCAATCTGCATGCGCCGGCCCTGCTGCCCAGTGACTACTGCGGCGATATTCACGAGCGGCTCACCCTGTATAAGCGGCTTGCCAATGCGGCCGACCCCGAGGAGCTGGAGATTCTGGAAGAGGAGCTCATCGATCGGTTTGGCCGGCCGCCTGAGGCAACACGCACCCTACTGGAGACCCATCGTCTGCGGATCTTCGCTAAGCCATTGGGGGTAATGAAAATCGACGCTGCGCCCGAGACAATTGTCATCAGCTTTAGTCGAGATGCCTCCATCGATCCGGCAAAAGTCATTCGACTGATTCAGGCCGATCCCCAGGTGAAGCTACAGGGCAATGAAAAGCTGCGGCTCAATACACCGATTGCCGATCCCGCCCAGCGGGCCCGATCTATTCGGGAGCTGCTGTCGCGGCTATCTGCGTAGTGCCGCATACCGCCAATCCTCTAAGATGATCGCTTTCTTGCCTGCTGGTGACTGCATATGGCCTTTGTAGTGCTCTCTCCCGGACTGACCGCCGACGGTCAGCGCGGCCGGATCTCGCCTTCCACGCGCAAGGCACTGGATGAACTGCTCGGAACCCAGGATCGACGGCCGCGTCGCTCGGGAGCAATCGTCTGGAGAATCGCCACACTGGGCCCGTCTCCCCGCACCCAACTGCAGGCCGCCCTCACGGCGTTTTCTGATGAGCATCGGGTCGACACTGCATTACTAGAGTCCCCCTTACGCTGGCGGGATTTCGTCGTGCTGGCCATGGACATGGACTCCACGGTGATCACCATCGAATGTATCGATGAGATTGCAGATTTCTGCGGCAAAAAGCAGGAGGTCGCCGCGATTACCGAGGCTGCCATGCGCGGTGAGATCAAAGACTATGCCGAGAGCCTACGCCAGCGCGTTGCCCTGCTGGCAGGCCTGTCGGCGACAGCCTTAGAAGAAGTTATCCGCTATCGGCTTAAATTTACCCCGGGGGTGAAGGCCCTTGTCGCGACCGCGCGACAGCACCATGTGCATGCCCTGCTCGTCTCCGGTGGGTTTACGCAATTCACCGGATTTGTTGCAGAAAAAATCGGGTTTGACCAGACACGGTCCAACACCCTTGAAATCATCGATGGCCATCTGACGGGCAGGCTGCTGGGCAATATTGTGGATGCCCGCATCAAGCAGACAACCCTGGCGCTGGCCTGCCGCAGCCGAGGTGTCACGATGCAACAGTCAATCGCCATCGGCGATGGCGCAAATGACTTAAAAATGATGAAGCGCAGCGGCCTCTCGGTTGCCCACCGCGCAAAGCCGGCCGTCGCCGCACAGGCCATGCAGGCGATCCGCCATGGTGGCTTGGATAATATTCTCGATTGGTTTGAGTGAACTAAGCTTTCGGCAGCGACAGCCTTGCCGAAAGTCCCAAATGATCTGATAGTCCGGACCACTCGGTCAGCCGCTCGACGCCGTGGATTTTTAAGCCGCGCACGTAAATTCTGTCCATCCGCAGCATCGGCCGAATCGACGGAAAAGTCTTTGCGGGCACGCCAGTTGAAATCTCGAACACATCACGAAAGCCGGCCTCACGCATCGGATCTTCAGCCCGATTGCGCCAATCATTAAAATCACCAGCCACGATGGCCGGGCCAGTGCTCGCGATCCGGGCAATGCAGTCGAGCACCACCTCAAGCTGACGCCTGCGGCCCCGCTCCAAAAGGCCAAGGTGCACACAAAAACAATCCACCGCCCGCTCGCCGATAAACACCACGGCATGCAGCAGGCCGCGTCGCTCAAACCGATATTCGGAGATGTCGTAGTTCAAGCCCTGCGACAAAGGATGTCGCGAAAGAATCGCGTTGCCATGATGGCCGCGGTCGTAAATGGCATTTCTGCCGTAATGCCAGTCTGGCCAGAAATCCTGCGCCAGGTAAGGCGTCAGTCCAAGTGTTGCGCCAACGCGCAAATCCCGAAGCCGCCCATGGGTCTTTTGCTGAAGCTCCTGCAGAAACACCAAATCTGGATGCCGATCACGAATCCGCTGACGCAGCCGATGGGCGGTAACCCGCAGGTGCAAGGCCGACACCCCTTTGTGCATATTCAGGCTGATGACTTCGAATTGGGGGCCCTGCACGATTGGGCCCGGCGCTTGCATTAGAAGACCAGTACTCGGGTGTCATCCCGTTGCAGCTGGGCCATCACCGAGGTCGCACCCGTCTGCCCGGTGATCTCGCCGATGATCGGCTCGCCTTGATGATGCTCGGCGAGCGCCATGCCACACATATAAATCTTGATGCCCATTGCATGGCAGCGCTGCAGATAACTCAAGATGGTCTGCTCACCCCGCTGATCGGAGACAGCTGCTGCAGCCACGCCCTCAAAGGCCCAGCGGACCGCCGAGGAGGTCAGATGAATTTCTACTTCGCAATCCAGTGCCTGCGCACATAAGGCATAGACCAGTGGTGCTGCCGCTTTCGCAGGGGCCTCGGGGCCAGCCTGCCACATCACAATCACGACCCGTGATACCGCCATGAATCAGTAGCTGACGTTTTGCGGATCAATCGGCGGCAGTTCCTCGTGCCGCTGCTCGATAGGACGCAGCCGCTCATGATGGTGGGCGGACAGCCAATCGCGGTATTCCTTTACGCCCATCAGAAACATAGACTCATCCTGCCAGGCCATAGGCTTGAGTCGATAGAGCCATCCCGCGCCGTAGGGATCCTGAATGACAACATCGATGTTTTGCTGAGCCGCCTGATTGGTTTCGATGATCGTGCAGCTGATGGGGCATGTAATCGCCACCGCGGTCTTGGCAGTCTCCATCACACCCAGGGAGCGCTCCCGCATCACCGGGATTTCACAGGGCCGCGGATAAAACAGCATGAAGTCGCCATGGGCCACCACAAACCGAACTGCACCCACCACCACCTCGTCGGCCTCCGGCCGCAGCCAGAGGTCCTGCTCGGCGGCGTAAAGGCAGTCCTCGGGCAATTCAGCCAGAATCTGTGCGAGTTCCATTAGGCGCTCTCTGTGGTGTTGGCGGAAGGGTATGGGAGTCGAACCCACCAGGGATTGCTGGCAACCCCTATCAGATTTGAAGTCTGACCGGACCACCGGGCCGCGACACCCTTCCATTGAATTTCCTGCGTCATCATTTTCAGTCTTAGTTTTAATGCATGACAAAGGGGTTATCTCTGCGAACCAAGTGGTCATCCCGCACGCGGCGCGTGTAACCAACTCGATCAAAAAACTCCAAAATTTGTATCGCTACTTTTCGGCCGCCGCCGATCTGATCGCGGAAATCTGCGGCGCGTACCGCGCCATGCTGATCCTGCAGCTCTCCCACAATTTTCGCCATCTCGCTCACATGCTCCGTGAGAAAAAAATGATCCAGGGCCACGAGAGTAACTTCCCCGATTCGGGCAACACGGCGAAGATTGGCACGAATTTCTGCCTCAGGGATGTGGGTCAGCTTGGCGATATCCCTAACCCGCGGCGGATTGTAGGGCGACTCGGACAGCAGCGGCGCAATCGACTTCCAGAGATTCTCCTCAGCCTTACTGAGCTCCACCGTGTGGCCTGGCCGAGCCAAAAATGCGCCGCGACGCTCAAGCTGCTGCTGCGCTATGAGTTGATCAACCAACGCATCAAAGGCATCACTGTCGAGTTGCGGGGCGGCCACACGGCGTGCCCGGTTGACTTCGAGGCCCTGCATCTCAGGCTCACGCAGATGGTTCTCATCAACGGCCAGGATGAGCCGGTCCTGATAGCCGGCCCACTGATCGGGATGAAAAATCATTCCAGCGGCCACACGCAGTCCAGCCTGGTCTGCCAGCTGCGCTAAGGCCTGCTCGGTCGTGTTCCAGCCTTGACGCAGGCGACCCATTGCAATCGGGGCTACGCCCGCCATGACGGTGAGGCATTGCGCATCATCTAGGGTGCGCAGCGATTCAAGGCAGGCAAGCCGCAAGGCCGATCGGCGGCCCCGATGCGGTGGATGGACATCCAAAACCCGGGCGCCCGCCAGGGTGGTCTGGGCCTGGCTATCCCTCAAGATCAGCCGATCCCCACGGCAGATGCTCAGGCCGTCGCTCAAGACAACCGAGGCGAAACACTCGGCACCTGGCTGGGCCCGCTCGACATCCAAAGGGTAGATACGCGCCATCACGTCTGCCGCGCCATGATGCAGATGGACCTCGAGACCCTGGCCGATGCTTCGGTCATGCAGCGCAGAAATCGTGAGCGCAACATCAAAGCGCTGTGCGCCATGATCAAGATCAGCGCTGGTGATCCAGCTGCCACGGGGAATCTCTTCCACCGATACGCCAACAAGATTTAAAGCAAGCCGCTGGCCTGCGCTGCCATGTTGGGCAATCTGATCTTGGGCATGGACGGACCGCACACGGGCCTGAAATCGTGATGATCCTGACAGCGGCGCAATGCTGACTGCCTGACCGACGACGACACCGCCTGCGTGGGCAGTACCAGTGACGATGGTGCCGACACCGGATAAAGAAAATGCCCGGTCTACAGCAAGCCGAAAATTACTGCCCGCCTGCCGGTGCGCCATCTCGGCCGCCTGGGCAAGGAGAAACTCGCGCAGGCCCTCGACTCCTTCACCGGTCATCGATGAGACAGGAAATAAAGGCCACTTCTCTGCAGGCTGACCTACGACCGCCTCAGCGATTGCTGCAATGGCGAGATCGCCTTGGGCCTGCTCAACAACATCAATCTTGGTCACCACTATCGCACCCCGGCTGATTCCCATTAACCTGAGGATCTCCAGGTGCTCGCGGGTCTGCGGCATCGGGCCATCATCGGCTGCAATCACCAAGAGCGCAAAGTCAATTCCGCTGGCCCCCGAGACCATGGCATGCACAAAACGCTCGTGGCCCGGTACATCGATAAAGCCAATTGTGTTTTCCGCTGAAGTTTCCCCGGCCGCAGCAGCAAGATAGGCGTAGCCCAGCTCAATTGAAATACCGCGACGTTTCTCTTCTGGCAGGCGATCGGTATCTTTGCCAGTGAGCCTGCGAATCAGGGAAGTCTTGCCGTGATCAATATGCCCGGCAGTGCCGATGATCATGGCCTGGCCTGGCGCAGCGCTTCGATCAGCAGCGACTCCTCGGTCGGCAAGAGGCATCGGCAATCAAAAACAATTGCGCCATCATTAATGCGGCCAATCACCGGCGTGGTCAGCTGACGAAAACGAGCAAGTGTTTCCTGTAGCAATCCGCCGCTTCGTCGCAAGGCGGACTTGGGGCGCAGCATCACGGCTGCCGAAGGCAGCCGCTCCTCGGGCAGCGCGCCTGATCCAATTTGGCTTGCGCAATCGGCGATCTGCATATCAAACACATCACCGGCAAAAGCTGCAATCGGCCCGGCAACACGGTGGCA
>JAGWWC010000100.1 GCA_018970545.1 Betaproteobacteria bacterium | reverse complement strand
GGCTCTCGCCGAGGCCCTGCAGATCAGCTGCTTGCACAAACTGAATTAGGCAGCCAGTGCCTCGAGTGCCTTCTGGAACTTGTTGGCGTGTGAGCGCTCAGCCTTGGCCAGCGTCTCAAACCAATCAGCGATCTCATCAAACCCCTCGGAGCGGGCGTCTTTTGCCATGCCGGGGTACATGTCGGTGTACTCATGGGTCTCGCCAGCAACCGCAGACTTCAGGTTGGAGGCAGAGTCGCCAATCGGCATACCGGTGGCGGGATCTCCGACCTGGGCCAGATAGTCCAGATGGCCGTGGGCGTGGCCGGTCTCGCCTTCTGCGGTAGAGCGAAACAGTGCAGCGACTTCGGTGTAGCCCTCGACGTCAGCCTTGTTCGCGAAGTAGAGATAACGGCGATTCGCCTGGCTCTCACCGGCAAACGCATCTTTCAGATGCTGGTGAGTCTTGGTTCCTTTTAGTTGAGGCATATTCACTTCTCCTTTTGAATGAACAACATTGCAACGGGAATTGCACCGGTGCTCCCAACGCCATCGCGGGCCAGCATGGCCTGGATTGCATTAGCGAACAGACCGCATCCTAGGGCCTGAATTTAGACAAGTCCAATTGAAAGTTTCTTTTTCATTGATTAAAACAATCAATGGACGTCTAGGTCAGGGGATCGACAAACTAACCCAAAACTGATCGTCCACAACCACCTAAAATGGGGCCATGCCAGCCGCCAAGAACGCCCCCGAACCCCATAAGCTCAAGGTTGCAAGCGACTCTTGGCCAGGTCGTGATGTCGCCTCTACACGCCAGCTGCTGGCCAGAGGAGAGATTTCTTGCCAGGAGCTCTTAGCAGAACACCGCCAGGCCGTGGCCAGGCTCAACCCCAGCCTAAACGCTCTGCCCACCCTCTGCCTGAGTCAGGCCGAGGGCGAAGCCAAAAGGCTCGACAAATTGCTGTCGGCCGGGCGCGCAGGGCGGCGATCTGCTGCAGTCGGCCCACTGGCGGGCCTGCCCTACTGCGCCAAAGACATGTTCGACACCGAGGGGATCCTCACCACCTATGGAAGTCCGATTTACGCTCAGCACCGGCCCGCGAAAGATGCAGAGATCGTTACTCGGATTCGGCGGGCGGGCGCACTGCTGATTGGCAAGTCCAATACGCCTGAGTTCGCCGCCGGATCCCAGACCTTTAATCGGGTGTTCGGCGCGACCCACAACCCCTGGGATCTCAGCCGCACCTGCGGCGGATCCAGCGGTGGCGGTGCAGTCGCACTGCGCAGCGGCATGGTGATGCTGGCCGACGGATCCGACCTCGCCGCCTCGCTGCGAAATCCAGCGAGCTTTTGTTCGGTTGTCGGCCTGCGGCCCTCCAGTCATCTCGAGCCTCGGCTGCAAAGCGGTGCGAATCCCTTCAATACGTTAAGTGTGGTGGGTCCGATGGCCCGCACAGTGGCGGATCTTCGCGAGTTGTTTGCCGCTATTTTCGATCCTGCCGGCTGCACCCCGAATCAAAGGCTCGATCAATGGTGTACGCAACGCAAGCGTGAATCTCAGTTGCGAAAGTCACTGAATGCGAAGCGCAAGAAACTGCGCGTTGGATTTTCGAATGACTGGGGCGGGCTGCCCGTGCAGCGCGAAGTCCGCCATCAGATGCAGGTCTGCGTTACGGCGCTCGCCGCAAACGGGGTTGAGATCATCGAGGGCTTCCCGAAACTGCCCGAGATGCGCCAGGCCTTTCTCACACTGCGCGGATTATTTTTTGTTGCCGAACTCGGAGAGCTCTACGCCACGCACCGCGACCAGCTCAAAGATACGGTCGTGTGGAATATCGAGCAGGGGCTGAAACTGACCGCCGCTGAGCTTGCCCATGCGGAAAAACTCCGGTCGGCCGCCCGAAGGCAGCTAGAGGACTACATGCAATCCCACCGTCTTGATGCCCTGGCTGGGCCCACCAATCAGGTGCTGCCGTTTGATCTCGAGACGCCTTATGTCTCAGAAATCGACGGCCAGCGGCTCGAGACGTATGTGGACTGGCTGGCGTCGAACTTTATTTTTTCGGTAGCCGGCCTGCCGGCGCTTTCCCTGCCCGGAGGTTTTGCTCGGCCATCGCCACAGCAGCTGCCGCTGCCGGTCGGACTGCAGCTCGTCGGCCCCTGGGCCGGCGATGATGCGCTCATGAATACTGCGGAGCAGATTGAATCCATCCTGGCCCCCTTAAATGCACCGTTTTCTTTTCCGGATCCGCTTGCTTAATCCTCGCTACACTCTGCTTTGAGCGATGAATCACCACCTGCCAACGCCCTGAAGTTGTAGCCCTGCCCATGACAGCCCCTACCTCCACTCCACAACGGCTTGCAAATCTCCGCAAGGAATATGCCCAAGCGGCGCTGGATATCACTGATGTTGCTGCGAACCCGGTATTGCAGTTCGAACGCTGGTTTCAGGAAGCGATCAAGGCCGAGGTGCTGGAGCCCAATGCCATGACCTTGTGCACGGTAGATCCCGGTGGCCGGCCGTCGGGACGCATTGTGCTGATTAAGGGAATTGATGCAGCAGGCATTACATTTTTCACCAACTACCAAAGCCGAAAGGGCCGGGCATTGGCCGCCCATCCCTATGCGAGCGTGGTGTTTTTCTGGCCTGAACTTGAACGGCAGGTTCGCATCGAGGGCGCTGTAGAAAAAATATCGGACCAAGAGTCTGAGGACTACTTTCGATCACGGCCGCTCTCAAGCCGTCTGGGCGCCTGGGCCTCACCTCAGAGTGACGTGATCCCCAACCGTGAATGGCTTGAAGTGCGGCAGAAAAATCTGCAGGAAGCGTTTCCCGCGGAATCTTCAATTGACCCGCCCAAGCCGGAACACTGGGGCGGCTATCGGCTTAACCCTGATGAATTTGAATTCTGGCAAGGCCGACGCTCTCGTCTTCATGATCGGCTGCGCTATCGTCGGCCGGAGCGCTGGTCATCCGATGCCGAGTGGGTGATTGAGCG
>JAGWWC010000001.1 GCA_018970545.1 Betaproteobacteria bacterium | reverse complement strand
GACCCCGGAGAGACCTCCGCCATGCCAGAGCAACAAAGGAAAACTGCCGCGCGGATTTTGCGGAATAAAGTACTGGACATACATCTGCTCCACTTGGTACACGCCGTTGGGATCCACTTTTGCAGGAACCCCTCCTGGTGCAAACAACACCTCTTTAATCGGCTTTCCGCTGAGCACTACCTCTCGGCCCCCCACATGAAAGGAGCCCATCTGCGAGAGCTGGATCGGAGCGCTTGCACAGCCTGTTAATGCAATGGCAAAAAGGCTTAACGTCACAAAACGTAAATTTTTTTTCATTGTAAAAATGTCTCCCTCATTGAATAAGAATAATGAACCGCCTGTTGACCCATCACATCACACTGACTGAGCTTGATATCCTGCCGCGCGGGCAGCACTTCTCCCCGCGATACGACCGAAGACTGTTCCGATCGTCATGCCCACGCCAGCAACATAGCCCTTGCCCAACACATTGCCTGCACAGATTTCTCCTGCCGCAAACAGATTCTCAGAATGATCAACGCCACTGGCGCCCTGCATGAGAACGCGCATATCGTGATCCACTTTCAGACCCAGATATGTGAAGGTGATGCCCGGCCGCAATGGGTAGCCCGTAAAAGGGGGTTCATTGATGGGAAGGGCCCAGTGGGTTTTTGCTGGATGGATCCCCGCTGTCTGGCAATCATCGAGCACCGCATGATCAAAGTGTCCTGGCTGCACCGCTTGGTTAAATTGTTCAACCGTGGAAACCAGCCGCTCTGGAGGCAGTCCCAGCTTGACAGCCAGCTCTGAAATGGACTGGGCGGTCTCGCCGGGAAAGACTGGAGGCATAAACCGGCCGCGGGCCTTGTGGTCAATGATCGAAAATGCGATTTGATCGGGCTGCTGTGCCACCAGTCTTCCCCAAATCGCATAGCGCTTTGGCCAGAAATCTTCCCCTTCGTCGTAAAACCGCTCTGCATTCTTATTCACGACAATTCCGAGGGAAACGCAATCGATTCGGGTCACGATGCCCCCATCATAAAGTGGTGCCCGCGCATCCACGGCAACAGCATGGCCCTGCGTAGGATCTCCAACCGTTGCGGCTCCTTTTGCAATCAAATCACGCAAGACCACACCTGTATTAAATCTTGTGCCACGAATCAGAAAATTATCGGCAGCTGGCCCCCAGGCCTCGCGCAGCCAGTCCCGATTTGATTCAAATCCGCCACTGGCGACGATGGCCGTTTTTGCAGCGATGCTCTCTTTACGGCCATCCGGCAGACAAATCTGGGCGGACTTGAAACGACCATGTTCAATATCCAAAGACTCGACAAAGGTCTCGTAGTCGATTTGGATTCCATGTGATTCCGCTGAGCGATAGTAGGCATTGACGAGCGCCTTGCCACCGCCCAAAAAAAAGGCATTGGTGCGCGATAAGTGCAGCGTTCCCCCGAGTGACGGCTGAAAACGCACTCCATGGTGCTTCATCCAGCTGCGGCAGCTTGCGGATTCCCGAATGACGATTCGAGCCAAATCATGGGACATCTCACCGCCCGTGACTTTCAGTAGATCCTCGAAAAACTCATCTTCGGTATATGCGCCAGTGAGCACATCCTCTGGCTGTGTGTGCATGCAACGGATGTTACGAGTGTGGGTGCTATTTCCCCCGCGCCATAATTTCGGCGCGAACTCCAGAATCCGAACCGAGCATCCCTGCTCTCGGGCGGTCAAAGCCGCGCATAACGCGGCATTTCCACCGCCGATTACAAGAACATCAACTGCATCCACGCGGCTAATCGATCTTCAGGCCAGACTGCTTCACCACATTCGACCAGCGGGATTGTTCCTCGGCAATGAATTTGGTGTACTCCTCGGGGCTGCCCGGCGTGAAGACCGCGTTATCTGCCGTGAATTTTTCGCCAACCGTTTTTGATCTCAGGGCGTGATTGGCGGCAGCATTGAGCCGCTCAATGATTGGACGCGGGGTTGCGGATGGTACCGATAGCCCATACCACTGTGATGTCTCAAAGCCCGGATAGCCCTGCTCGGCGACAGTGGGCACATCCGGCAGCGCCGGGATCCGGCGAGGCATGCCGACGGCAATCGCGCGAACCCGGCCATCGCGAATATAGGGAAGCAAAGCCGGGGCTCCCGCCGACGCGGCCTGAGTCAATCCCGCCACCAAATCCACCAGCTGCGGGCCGGTGCCGCGGTACGGAATATGAGTCAGCCGCATGCCGGTGGCGAACTGCAGATATTCAAAAGCCAGGTGGCCAGCACTGGCATTGCCCGCCGAGCCGTAGTTGATAAATCCAGGCTTGGCCTTGGCCAGCGCGACAAATTCCTTGAGATTGCGTACCGGCAGATCCGGATGCACCACAAATAAATTGGGGACCTTCGAGAGCAGGGCCACCGAAGTGAAATCCTTATTGACATCGTAGGACTGTTTGGCCATCGCAAATGGATTGACCGCGAAGGTCCCCACGTGACTGATGACCAGGGTATGGCCATCGGCTGGTGATTTCAGGACATCATTCATCGCAATGACGCCAGCGCCCCCTGGTTTATTTTCAACAAACACGTTCTGTTTAAGAAAGTTGCCCATCTCGATGGCCACCGACCGGGCCACGATCTCCGATGTACCCCCAGGAGCAAACGGCACAACGATACGAATCGGGCGAGATGGAAATGTCTGGGCCTGCGATCGGATCGGGGCGTTCAGCGCGGCCAAGCCACCCGCCAGTGAGAGTGAGACGGTGAGTCTGCGGCGCGTTGAATTCGTCATGAACTTTGTCTCCTGTAAGTTAACTTTTTATGATCGACTAGAACTGATATCGACGAAGCCCGCCATCGACTGGGATGACGGTGCCGGTAATATACTGCGCCAGGGGCGAGGCCAAGAAACAAATCAGCGCTGCAATATCCTCGGGCTCTCCATATCGGCCCATTGGAATTTCATGCTCGGACTGCCAAGCACGATATTCTGGCGTGTAGTTGCGAAGAATCTGATCGCTCATGATGCGGCCCGGTGGAATGCAATTCACCGTGATGCCTTTTTTTCCAACTTCTCGCGAGAGTCCTTTGGCCCATGAGTGGACCGCTGCTTTCGCACAGAAGGCGCCATTGATCCCATCGGGCTCGGACTTGCCGGTGATGTTAATGATCCGGCCCCAGCCGCCTTCCATCATAGGACTCAAAAGCTTGTGGGTCAGCTGACGATGGCGGGTGAAATTCAGCGTGAGGGCCTCGTTCCACTGCTCCTCGCTTGACTCCAGCTTAAATGGCCGAGAGCCGCCGGCGTTATTGATCAAAATCTCGACCCTGCCGAGGGCACCCAACACCTGCTCGGCGATCGCCGCCGGGGCCTGGTCTTCCATCATGTCTTGAACGATGAGCGTGGGGGCTTCGCCGCCCGCATCGCGAATAATCTGCGCGACCTCTTGCAGCTTATCGTGCCGACGGCCGGCGATCGCCAGCCGGACCCCCTCTTTGCCGAGTGCGATCGCGGTGGCGCGGCCGATTCCCGCACTGGCGCCGGTCACGAGTCCTGTTTTTCCCTTGATTTGAAGTTCCATCGCTTGCGCCTCCCTGCGCCTGCTGCGTATTGATGGAGGCCATGATGGCGGGGTCGGTATCATTTGTAAAATGCATTATTTAAATTAATTGATGCAAAATACAAATGAATGAAACCGACTGACTTTGCCGCCATCGATCTGAATGAACTCGCCGCCTTTCGGGCGGCAGTCCGATTTCCCACCTTTACGCAGGCCGCCCAGCACATTCATCTGTCGCAGCCGGCCTTTAGCCGACGCATCGACAAGCTCGAACAAGGCCTGGGAGTTCAGCTCTTTCAGCGGTCCACACGCCGCATCACCTTGACGGCCGTTGGTAAAGAATTTGAACGCCGGCTCGAGGAGGTCTTCTCGTCACTCGAAGCGACAGTGCTTCATGTCCGCGGCGCCGCAGCGGCCGTCCAGAACACCATCGCCATTGCCTGTGTGCCCTCTGTGGTGAACTATTTCTTAACCAAAATTATTCTGGCATTCCACAAAAAACATCCGAATGTCCGGATAAGAATTCTTGATGACAACGCAGAGGGTGTCCTGCGGCTTGTCGCCGAGGGCACGGCTGATTTTGGCTTGAACTTCATCGGAGTTCAGCAGCCCGATCTTGAATTCGCGCCCCTGCTCGAAGAAGAGTTCGTGTTGGCCTGCCGGCGTGATCATCCGCTGGCCAAGCGACAAAAAATTCGATGGTCGGAGCTGTCGGGCTATACCTATATTTCTGTGGGCAAAAACTCTGGCAATCGCCTCATTCTGGATCAAGCCATCGCGGGCAGTCAGCAGCTGCCCGAGAGCATGTTTGAAACGCAGCATGTCACCACAATGCTCGGACTCGTCGAAGCGGGAATTGGGATTGCGGTCGTGCCCTCGATCGCAGCGCCCAAGAAGCACCACCCGCTGGTGGTGAGTGTTGCGCTTCATGATCCAGTGATCCGCAGAAAAATCGGTCTGATCAAGAAAAAAGGGCGGGTCCTTCAGCCGGCTGCCCAACGCTTTTATGACCTCTGCCTTTAAGTTGATCCCGCCGGACTCAACGCCTATGATGCGCAGGAGATTCGCCATCCGCAGCGCATCAGCCCCCGTTTCTTAAAAGACTTTTCGAGGAGACCGCTAGTGATCATTTCAAAAAGAGATTTCGTTAAATTCAGTGCTGCGGCGGCGGCAACGGCCTCACTGCCCGCCTGGGCGCAGGCCAAGGCGTTGTTCGATACCATCAATATGTTTGTGCCCGCCGCCCCCGGCGGCGGCTGGGACAGCACGGCGCGGGCCATCGAGCGGGCCGCAAAGGCTGGTGGCTTGGTGGGCAATATGCAATTTGAAAACGTTGGCGGCGCCGGCGGCATGGTGGGCCTGCCTCGATTCGTGAATCAGCGCAAAGGTCAAGGCAACAGCCTAATGATTGGCGGATCAGTGATGGTTGGGGCCGCCATCGCCAACAAAAGCCCCATCACGATGCGTGATGTGACCCCGATTGCACGTCTAACCGAGGAAGCCGGTGTGATCGTTGTGCCTTCCTCCGGAAAAATCAAAACCTGGAATGAATTGATTGCTGCGCTAAAAGCAAACCCAAAAGCGGTCTCCGTTGCGGGGGGCAGCGCTGGGGGCACCGACCACCTGATACTCGGCTTGATGATCAAGGCACTTGGCCGCAACCCCAAAGAAGGTGCTTATGTCGCATTTGCGGGCGGCGGGCCTGCCAATGCGGCCATTATTGGTGGCCAGGTCACCGCAGGGATCTCGGGCTATTCGGAGTTTGAAGAGCAAATCAAGGCTGGCCGCATGATTCCCTTAGCGACTTCGGGCAGAACTCGAATTCCTGGGGTCAATGTACCCACCATGACAGAGCTAGGGCTCAATGTGGTGCTCGCCAACTGGCGGGGTGTATTCGCGCCGCCCGGAATTAACGAATCCCAGCGGAATGCGCTCATCGATTTGATGACCCGTACCGTGGCCACCAGCGCATGGAAAAACGAGCTGGTGACTCGAAAGTGGTCTGACGCTTTCTTAACTGAGCAGCCTTTCCTGCGTGAGGTAAATTGGGATATTGAACGCACAACCGCCGTTATGAAGGATCTCGGCCTCGCATGACGCCAATCCGCGTCAGCCTGCTGCTGGGATTGGTATGCCTAGTGGCTGGCTGGCAGGTCATTCAGATTCCCGAGTCCGCAATTGAAATGGCGGTTGGCCCCTCCTTGATGCCGGCCCTCATTGTGGCCGGCCTGTCGCTGGTGAGCCTGCTGTATGGCATCGGCGCCTACCGAGGCCTGCAGGCCGATGATGCCGCCGATCCAGAGCAGGCCGCCCTCTCGGGCAGCACAACACGGTTTTTGTTTCTATTGGGTGCGGGCGTAATTTTTATTGGGCTCGTTGGTCTCGTGGGATTTATTCCCAGCGCAACGCTCTGCGGAGTCTGCATCGCCCGGGCCTTTGATGCGCCGATCAATTTGAAGTCTTTTTTGATTTGCGGTGCCATCGTGATTTTCTTCTGGTTCCTGTTTTCAAAAATTCTTGGCATTGGCCTTGGCCCGGCACTCACTTTGATTTAGGCCCACCATGGAAGCCTTTGAAGCGCTGCTTGCCGGATTTGCCTCGGCCCTCACCCCCACCACCTTGATGTGGGGGTTTGTTGGATGTTTCGTGGGCACCATGGTCGGGGTCCTGCCGGGCCTTGGACCTGCCTTGACCATCGCGCTGCTTCTGCCGCTGACTTATCACGTTCCCGCCACCAGCATGTTCGTGATGTTTGCCGGAATTTATTATGGCGCCGCCTATGGCGGATCCACGACTTCGATTCTGCTGAATACGCCAGGTGAGACCTCATCGGTCGTGACGGCGCTTGAGGGCAACAAAATGGCAAGAAGTGGACGTGCCGGCCAGGCACTTGCCACCGCCGCCATCGGCAGTTTTGTCGCGGGAACGATTGCCATCTTGGCCCTGACATTTATTGCTCCCTGGGTGGTCGAAGTCGCGCTTGCTTTTGGTCCTGCCGAATATTTCAGCCTGATGGTGCTCTCATTGGTGGCCGTCTCTTCGGTACTGGGTAACTCCTTGCTTCGCGGCTTGGTATCGCTCGGGCTCGGGCTCCTTATTGGCATGGTCGGCATTGATCTTCAGACTGGGCAGATGCGATTCACATTCGGCCAGCCCCAGCTGCTAGACGGTATTGAGATCACAGTGGCAGCCGTTGGGCTTTTTGCAGTAGGCGAGGCGCTTTATCTCGCTTGGCAGGGCCGCAGCAGTCAGCCAGGAAGCCTGGCAAAACTCTCGGGTAGTTTATGGATGAGCACGCAAGACTGGGCCCGATCGTGGAAGGCCTGGATTCGTGGGGCACTGTTTGGTTTTCCAATTGGCGCCATGCCCGCCGGAGGGGCCGAGGTTCCTACGCTGCTGTCGTATTACACAGAGAAAAAACTCTCCAAGCATCCCGAAGAGTTTGGCCACGGTGCGATTGAGGGTGTGGCGGGCCCAGAGGCGGCCAACAATGCCTCAGCTGCCGGAGTGCTGATGCCATTGCTGACACTGGGAATCCCAACATCGGCGACCGCTGCCGTCATGCTGTCGGCCTTTGAGAGCTACGGCATCCAGACCGGTCCGCAGTTGTTCTCTACCAACAGCGGCCTCGTGTGGACCCTGATCGCCAGCCTGTACATCGGCAATTTCATTTTGCTGGTGCTCAATCTGCCGCTGGTGGGGCTCTGGGTGAAATTGCTCAGGATCCCTCCACCGTGGCTGTATGCCGGAATCATCGTCGTCTCGATCATTGGCGTCTATGGAGCCGGTCAGTCATTATTTAATGTCGGGCTTTTGTTTGTTTTTGGTCTGGCGGGCTACATCATGCGTCGGTTCGACTTTCCTGCGGCACCGGTGTTGGTGGGTCTGATCCTGTCGCCGCTTGCGGAGCAGTCGATGCGGCAGGCGCTCACCATCAGTCAAGGCCAGTGGAGTACTTTTGTCACGCGGCCGATATCGGCCACTTTGCTGGCCATCGCAGTCATGCTTTTGCTGGCACAGCCTCTCTATCAGCGCTGGAAAAACAAGCAGGCCCCAACAGGACTCGAGGATGGCAGCCCAACGGCCTGAGGTCTTGATCAGCGAAGTTGCGCCTCGGGATGGTCTGCAGTCGATTCAATCGATCATGCCAACGGCGCAGAAATGCCAGTGGATTGATGCCCTCGCACAGGCGGGCCTCAAAGAAATCGAAGTGGGGTCCTTCGTTTCAGAAAAACTGCTGCCGCAGATGGCCGATACTGGCACCGTGGTGGCCCACAGTCGACAGCATTCGGGTCTCTGTGTGCTTGCACTTGTGCCCAATCTCAAGGGTGCCCAGGCCGCACTGGCCGCCGGAGCCCACAAACTATCGATACCCATCTCAGCGAGCGAGGCCCACTGCCTCGCCAATGTGCGCAAAAGCATTGCGGAAATGCTGGAGGAACTGGGTCACATTGTCCGGGCTGTTGAGCAATACAACGCAACGTCGTCTCAGCCGCCCGTTGCTGTTGAAGTCGGTATTTCAACCGCATTTGGCTGCACACTCCAAGGCAGCGTATCCGAGCACGCTGTGCTGACGCTGGCCGCCAAGTGTGCAGCCATCGGGGCGCAAGAGGTAGGGCTATCGGACACCACTGGGATGGCCAATCCAGCGCAAGTCAAACGGCTATTTACCCAGCTGCATCATGATCTGGGCGATCGGGCTGGGGCCGCCCATCTTCACAACACACGTGGCCTGGGCCTAGCGAATGCGCTTGCCGCCTATGAGGCAGGCGTTCGAACATTTGACAGCTCGCAAGGTGGCATCGGAGGCTGCCCTTACGCGCCTGGCGCCTCGGGCAATATCGTGACGGAAGATCTGGTTTTTATGTTCGAAGCCATGGGCGTCTCGACCGGTATTCACTACGAGCAGCTGCTCAAAGCCCGGGCTGTTCTGGAAGAATTTCTACCCAATGAGCCGCTCTATGGCATGACGCCCGCAGCAGGATTGCCCAAAGGTTTCCAATGGCCAACACCGTGAATCGCCCGCTCCCGTACACCGGGGTTCGAGTCATAGAGTTTTCGCACATGGTGATGGGCCCGACTTGCGGGCTAGTCCTTGGCGATCTCGGTGCAGAGGTCATCAAGATTGAGCCGCCGGAAGGTGATCAGACACGCCGACTGCTTGGCTCAGGCGCCGGTTTTTATCCGCTGTTTAATCGTAATAAAAAAAGTATTGCGCTGGATCTGAAAACCGATGCGGGCCGTGAGGCTGTCCTGCGCCTAATTGCGACGGCCGATGTCCTCATCGAGAACTTTAAAACCGGAACAATGGAAAAGCTCGGCCTCGGTGAGGCCGAGCTTCGGCGTCGGTATCCACGCCTGATTTATGTCAGTCATAAGGGGTTTCTTCCTGGGCCATATGCGGATCGAACCGCACTTGATGAGGTAGTTCAGATGATGGGCGGACTGGCCTATATGACAGGCAGGCCGGGCGACCCATTGCGTGCAGGATCATCAGTCAACGACATCATGGGCGGTCTTTTTGGAGCAATCGGCGTAATGTCAGCCCTGGCCGAACGGGAAAAAACGGGAGTCGGCAAGGCCATTCAAAGCAGTCTTTTTGAAAATAATATTTTTTTAGTTGCCCAGCACATGATGCAGTATTTGGTGACTGGAAAACCTGCCGACCCAATGCCTGCCCGTATCTCCGCCTGGGGCATTTATGACATCTTTCCCACCCAAGATGGTGATCAGATTTTTCTTGGGGTGGTAAGCGATACGCAGTGGGAAATTTTTTGTAAGACTTTTCAACTCGATGATCTCTGGGCCGACACACGACTGTCGACCAACAACGGCCGTGTCACCTCGCGCGACTGGCTCATCCCGCACCTTCGAGAGCGTCTCGGCGTCTTGAGCGCTGCAGAATTGGCCCAACGATTTGAGCGGGCGGGCCTGCCCTTTGCGCCAATTACAGCACCGCACGAACTGCTCGAGGACCCACATCTCATCGCTTCAGGCGGACTGGTGCGAATGCGTCTGCCCGATGGTGAGCGGGCCGGACAATTGGTTCCGACCGCGTTGCTGCCGCTGACGCTGAATTCCGAACGGCTGCCTATCCGGATGGACCCGCCCACGCTCGGTCAGCACAATCAGGAGCTCTTGCAAGAAATGGGTTATTCAGCTTCTGAGATTCAACAATTGAGCTTCCCCACGACCAGCTCGGGCAAGACGCGAGAGCATTAATTCAATGCGAATTCAACTCCTACTGGCGGTGGCTGCAATCGCATTGGTCTTGCAAGGCTGTGCTGGCCGGAACTACGGCGACAGTCTTTTTCACCTAAAACATGCCGCCAGTGGTAAGGATGTCATGTGGATTCCCACCAAAACAGAAATGGCGCACGAGATGCTGGCCCTGGCCGGAGTGGGCCCACAAGACATTGTGATTGATCTGGGATCGGGGGATGGCGTGATTCCGATCGAAGCAGCGAAGAAATTTGGTGTCCGGGCTAGGGGGATCGAGTACAACCCGGATCTGGTCGCCCTGTCACAGCGCAATGCGCAGCGGGCCAATGTCAGTCATCTGGTGAGTTTTCGCCAAGGCGATATTTTTGTAGAAAACTTCTCCGAGGCGACCGTGCTGACACTCTACTTGGGCGAGGCGCTGAACAACCGTCTGCGGCCCACGTTGCTGCAGATGCGGCCCGGCACGCGGATCGTCTCCAACACTTTTCGCATCGATGCTTGGGCCCCAGACCGTGAGCTTCGGCTCACCAGCGGAGAGAATGCCTACCTCTGGATTGTTCCGGGCCGCCTGGAGGGCGAGTGGGATCTAAACGGAGTCCCAGGCGCAAGCGACGCTCGAATGCGGATTCGCCAAGGAGCGCAATTTTTTGACGGCGCATTGGATCTGGGTGCCCGGCGCCTGACAGCGATTGAAGACGGCCGTCTTAACGGAAGCCGCTTTCAATTCCGCTTCAAAGATTCACAACATCGACTGCAGACGGTGACGGGTACAGTGGACGGATCCACGCTGACCGCGACGCTGGCAGACGATCCGAGAGCAACAATAGTCGGCCAGCGGCGTCCCAGGCCCTAGCCTCGCCCCGACGGGGGTGGCCTAGGGTTCAATACCAAACAGCGTAAGTGCCATGGCCTGGGCGCGCACCACCAGTAGCCGAGTGTATTCAGGGCTTTGGGCCCAGCGCTCGGCATCCTCCCGCTCGGGAAACGACAACTCCACAAAGGCGTCGAACTCCCCAATGCCCAATTCATTCCACGGCATCAGGCTTTTCTTGCCACGAAATTCAACCGTGCCGCGGTAGCGCTCTACTGTCTCTGCAACCTGACCTCGGTAGGTGTCAAAGGCTGAAGCGTCTAAGATCTTGATGAGTCCGATGACTTTGATCACGATCTTTTTTCTTCTCTGGTCACGGCCCTGCGGCGTGCGACCGACTCTGCCAAGAGCTCTAACAACGGCTGTGTCTGAGCAAAACTAATACAGGGATCGGTAATGGAGATGCCCCGACGCAGTGCCTGCCCGGGAGACAAATCCTGGCGGCCCTCTTGCAGATGACTCTCCATCATCAGGCCGATGATTCGGCGGTCCCCTTGCGCAATCTGTTCGGCGACCTCAGTGGTGACCTGAATTTGACGCTGATGCTGTTTGCCGCTGTTGGCGTGCGACGCATCAATCATGATGGCGGGGCTTAGGTCGGCGGCAAGGAGAAGCTCCGCAGCACTCTGAACCGAGGCGCGGTCGTAATTGGGAGACTTTCCGCCACGCAAAATGATGTGGCAGTCACGGTTTCCCAGTGTCTCAAAAATCGCACTCTGGCCCGACTTTGTCATCCCAATAAAGGCATGCTTAGCCCGGGCTGCCAGCAGGGCGTCGACCGCAACTTTGATGCTGCCTTCGGTGCCATTTTTAAATCCAACTGGGCACGACAGGCCGCTGGCCAACTGACGATGGCTCTGGCTTTCGGTGGTGCGGGCACCAATTGCGCCCCAGCTCACCAAATCACTAAAAAACTGGGGGCTGAGAAGATCGAGAAATTCCGTGCCCACCGGCAGACCAAGTTCAAGAATTTCCAACAGCAGACGCCGGGCCAATTCCAGACCATCATTGATGGCCAACGATCCATCGAGATGGGGGTCGTTGATGTAACCTTTCCAGCCGACAGTCGTGCGGGGCTTTTCAAAATACACACGCATGATGATGAGAAGATCACGGGACAGTTGGCTCGCCTGCGTTGCCAGCAAACGGGCATATTCGATCGCCTCATCGTGATGATGAATGGAGCATGGGCCTACGACCACCGCTAGGCGATCATCCTGGCCAGATAGAATATGAATGAAATCCTGACGACTGCGGGCAACTACTTCAGTGGCCACGCCGGACATTGGCCACTTCTCCAACAGGGTTTGTGGATAAATTAATGGCTTTACGGCTCCAATGCGAAGATCGTCAAGAGAATTCATGATAAGGATAGTAATGGAAGAAGTCTCACCATGAGGTTAGGAATTCCATCGTGGGTGCTGGTTGTCCTGGTGGGGGGCTGCTCGACTTACGGACCAAGCCAGCAGATGATCGGCCAAGATCGAAATGCATTGGTAGCGCGGCTTGGGCCGCCAACAGCAGAGCTCGCGCAGGGACAAGAGACTCGACTGGAGTATGCCCGGGGTCCCTATGGCCGTCATACTTATTTCATTACCCTCGACCATGAGGGAAGGGTCAAGCGATGGGAGCAGGTGCTGCATCCCGCGCAGTTCCAGAAAATTGTTCCCGGAATGACGAAGGCAGAGGTGCTCAACATCATCGGGCAGTCTTTTGAAGTCAGCCTACTGGGCCGCAATCGGGGCGAAGTCTGGTCTTATCGCTACGAGACACCGTTGTGTGTTTGGTTTCAGATTGAATTCAGCCAAGAGGGGGTCATTCGGTCTGCAGGTGACGGAATACCTCCCGAGTGTCTCGGGCGACGTTGGTCGGCAGGCCTCTGACAGATGACAAACCACAAGACTGTGATCTAGACTTTTGGTGATGAAGCTGCAACTTTTGTTACTCCTGGCCGCAGCGCCGGCCGTTGCCCTCGCCCAGGCAGGTGAGGCCACCTACAAATCCGTCTGCGCGTCCTGCCATGCCTCCGGCGTTGCCAATGCTCCGAAACTTGGTGATCAAAAAAAATGGGGGCCGCTGATTCGTGAAGGTCAGGCCGTGCTCACGGCCCATGGCTATGTCGGAATTCGCGGCATGCCCGCCAAGGGAGGTAAGCCTGACCTTGGGGTAGAGGACTTCGCTGACGCCGTAGTTTTTATGGTGAATCAGTCGGGCGGGAAGTGGCCTTCTCCCGACGCAAAAATACTCGCAGCGATTCGCATCGAAATTGAAAAGCGCGAGAAAGCAATCGCTGCAAAAGCCAAAAAATAAAGGCTAATCGCTGTGGATTCTCTGCATCCGGTTTATATTTTGATCGGCAGCATGATTGCAATTGGCGTACTGGTGCTCATTGGGCTGAAGCTCTACATGCGCCGCGCCATGCGGGATGACGAACAAGATTAAGCGAGAGAATCGATTCGTTTCTCTAATCGGTTAAGCGCATCGCGAAAATTTCGAAGCATCTGATCGTGCTCCTGAATCTGCTGTCGGCTTACCAACACGCCGGCTTCATGGACTGCGAACTCCGCTGCCTGCCGTGCGAACTGCCCAGCAGATGACTGGCTCCAAAAGAACTCCCAAGGACTGAAACGATTCTTGATCAATGCCACCAGTGGCGCGAGGCGTTCGGCCACCAAGGCATCGCCCTCAATGCGCGGGCCGCGCGAAAGATCGGTGGTCAGTGTCAGGGTGACATCGGGGGGTCGGCCCGAGCCAGCGTCTCCTGCAGAATTTACCTGGGCATATTGGTTCTTCAGGCCCACCTCTTTGAGCAGACCATCGGCCTCGATCTCCCAATCGAGGCTGCCCACCACGGGAAACACAATCTGTAAACGCTTGCCGGATAAGCCCTTTAATGCAAGGTGTAAGGGCTCATCTTTGGCAATTGCCCAGTTCAGGGCGCCGACAACATCAATGGCCAAGCTGGGCGATTCCCGCCAACATCCAGCCGCTGTCGCCACCCTTTGTGCGGTGAAGGGTCCAGACCTCATCAAAATCCGAAGCGGCAGCGTCCGCAGCCTCTCGGATTAAGCCATGGAATCGAATCTGAACTTCGTCGACGGTCTTGCCGTAGTCGTCTTGGCCGTCTTGCATGCCGAGCCATTCGGCCTTCAGGCTCACCACCTGGGTCACGTTGGCCGCGCCCTTGCGATCCGCGATCTGATGGGAGAGTTCACGGGTCATCTCCGGCGTACAAAACTCGGAGAGCGCGTGAATATTTCCCGAATCCCAAATCGACTGAAGCCGAGTGAACTGATCGCGCGCGACGCTCAGGAATTGATCGATCTCTTCCGCACTGATGGTGGCTACGGATGCCGACGCAGCCGCGGCCACTGCCGGGGGCTGTGAGAGCGGCGTGGGGCTGGAGGACTGTGGCGTCCAGGCCTGCTGGCTTGAGGATCCTTGATCTCCCGCGCCCGATGGCCCGTAGCCGGAGCGCGCCATTGCGGGTTCACCGAACGATCCCGCCTGGGCGGTGCGACGGCGTAAGGAAATCCAACGGAAGAGTGCGAATGCAACCACTACCGCCAGCACGATCAACATCAGGCTCATGAGCTCCTCACCAAAGCCCAAATACGAGGCCAGTGCTGCCAGACCAAGGCCTGCGGCAATTCCAGCGATCGGTCCAAGCCAGCTGTTTTTGGCAGGCTGCTGCGCCGCGGGCGCGGGTGCGGCTGGCTTTGCCGCCTGCTGACCTTGGGGTGCTGCCTGCGGCGCCGGTGTCGCCGGCTTGGCTGGCACCGCTTGGGGACTGGCCGAAGGCGATGGGGCCACACGGCCGACATTACCGCCACTGCCAAGGCGTTTGGCCTGGGCCTCAAGGATCGGCGCAGTCAGCACTGCTGCGCCTACAAAAAGGGCAAGAAACTTGATCTTATTCACGAGAGCGCACTCCTATCAAAACAACACATCGACAAATTTTTTCCTACGCCTGGGCCACCAAGGCCACTACAGCTTGACCCCCTGATGCAAGGCCACTACCCCCGCCGACATCGTGTGATACCGCACGATGTCAAATCCTGCTTGGCTCAGCATGTCCGCAAGCTCCTTGGGCTCCGGGTGCATCCGAATGGACTCCGCAAGATACCGGTAGCTTGCCTCATCCCGGGCGATTTTTTTCCCTAGCCAGGGTAAGACCTTAAACGAATAGAGATCATAGATTTTTTCCAGCGGCGCAGCCACTTTAGAAAACTCTAAGACAAGACATTTACCGCCCGGTTTCAACACTCGCGCCATTTCCCGCAAGGCGGCCTGTTTATCGGTCATGTTGCGCAGTCCAAAGGCCACCGTCACTCGATCAAAGCTTGCATCAGGAAAAGGCAGATGCTCTGCATCGCAAACCACAGACTCGACCGGACAACCTTGATCGATCAGCCGATTCCGACCACGAGTCAGCATCTGGCTATTGATATCGCTCATCACCACACGGCCCTGCGGGCCGACACGTTTTGCAAATGCGAGGGCCAGGTCGCCCGTGCCGCTGGCAACATCAAGCACGTGCTGGCCAGGCCGGATATTGGCCTGAGAAATTGCCACCGCCTTCCAGGCCCGATGCAGGCCCAGCGACATCAGATCGTTCATCAGGTCATAGCGGACCGCGACCGAATCGAATACCCGGGCAACCCGCTGGGCTTTTTCTCCGGCCGGGACTTGTTCAAAGCCGAAGTGGGTGGTGTGTTGATCCATCGGCCGATTCTAGTGGCTGCCACAGCCCCCGGATCCGCATCCTGGCTTACCGCAGCCGCCCCCGATGTCCGAGCCGAGGGCAGCGAAATCGGGCTCTCGCGAAGCGCCTGCACCATTTAATCGGGCGAGATAGTCAGCCCAGAGCGCCTCTTGGTTTTCGCCAAGCCAGGCAATGTAGTCCCAGCTGAAAATTCCGGACTCATGGCCATCGCTAAATTTGGGCTTCACCGCGTAATGGCCTACCGGCTCAAGCGTCTCAATGATGACGTGCATCTTGCCGACCTGAAGGGTCTCCTGGCCAGGACCGTGGCCCATGACCTCGGCCGATGGAGAATAGACCCGCATCAGCTCAAACGGAATTCGGTAGGTCTTTCCGCCCTCGTAACCCACTTCCAGCAGCTTGGATTTCACGTGGACCGTAAGGCTTGATGGCAGCGCGGTGGGCGCCGTTTGTTCTCGTAGGGCTTGTGTCATTGAATTGTCAAAAATCAGGTTTAGGATCGAGCTATCCGGGCCGACAGGATCGCAGAAAATCGAGCCCAGCACACCACCAATCTCTACGGATTTCTCCCTCCCCCCGCCCCCCAGATGCCGTCGACCATCCTCATCGTTGAAGACGAGCCCGCCATCGCTGAGCTACTGGCGATCAATCTGGAATTTGCCGGCCACCGGACGGTCCGGGCCAGCGACGCGGAAGAGGCGATTCGGCTGATCCAGCATGAACTACCGGACCTGATTTTACTAGACTGGATGCTGCCCGGTATGCCTGGTGTTCGGCTTGCGGAAAAACTTCGTGCCGATGAACGAACGCGAGATATTCCCATCATCATGCTGACCGCCCGCAGCGACGAGGGTGACAAAATTCAGGGCCTGGAAACGGGTGCGGATGACTACATCACCAAGCCTTTTTCTCCAAAGGAATTAATGGCCCGAATCAAGGCTGTGATGCGCCGCAGAGCACCGCAACTCACCGATGACATCATCACCATCGGCGGGCTGAAGCTTGACCCCGCAACGCATCGGCTTTGGGCGATCCGCGACACCAGCGAAATCACTTTAGATCTCGGCCCGACTGAATTTCGGCTGCTGCATTTTTTTATGACTCATCCCGAGCGTGTTCACAGCAGGAGTTATCTGCTGGATCAGGTCTGGGGCGACCATGTCTACGTCGAGGAGCGGACTGTGGATGTTCATATTCGTCGGCTCCGCAAGGCCCTGGAGTCGACCGGCCACGACACGCTGATTGAAACCGTCCGAGGAAGCGGCTACCGGTTTAGCGCGCGATAATCAGTCCCATGACTGGTTTCTGGATTCGGATTGTGTTGTCCATGCTCGCAATCGCTGGCACGGGTTGGTTTTTTGCCGCGATCGGTGAGGCCCGCTCCGGCTGGATCGTGGCGGTGTTGCTGCTGGGCGGATGGGTGGTGTACCACTTGTTCTACTTGCAAAAGGCCATGTCCTGGCTTGAGGATTTTCAGCTGGATCGGGTGCCCCATGGCTCGGGCTCCTGGGAATCGCTTTACGCAAAAATTTACCGGCTGGCCAAGTCCAGCGAACGGCAGCGGCAGCAGCTCACTGAGACGCTGCAGGATTTTCGCAGCGCCACCGAGGCGATGCCCGATGGGGTCGTCACCCTGGATGAGGACAATCAGATTCTGTATGCCAACGAGCAGGCCGAGGAGCATCTGGGCATCAGCACCGAAAAAGATGCGGGCCGAAATCTGATCAATATTGTTCGTCATCCTGAGTTTGTCAGCTACCTAAATGGCGGATCATGGGAAAAATCCATCGTGATTCGCGGCATTCGAAGCTCCAATCGGGTCCTTCAAATTCAGCTGATCCCCTATGGCACACGGCAGCGGCTACTGATGACCCGTGACATTACTCAGATTGACCGACTTGAAACCACCCGACGCGACTTTGTCGCCAATGTGTCGCACGAACTGAAGACGCCGCTGACGGTGCTCAATGGTTTTTTGGAGACCCTGCGGGATCTTCCGCTGCGCGAGGAGCAGAAAAACCAATACCTTGGACTGATGCAGATTCAATCCCAACGTATGCAAAACATCGTGGAAGATTTGCTGGTGCTCTCGAAGCTGGAATCAACTGTGTCGGTCACCCAAGAGGATCCCATCGCGCTGCCCGCCTTAATTGAGCGGCTCTGCACCGATGCAAAAAGCCTCAGCCGAGAGCAGCATCAAGTGCACTGCCTCTGCGGCGCGGATTCCATTCTGATTGGCGCAGAAGATGAACTCAGTAGCGCCTTTGGAAATCTGGTGAGTAACGCTGTACGTTACACGCCCGCCGGCGGATCCATCACCATTCAGTGGGCCCTTCAGCCCGATGGATCGGGAGGCCTCTCGGTGTCCGATACCGGCCCGGGCATCGAATCCCAGCATCTGCCCAGGCTCACCGAACGGTTTTATCGCGTGGATCGAAGCCGCTCACGCGAGACGGGCGGCACTGGCCTGGGCCTAGCAATTGTCAAGCACGTGGCGACCCGGCATCAGGCCCAGCTCCTGATTGACTCTGAGGTTGGCAAAGGCAGCCGATTCACACTGCTCTTTCCCGAAAAACGCATCAGACCAGCACCCGCTCAATTCCTCCCCGATTCGCATCGGTGACGTAGCGGGACAGCCACTCCTCGCCCAGCAGGTGACGGGCGATCTCCACCACGATGTAATCGGCCTCGACCGACACATCCTCTGAGTAGCGTGACAGCCCCTGCAGGCAGGACGGGCAGGCGGTGAGAATCTTTACCTCGGCGGCCGAGGAGTCCTCGCGCAGCGACTGGGCGCCTTTGTGCATCTCCTCCTCTTTTCTGAAGCGCACCTGTGTGGAAATATCCGGCCGAGTCACCGCCAGCGTGCCCGACTCGCCGCAGCAGCGGTCATTTTTCTGGACCTTGCCATTGAGATCGCTATTGATCAGCGCATTGACCACTTTCAGTGGCTGATGCTGCTTCATGGGGCTGTGGCATGGATCGTGATACATGTAACGCACGCCTGTGGCCTGATCGAGATGCACGCCCTTTTCCATGAGGAACTCGTGGATATCGACGATACGGCAGCCAGGAAAAATCTTTTCAAACTCATAGCCGGCCAGCTGGTCATAGCAAGTGCCGCAAGAAACCACCACGGTTTTGATATCGAGATAGTTCAGGGTGTTGGCCACACGATGAAACAGCACCCGATTATCGGTGATGATTTTTTCTGCCTTATCGAACTGGCCTGCGCCCCGCTGCGGATAGCCGCAGCAGAGATAGCCAGGGGGCAGGACCGTCTGTACGCCCACCTGCCATAGCATCGCCTGCGTGGCCAGACCCACCTGCGAGAAGAGCCGCTCGGAGCCGCAGCCTGGAAAATAAAATACTGCTTCACTCTCAGTAGTGGTGGTGTTCGGATTGCGAATGATGGGCACAAACGCCGAGTCCTCGATATCCAAGAGCGCACGGGCAGTCTTCTTCGGTAGATTGCCGGGCATTTTTTTATTCACAAAGTGAATGACTTGCTCGCGGATCGCCGGCTGCCCAGAAGTGGCTGGAGGCCGGGCAGTCTGGGCCTTGGCCAGCCGCTTGAGCAAATCGTGCGCGATGCGCTGGGCCCGATAGCCCCACTGCATCAAGACTTTTCGCAGAATCGTGATGGTCTGTGGATTGGTTGCATTTAGAAACAGCATGGACGCCGCTGCACCGGGATTAAATTTCTTTTTTCCCATCTTGCGCAAGAGGTTGCGCATGTTCATGGAGACCTGGCCGAAATCGATGTCGACAGGGCAAGGGGTGAGGCACTTGTGGCAGACGGTGCAATGATCGGCCACATCCGAGAACTCTTCCCAGTGCTTGATCGAAACACCACGTCGCGTCTGCTCTTCATAGAGAAACGCCTCGATCAATAAAGAGGTCGCCAGGATTTTATTGCGTGGCGAATACAGTAAATTGGCACGTGGCACATGGGTCGCACAGACTGGCTTGCACTTGCCACACCGCAGGCAGTTGGCAAACGAATCGGCAATCGAACCGATATCCGATTGCTGCATGATCAACGACTCCGCCCCCATCAGGCCAAATGATGGCGTGTACGCATTGTCAAGATTCCCGCCACGCAATAGTTTTCCAGCATTGAAATGCTGATGCGGATCAACCTTGGTTTTGTACGCATGAAAGGCATCGAGCTCGGCGTCAGAGAGAAACTCCATCTTGGTAATCCCAATGCCGTGCTCGCCCGAGATCACGCCGTCCAGTGATTTTGCGATCTCCATGATTCGGGCCACCGCCCGATGGGCCTCCTGGAGCATGTCATAGTCATCTGAATTCACCGGAATGTTGGTGTGCACATTGCCGTCCCCCGCATGCATATGCAGGGCGACGAAGACTCTGGACCGCAGCACCTCCTGGTGGGTCGCATCGATTTTTTCCACAATCGCTGCAAAAGCACCGCCACCGAGGATGCCGCGGAGGGGCTCTCGGAGCTCACGCTTCCACGAAATCCGCACCAGATGATCCTGAATCAGTTCAACAAGCTGGATGGCGGGCTGATGGTGGAGCCGCTCAGACAGCAGGCTTTCATTGAGATCAATACCCAGTTCGCGCAGCGCGGCACGATGTTCGGCGGCGTGGTCATAGAGATGGGCCAGCAGAAACGACCACCGCTGAGTCACGCGCTCCAGAAGGCTCGCGGCCAGCGCCAGCCGACGCTCAAGGTCCTCTTGCAAGGCCTGCTCGGGCGTGAGATCCGTCTGATGCAGGTGCGCGGCGGGCCACTGGCTCGCGAGGAGCTCCCGGCAGGCTGCAGCGACCTTTAACTTGTTGCCGATCGAAAGCTCAATATTGATGTGCTCGATGGAGTTCGTGTATTGCCCCATGCGATTTAGAGGAATCACGACGTCCTCATTGATCTTGAAGGCATTGGTATGCCTTGCGATTGCGGCCGTTCGGGCCCGTTCTGCCCAGAATGCCTTGCGGGCCTCTGGAGAGACGGCCACAAAGCCTTCGCCCGCATGGCCATTGGCCAGACGAATCACATCCGAGGCGGCACGGGCCACCGCATGATCGTCATCGCCCACGATGTCACCAATCAGCACCATCTTTGGCAGTGATCCACGCTTGCTTTTGGTGCTGTAGCCGACCGCACGAAGATAGCGCTCATCCAGATGCTCAAGTCCTGCCAATAAGGCGCCGCCGGGTCGGCGATCGAGATGATCCTTGATCTCCACAATGGAAGGCACGGCCTGCTGAGCGTTGCCAAAAAATTCCAAACACACAGTGCGAATGTGATTGGGCATCCGGTGCAACACCCAACGGCTACTGGTGATCAAGCCATCACAGCCTTCCTTTTGAATGCCCGGCAGTCCGCCGAGGACTTTATCGGTAACGTCTTTGCCCAGTCCGAGCCGACGAAAGCGCCAGCCCTCTAACTTGAGCAGCTCTTTTCGGAAGGGCTCACCGCGCATCTCTCCGACCGCACCCGAGGGCGCAACAGAGGCCTCATATTGCTCTGGCCGATACCAAGCGAGCTCAAACTGCGCCCACTCGGCATCGTGAATCTTGCCCAGATTGTGATGAAGTCGAGTGACCTCGAGCCAGTTGCCCTGAGGATCGACCATGCGCCACCACGCGAGATTATCGATCGCAGTTCCCCAGAGCACTGCTTTTTTGCCACCAGCATTCATGGCAATGTTGCCGCCGATGCACGACGCATCGGCCGAGGTGGGGTCGACCGCGAACACGAGGCCGGCGGCATCAGCCGCATCCGACACTCGACGGGTCACCACACCAGCACCGCTGAAAATTGTTGCCACAGGCTGCGATACACCCGGCAAGGCCAGACGCTCCACCGCGCCCAAGGCTTCCAGTTTTTCGGTGTTGATCACCGCCGAGCGGGCGGTCAGCGGCACTGCGCCACCGGTGTATCCAGTGCCGCCGCCGCGGGGAATGATGGTGAGTCCTGCCTCAATGCATCCACTCACCAGTGCGGGAATCTCTTGCTCAGCATCCGGGGTGAGCACCACGAAGGGATATTCCACCCGCCAATCCGTTGCATCCGTGACATGCGAGACGCGCGAGAGGCCGTCGAATCGAATGTTGTCGGCTGCAGTGACACGGCCGAGAATTTTTTTCACCTGACGACGCAGTTTTGCGGTCTCATCAAACCCTGTATCAAATCGTGCGACCGCCTGCCGCGCCAACTCAAGCAGACGGCCGACTTTCTGATCTCGCGATCCGCCAGCAAGCGGCATCGACAACAGCGCGGGGTCCAGCGCGTCTTGCTGCCGTCGACGATCCACTTCGCCAAGCCGATGATGCAGGGCGCCGATCAGCTGCTGTCGGCGTTTTGGGTTGTCCAACAAATCATCCTGCAAATAGGGATTTCGAGTCACCGCCCAGATGTCGCCCAAGACCTCGTAGAGCATTCGGGCCGAGCGGCCTGTCTTGCGCTCGCCACGGAGCTCATCAATCAGCGCCCAGCCCTCGGCGCCCAGCACTCGAATGACAATCTCGCGATCCGAAAACGAGGTGTAGTTGTAGGGAATCTCGCGCAGGCGCGCCGGATTTCGGCCGGGATCCGCCCGGTCGAGCCGGGCCAGCAACAACGGGTTTAACGGGGCATTCATGAGGGAAAAAGTGTATCGGAATCGCTTGCGTTCGGCCCCCATTGTCGCCCGAATCAACACTGCCCACGATGCGTGAACGCGGCCGCGGCGTAGGGCTTTGCGTAAATTGGGTTATAAAACGGGCATGGGATCGGATTACCTGAGAAGAATACTGACTGCCCGGGTCTACGATGTCGCCCAGGAGACACCGCTTGAGGCCGCCAAGGGCCTCAGCCAGCGGCTGGCCAATCGGGTGTTACTCAAACGCGAGGACATGCAGCCCGTGTTCTCGTTCAAGTTGCGCGGTGCTTACAACAAAATGGCCCATCTGAGCCGCGAGCAGCTGGCCAAGGGCGTCATTGCCGCCTCGGCGGGCAATCATGCTCAGGGGGTCGCGCTCTCTGCAAAGCGGATGGCTTGTCGGGCTGTCATCGTGATGCCGGTGACAACGCCGGGTGTAAAGATCGATGCGGTTCGCGCCCTGGGGGGTGAAGTCGTGCTTCACGGCGATTCCTACTCAGATGCCTACGCCCATGCCATTGAATTACAACGCTCCGAGGGGCTGACCTTTGTTCACCCGTTTGACGATCCCGACGTGATTGCCGGCCAGGGTACGATCGCCATGGAGCTTCTTGCCCAATACCAGGATCCGATTGATGCAGTTTTTGTGGCCATCGGCGGCGGCGGCCTCATCGCCGGCATCGCTGCCTACCTCAAACAGGTGCGGCCCGATATTCGGGTCATCGGTGTTCAAATGGTCGACTCCGATGCGATGTCGCAATCTTTGAAAGCGGGGCAACGGGTGGTACTGCCCGAGGTCGGGCTTTTTTCCGATGGCACCGCTGTAAAACAGGTGGGCGAGGAGACTTTTAGGCTTTGCCAGAAATATGTCGACGAGATCGTGTTGGTGGATACCGACGCGGTCTGCGCCGCCATCAAAGATGTTTTCGAAGACAGCCGCGCGATCCTCGAGCCTGCTGGCGCGCTCTCGATCGCGGGAATGAAGTCCTGGGTACAGCAGCATTCCTGCCGAGATAAAACTCTGGTGGCCATCGCCTGCGGTGCCAATATGAATTTCGATCGCCTGCGGTTTGTCAGCGAGCGGGCTGAAATAGGCGAGCAGCGCGAGGCCGTATTCGCCGTCACAATTCCGGAAGAGCGCGGTAGCTTTAAGCGATTCTGCACCTCGGTCGGCAACCGCAACGTCACGGAATTTAACTATCGAATCGCCGATGCCCGGGCGGCCCATATTTATGTGGGCATCCAGATCCGGAATCGGGATGAGGCCCATCAGATCGCAGCCGACTTTGCATCTGCCGGCTTTCAGGCCCTGGACCTCACTGATGACGAGCTCGGCAAATTGCACCTGCGCCACATGGTGGGGGGCCGCTCGGCCCTGGCGAAAAAAGAGCGGCTCTTTCGATTTGAATTTCCCGAACGGCCGGGCGCGCTGATGCGATTTTTGTCCTCCATGCATCCCGACTGGAATATTTCGCTATTTCATTATCGCAATCACGGCGCTGATTACGGCCGAATTCTCGTGGGCATCCAGGTTCCCGATCAGAGTGGTCCGGCCCTGCAGACATTTTTAAATCAGCTCGGCTATCCCCATTGGGAGGAGACCCAACATCCGGGCTACCGACTGTTTTTGTCTGCATCCGGACTGTAAAAAATTTTTACAGTAAGAATCTTTTACAGCTGGAAAGTCTGAAGCAAACAATTATTGTGTTGGTTTTTTGACCGCCACAATGCAAGTCGCCATCATCGAAGACAGCCCGGAGCAGGGCCGCCACCTCAGCCGCCTCTTTGAGTCCTGTGGAACCACCGCCGAAGTGTTCGCCTCGGGCCAGAAGTTTTTGCATCGAATTCGCACCACCACTTTTGATCTGGCCACCCTGGATCTGCAGCTTCCTGATATGAATGGGCTAGAGCTCCTGCGGCAGCTTCAGGCCGAGCGGGCGCTGTTTCATCGTGGGCCTCCGGTGATGATTGTGTCGGGCCACCATGACTTGGCCATCATGAAGACCGCCTTTTCCAATGGCGCACATGATTTCATCAGCAAACCATTTCGGCCAGATGAGCTGATGATTCGCGCCGAGGCAATTGCCCGCCGGCATCAGCCGAATCTTTTTTCGGACGAGCCGATTTCGGTACAGGGGATCGACTTGAATCTGGCCACCTTGCAGGCATTTTGCGACGGACAAGAGGTGCCACTATCGGCGAAGGAATTTCGACTTGCCTGGCTGCTGTTTCATCGACGCGGCCAGACCGTGCCCCGCTCGCACATCATGAAGCTCATCTGGGGCCGCTCGGACTGGCCCAACTCCCGAACCGTGGATACCCATATTGGCCGAATTCGCCAGAAGCTGTGCCTCGAGTCGCGGCCTGGGCTGCGTCTGCAGCCGGTGTACGGTGTGGGCTACCGGCTGGATGTTTTCCCGTAAAATCAAAGCCTTGGTCACTCTTGATCGCATGATTGATGCAACTCATCACGCTGGGACTGAATCATCAGTCCGCCCCACTGCAGCTTCGGGAACGTCTTGCGTTTCCGGGAGATGCCCTGCGTGATGGCCTCAACGAGCTCCGTGCCAGCTTAAAAGGATTCGCTCCGGAGCAGGCGCTGCTGTCGACCTGCAATCGAACCGAAATGTACCTGGCCGTCGAGCACTCCTCGCAGGCCCGAGGTCAGGCGATGGATTGGCTGGCTTGGAAATCCGGCACCCCCGAATCGGAGTTAAGCCCACATGTGTATCAGCTGCCCGATGACCGGGCAGTGCGGCATGCGTTTCGCGTAGCCTGCGGGCTGGACTCCATGGTGCTGGGTGAGCCACAGATTCTCGGACAGATGAAGCTTGCGGCCCGAGAGGCCCAAGAGGCAGGCTGCCTGGGCACGCATCTTCATCATTTGTTTCAGCAGGCCTTTTCTGTCGCCAAAGAAGTCCGGACCACAACGGAGATTGGTCTGCATTCGGTCTCAATGGCGGCCGCCTCCGTCAAACTTGCACAACGAATTTTTGGCGATCTATCCGGCACGAAGGTGCTGTTCATTGGCGCCGGTGAAATGATTCAGCTCTCGGCGACGCACTTTGCGGCCCAGCACCCCAAGCAGATTGTGGTGGCCAATCGCACCCTGGATCGAGGAGAACTCCTGGCCAAGGACTTCGGCGGTGAGGCCATTACGCTATCGGAGCTGCCACTTCGCATGCATGAGTTCGACATTGTGGTGAGTTGCACGGCCAGCACTCTGCCCATCATTGGACTGGGCATGATCGAGCGGGCGATCCGTCAACGAAAGCATCGGCCAATGTTTTTGGTAGATCTCGCGGTGCCCCGCGATATTGAACGTGAAGTCGCCGATCTCCCCGATGCATTTCTCTATACCGTCGATGATTTGGGCGAGCTGATCAAGGAGGGAGCCCAGGCCCGGCAAGATGCCGTCTTGCAGGCAGAGGCCATCATTGATCATGGGGTTCAGAATTTCATTCAGTGGCGTGATTCGCGCCAGCATGTGCCGGTGATCAAGGCGCTTGCCGAACATGCCCAGGCCATTCAAGCCGGCGAGCTTGCGCTTGCCCGAAAACGACTGGCCAAAGGCGAAGACATCGAAGCAGTGTTGCAGTCTTTGGCCCATGGTTTATCTCAGAAATACCTCCATGGGGCGTATAGCCAGCTGCATCAAATCGGAAACGACAGCCCCGAGCATCGCGAACTTAAATCCGAGCTCATTCGTGAGCTGTTTGGATTAAATCCCGACCGACACCACTAGATGAAGCCCAGTCTGCTGGCCAAACTCCAGCAGCTGGCCGAACGCCTTGAGGCGGTCGACCGTCTGCTGTCAGCCCCCGATGTCACCGATCGAATGGATGAGTTCAGAAAGCTCTCCAAAGAGCGCTCCGATCTGGCACCAGTGGTGGAGGGGTTTCATGATTTTCAACGACTGGAGGCCGACTTATCGGCCGCCCAGGACTGGATCAACGATCCCGAATTGAAGGAATTTGCCCAAGAGGAAATTCTGCGGCTCAAAACAGCAGTCGATGAAAAAGATGCGGCCTTGCAGTTCCTGCTGCTGCCAAAAGACCCCAACGATGAACGCAATGTCATCCTGGAAATTCGCGCCGGCACCGGTGGCGATGAGTCTGCGCTGTTTTCCGCTGATTTATTGCGCATGTATATGCGCTATGCCGAGCGAAACCGCTGGCAGACCGAGATCCTCTCGGCCCATGAATCAGATCTCGGCGGCTACAAAGAAGTGATTGTGCGAATTGTTGGTGCTGGCGCCTACTCAAAATTAAAGTTTGAGTCCGGCGGCCACCGAGTCCAGCGTGTGCCTCAGACCGAGACCCAAGGCCGAATTCATACCTCGGCCTGCACTGTGGCCGTGCTGCCCGAGGCGGACGAAGTGGCCGAGGTCAGTTTTTCTCCGGACGAACTGCGCATTGACGTGTTTCGCGCCTCCGGCGCAGGCGGCCAGCATGTCAACAAAACCGAATCTGCCGTTCGCATCATCCATCTGCCGACTGGGCTGGTGGCAGAGTGCCAAGACGACCGCAGTCAGCACAAAAACAAAGAGCGGGCCTTAAAGGTGCTGGCTGCGCGAGTCCGAGATCAGCAGATGCGCGAACTGCATGCCAAAGAGGCGAGCGCGCGGAAGTTAATGATCGGGTCCGGTGATCGCTCGGAACGTATTCGAACCTATAACTTTCCGCAGGGCCGAATCACCGATCACCGTATCAATCTCACGCTTTACAAAATTGATGCCATGATGGACGGCGATCTGGCCGAGCTCACGCAGACGCTCATGTCGGAGCATCAGGCGGAGCAGCTCTCAGCAATGGCGGATGCTTAACGATTTACTGAGCGCATCAGGTTTGTCGCGTCGAGAGGGACTGGCCCTGCTCGAGGCGGCAAGCGGCTGGCGGCGCGAAGCATTGATTGCCCATGGGTCGGATCCCGTCTGCCCCGCTGTTCAAGCACTGTTTACACGATTGGTGGCGCAGCGACGGCGGGGCGTACCGATTGCCTACCTAACGGGCGAGCGAGAATTCTACGGCCGGCCCTTCTGGGTGAGCCCGGCGACTCTCATACCGCGGATGGAGACTGAACTCTTGATTGATACGGTAATTGCCGAGATAGGCCCCATCGCAGCACCGTCGCGTCTTTGCGATCTGGGGTCCGGCAGTGGCTGCATCGGCATCACGCTGGCACTCGAAATTGAATCGGCAGAGGTCACCGCCACCGACTGTTCAGCAGCCGCATTGCAAGTGGCACGCAACAATGCAGCCCGATTGGGTGTGGACTCACGGCTGCGCTTTCGGCAGGGCAGCTGGTTTGATGCGCTCGGGCAGGCGGACGCGAAGTTTCACGGCCTGATCAGCAATCCGCCCTACGTGGCCGCGGGGGATCCGCATCTGTCTCAAGGGGATCTGCGCTTTGAGCCATCGACCGCCTTGAGCCCATCGTCCACCACCCCGGGGCCGATGGGCCTGCCGCCAGATGGGCTTTCCGATATCGCCGCCCTCGCCGAGGGCGCATGCCATTGGCTTGAACCGGGAGGATTTTTGCTGGTCGAACACGGATCGGAACAACAGTCTGCCGTCATGGGCTTATTCGATCAGGCGGGCCTTGTCCGGGTCCGGGGCCTGGTTGATGACCAATCGCTGCCGCGGGCCGTGATCGGATTTTTGGCCGGCTCAAGTAAACTTTAAGCTTCTTTGGAGGCAGGACATGGACGCAAAAGAATTCATTCAGAAGACGGTCACAGATCATCCCGTGGTGCTCTTCATGAAAGGCACTGCTCAATTTCCTCAGTGTGGCTTCTCGGGCCGGGCGATTCAGTTACTCAAGGCCTGCGATGTAAAGAATGTGGTCACCGTCAATGTATTGGACGACGATCAAATTCGCCAGGGCGTCAAAGACTTCTCAAACTGGCCGACAATCCCTCAGTTGTATGTGGCCGGCGAATTTGTCGGCGGCTCTGACATCATGGGCGAGATGTACGAAAGCGGAGAGCTGAAGAAAATCCTGGAATCCGCTGGTGCCACCGGGTAAAACAAAGGGGCCGCAGGCCTGATCACCGGGCAGAGATGGTGCCGACTATCTGACTCGAACAGATGACCTATCGCTTACAAGGCGATTGCTCTACCAACTGAGCTAAGTCGGCAACTGTTTTATTTTACGCGAGTCAGCTTAGGGCGCCCGCCTGCAGGCGGGCGAGTTGGCCCCTCCGGGGCCGAGGATGACGGTTCGCTGTTGTCGCTGAGTTCTTCGACCGCCTGCAAATGGGGCTCAGCCTCGGCCAGTGGTTTGCTGACCTCGAAGGCCATGCCATTGCCGGTTTCTTTGGCGTAAATCGCCACCACATTTTCAATCGGCACCATGATCTCGTGGACTCGGCCGGAGAATCTGGCCTGAAAACGAATGAAGTCATTGGCCATCGATAATTGATCCGTGGCCAGGCTGCTGACATTGAGCACGATCTCACCATTGCGAACATGCTCCTTGGGAACCTGGACCTGCTCGTTGACCGATACCGCCAAATAAGGAGTGAGGCCGTTGTCCGAGCACCACTCATGAATCGCACGGATCAAATAGGGCTTGGTGGAGGACGGGGTGGAATCGGCCATGCCGCGATTACCTGCGCATGATTTTTTCGGGGGGTGTCAAGGCCTCAAAAAAGGCAGGTCGCGAAAAGATGCGCTCGGCATACTTCTGCACCGGTGCTGCAGTTTTGGGCAACTCAATACCGTAATAATCCAGACGCCACAGCAGGGGCGCCAAGGCGACATCAATCATCGAAAAGTCCTCGCCCAGCATGAACTTGTTTTTGGTGACCACCGGGGCCAGCTGCGCAAGCCGATCTCGAACCAGGACCCGGGCCTTGTCGATTTTCTTGGCGTCTTGTTTCTCCAGGGCCTCGACATGCACAAAGAGTTCGCGCTCAAAGTTAAACAGCAGCAGCCGAGCCCGGCCGCGCTGGACTGGGTCAGCTGGCATCAGCTGGGGGTGGGGAAACCGCTCATCGATGTACTCATTGATGATGTTGGATTCGTACAGAATCAGATCGCGCTCCACCAGAATCGGCACCTGGCCATAAGGATTCATGACCGAGATGTCCTCGGGCTTATTGAAGAGATCGACATCTCGAATCTCAAAGTCCATGCCTTTTTCAAACAGCACAAAACGGCAGCGATGACTAAAGGGGCAGGTGGTTCCGGAGTAAAGGACCATCATGAGGGTGTATTCCTTAAAGAAGAAGGGCGGGAGAGAGGCCCCCGCCCTCATGCACAACAAAGAACTTCAGCAGCTACTTGATGTTTTTCCAGTAGACCTTATTTAAGCGCCAGGCCAGAACAAAGAAGATCGCAAGAAATACCATGACCACCGCGCCGATGGTCTTACGCGAAAACTGGGCCGGCTCAGAGACATAGTTCAAAAATGCAGCAAGATCTCCCACCATTGAATCAAACTCGGCCGGAGGCTTGGATTTCTGGGCATCCCAGAGTACGTGAGGCATGCCGACCCCCACGTACGTCTTGTTGTTCCATCCTGTGGGGCGGCTTGCGTCTTCGTAATAAGTTCTGAGGAACGTGTAAATCCAGTCGGTGCCCGCACCCGAGTGCGATGAGCGCGAGCGTGCAGTCACCGACAGATCGGGAGGGGCGGCACCAAACCAGTCTTTTGCCTCAGCACGATTTAAGGAGGTGCGGATGTAATCGCCTGGCTTTGCGCCTGGTGGCATCACAGCCTTGATCTGCTCTTCGGTCATGCCGATATCGGCAAGCCGGCTGTAGCGCATCGCTGACAGTCCGTGACAGCCAAGGCAATACGACATAAAGGTCTTGGCGCCATTTTGCATCGCGGCTTTATCGGAAAGCTTTTGGGCGGGAGCTGCATCAAGCGCCACCGGGCCGCCCGCTGCAAAGGCCCCCGGGGTAGCAACCAACGCCAGCGTTGTGGCTGCTGCCGTCAAAAAGGAGATGAGCAATTTTTTCATGATGAGGTCCTTGGCGTGGCGCATTAGTGAGGCTTGAACGTCACGCGTTCAGGAACAGGCTTGAAATCGCCAATCCGAGACCAGATCGGCATGAGCGCAAAAAACGCAAAGTAAAACACTGTGCCCACCAGCGAATAGGCTTGGCCAAACGGGAAAGGAGGCAGCACGCCGAGATAGCCCAAGATAAAAAAGTTCACCAGAAACACCATGTACAGCGCCTTGTGCCAGTTCGGCCGATAACGAATCGACTTCACTGGGCTATGGTCCAGCCAGGGCAAGAAAAACAGAATGACGACGGCACCGCCCATGATCACCACGCCCCAGAACTTGGCATCAAACACTCGGAAGGTGACGGCCAGAACCAGCAAAGCAGCGAGCGCCCCGGCCTTGATCACCAAGGGCCAGCGGGCACGCAGCACAGCGAGCGCGCCCAGCCCGGCAGACGCCACCATAACCCAAGTGAACAGATCGGTCACCGCGCGCAGCATGGAATAAAACGGCGTGAAGTACCAGACCGGTGCGATATGCGGCGGCGTGACCAGCGGATCAGCGGGGATGAAATTATTGAACTCCAGAAAATAGCCCCCCAACTCTGGCGCGAAAAAAACAACCGCACAAAACAGAATCAGAAAGCCGGCGATTCCCAGAATGTCATGCACCGAGTAATACGGATGAAAGGGAATGCCATCCAGGGGAATGCCGTCCGCGTTTTTGTTTTTCTTGATTTCGACGCCGTCGGGATTGTTGGAGCCGACCTCATGCAACGCAATGATGTGGGCCGCCACCAGGCCGACCAGCACCAGCGGAATGGCAATCACGTGAAAGGCAAAGAAACGATTCAGAGTGGCATCGCCCACCACAAAATCGCCGCGGATCCAGACTGAGAGGTCCGGGCCAATCAGCGGCACGGCAGAAAAGAGATTCACAATCACCTGGGCGCCCCAATAGGACATCTGGCCCCAGGGAAGCAGGTAGCCGAAGAAGGCCTCGGCCATCAGGCATAAAAAGATCGCGCATCCAAAAATCCAGATGAGTTCACGGGGGCTGCGATACGAACCATAGATCAGCCCACGCCACATGTGGAGGTAGACCACCACGAAAAATGCGGAGGCGCCCGTGGAGTGCATGTAGCGAATCAGCCAGCCAAAGGGCACCTCGCGCATGATGTACTCCACGCTGGCAAAGGCCACCGGCACGCCCGCAGCATTTAACGATGCATCCGGCTTGTAATGCATGGTCAGAAAAATACCGGTGATGATCTGCAGGGCCAGCACCACCATGGCCAGCGAACCAAAGAAATAAAAGAAATTAAAGTTCTTCGGAGCGTAGTACTCCGAGAGGTGTTCTTTGTAGAGCTTGGTCAGAGGGAATCGGGTATCGACCCATCCGAGTAAGCCGGTGGTGGTGACATTCTTTTCAGAGGCCATGCAATTCTCCGCGAGCTCAGGTCTAACTTATTAACTTAAACAGTTTGAAATACCGGTGGCGAGGACTCAGGCCTCACCTTTTTCATCTTTGCCCACCACGATGCGCGTGTCAGACAGATACATGTGACGCGGAATTTCGAGGTTATCGGGGGCGGGCTTGTTGGCAAAAACCCGGCCCGCGTGATCAAAATTCGAGCCATGGCAAGGGCAGAAATAGCCCCCCTGCCACTCTGCGCCCAGTCCTGGCTGGTTGCCTGTCTCAAATTTGCTGACCGGCGAGCAGCCCAGATGGGTGCAGATGCCGACTGTGACCAGAAACTCGGGCTTGATCGAGCGGTGACGATTTTTTGCGTAGGTCGGGGTCGGAAAGGCGGTCCGATCTGATTTCGGATCAGCCAGCTGAGTCTCGATTTTTTCCAAGGAGGCGAGCATCTCCGGGGTGCGCCGAACGATCCAGACGGGTTTGCCGCGCCACTCCACTGTTTTGAGGCCGCCCGGCGGAATGTCGCCGATATCGACTTCAACAGGAGCACCTGCGGACCGGGCCTTCTCGGCAGGTGCCATTGAGGTAAGTAACGGAACGGCAGTCGCCGCAGCCGCGACTCCCCCGACTGCGCCGCAGGCAATCAGCCAAGTGCGGCGCTCTGAAGTGGCGCTGGATGAAGGCTGGACGGGAAAACTGAGGTCTTGCGAGGATTGAGACATAAAACCGCTCTTTCGACGTTCAAAGTTGGGGCAAACGAGTATTTTAAGCCAGCCAAAAGTCCAGTTCCAGCAATAATGGCGGCATGGTCCGACGGATATGGCTCATTTTCGCCCAGGCCACCACGCTGGCCCTTGCGGCCCTGTTCGTGGTGCTGACCTTTAAGCCCCACTGGGTTGCCAATCTGGGCTCTGGCTCGGAGCCCCCCGGCTCGGGGGAGCTTGGCCTGCGCGAAGGCGGCGCGCCCATTGCGGCCCATGGCTATCGCGAGGCCGCGGCCCGGGCAATGCCGGCAGTGGTCTATATCTACACGACCCAAAAAGTCTCGGTGCCCAACCACCCCCTTTTGAATGACCCGACATTTCGCAAGTTCTTTCGCGATCAGCCGGAGCGCGAGCCCACGGCGGGTCTCGGCTCAGGTGTGATCGTGTCAGACAAAGGCTATGTGCTGACCAACCATCATGTGGTCTCTGGTGCAGAACAAATTGAGGTCGGCTTGGCCGATGGCCGCCGGGCGGGTGCGGCGCTCGTGGGGACCGACCCCGACACGGATTTGGCAGTGCTCAAAATTTCTCTGGGCAGGCTTCCGGTCATCGCCTTTGGCCGGCCGACTGAGGCCCGGGTGGGCGATACCGTGCTCGCCATTGGCAACCCATTCGGGGTGGGCCAGACAGTGACCCAAGGCATCATCAGTGCAATGGGACGCAGTCGTCTGGGCATCAACACCTATGAGAATTTTATTCAGACCGATGCCGCCATTAATCCCGGCAACTCGGGTGGCGCCCTGATCGACACGCAGGGCCAGTTATTGGGCATCAACACCGCGATTTATACGCGCTCAGGCGGCAATCAAGGCATCGGCTTTGCGATCCCTGCTGACACCGCCCGATTGGTGATGGAAGCGCTGGTCACCAAAGGCCGAGTGAGTCGCGGCTACATCGGAGTGGAGCCACGAGATGCGGCCGAGGGAGAGGGCAGTCTGATTGCGGGCGTGTTGAGAAGCGGGCCTGCAGACGAGGCAGGCATTCGGCCCGGTGATGTAGTGGTTGCCGTCAACGATCGGCCGATTCGCAACATGACTGAACTCATGGCGATGGTGGCCGCGATCTCGCCGGGGAGCAAAGCAAAATTTAAATTCAGGCGGCAAGATCAGGTGCTGGAGGCCACCGTCAGTATCGCCGAGCGGCCTGCCGTTGCGGCCAAGCGATAGGCCGACACGGCTGTCGATTACTCCGCTGGCGTCTCCTGCCGTGTTTCACGCGGCGTAATGTAACGCGACATGAGGATGCCGAACTCGTAGAGCAAAATCATTGGCACCGCGAGCATGAACTGACTGATGACATCCGGCGGCGTCACAATTGCCGCAATGACAAATGCAATCACGATGAAGTAGGGCCGGAACTCCCTGAGTTTTTCGATGGAGACCATTCCCAGCCGCACCAGCACCATCTCAACGACCGGCGTTTCGAACGAAAGGCCAAACACCAGAAATAAAGTCAATACAAAACTGAGGTACTTATCAATATCGGTGGCCATCTGAACGCCGCTGGGCGTGTAGGCCGCCACGAACTTAAACACTGCAGGAAAAACAAAGAAATAGGCGAAGGCCATGCCCAATAAAAAGAGCAAAAAGCTGCTCAAAATAATGGGGGCTGCGAGTTTTTTCTCGTGCTCATACAGCCCAGGGGCAATGAAGGCCCAGACCTGATAAAGCACATAAGGCAGCGCCAACACAAACGCCACCATCATGGTGACTTTCATCGGCACGAAAAAGGGTGCCGTGACATCGGTGGCGATCATCGATGTGCCTGCCGGCAAAGCGCTGACCAGCGGATCCGCGAGTAAGGAATAAATGTCGGGCGCCCAATAGACCAAAGCAAGAAAACAAATGATGACCGAGGCGGCAGCCCGCATCAGGCGATCACGCAGTTCAATCAGGTGAGTGACGAAGCCCTCCTCCTTTTGGCTGGCTTCGTCTTTTTGTTGTGAATCAGTCATGGGTCATGGGTCAGTCGCGGGGCCGCTTGACATGGAATCGCTTGCGCAGGCGGCCACGGACACGTTCACGAATGCGCCGTTGCTCCTGCTGCTCCGACCAAGAAGGTTCGGGCGCATGGATGTGAGTGCCAAATTGCCGCGTGAGTGGAGATGATGAAGTGGTGGGCTCACCAAAGCCCTCCCATGCATCCGCCGTCTGCGAGAGATCCGAGGTGACTGCGCCCACCTCAGACTCGACCCGTTGCACGCTACTCTGAATCTGTTGGCCCACGTTCTGTACCTGCTGCTGCACTTTTCTTAACTCATCAAGGTCCATCTGCCGCTGGATATCCGTTTTGACGTCGCTGACGTAACGCTGTGCCCGGCCAATCAACGCCCCGATGGTTCGTGTGGCGACAGGCAAGCGCTTGGGCCCCACCACCACCAAGGCGACCAGACCGATCACGACAAGTTCGGAGAATCCGATATCAAACATAGCCTGCAGGAATCAGAGGCGCAAAAGCACTGCGGCCTCGAGAAGTGAGGGGTCCAACAGCATGCTGTGGACCCGGTGCCATTAGCTGGGAGTTTTGTCCTTGGCCTGAACGTCGATGGTCGGGGCCTCAGTCTTTTGCGCCGGCTGGCCGGCAGCTGCATCGGCGGCATTGCCGCCGTCTTTCATGCCTTCTTTAAAGCCTTTCACTGCACCGCCAAGATCCGAACCCAGATTGCGCAGTTTCTTGGTGCCAAACACCAAGAGAATAATCAACAGGACAATCAGCCAATGCCAAACACTAAAGGAACCCATCACGGTCTCCGAAAAATGGTTGCGGCCTCAGGCAGTGGGCCTGCCGCCTAGAATATGGAGGTGCAGATGATACACCTCCTGTCCACCCGCGGGACCCGTATTGATCAGTGTTTTAAAGCCCTCGGAGGCCCCATTTTCCGCGGCCAACTGAGGGGCAAGCACTAGCATTTTCCCCAAGAGGTCCCGGTGCGAGGCATCCACATGCTGGAGCGATTCGATGTGGAGTTTTGGAATCACCAGCAGGTGTATCGGCGCCCTTGGGTTGATGTCATGAAAGGCGATGAAATCCTCGTCTTCGTAGATTTTTTTACACGGAATCTGGCCTTGGGCGATTTTGCAAAAGATGCAATCAGCAGTAGTCGTCATGAGTGATGGCTCTAGGTTTTTTGTTCGGCGCGGCGTGCCGCCTTTTCATCCAGGCCCGAGATGCCCTCACGTCGGGCCAATTCCGCCAAGACCTGTTCGGGCCTCAGTCCCGCCTGCTCCAGCACCACCAGACAGTGAAACCAGAGATCCGCCATTTCACTGAGCGTGCGGCCTGCGACTCCGTCTTTTGCTGCCATGATGACCTCAGCAGCTTCTTCCCCTACCTTTTTCAGTGCGGCATCCGGGGCGGCCGCCAGCAGGCGCGCCACATAAGAGCTCTGGGGGTCAAGGCCTCGGCGGCTGGCGATGACGTCGGCCAAACGTGACAGCACGGCCGCAGGATCACGAATATCCGTGTCAGGCGGCAGCATCTTTGGATCAGGCAACGAGGTAGTCATAGAACATTCATGGTCAACAAAGTCTACGCTGAACCGCCTTCACGTGGATCTTTAGCCGGCATGGCATACAGCGTCTTCGGGTCTTTGAGCACTGGATCAACCGCCTGCCATCGCAACAACAGCGGCCCTGGGCCGCCCGGAGATGCTGTGGAGTTCTTCTCTGACTGAAGCTGAAAATACATGCACGACTCGCGGCCAGTATGGCAGGCAATACCGCCTACCTGTTCGACCAAAAGCAGGATCACATCCGCATCACAGTCCAGCCGAATTTCTTCCACCCGCTGGATGTGGCCCGACTCCTCGCCCTTGCGCCATAGCCGTTGACGCGAGCGGGAAAAATAAACTGCACGTCGAGTGGTTGCGGTCTCCAGTAGGGCTTCACGATTCATCCACGCCACCATCAGCACGCGTTTGCTGGTGGCATCCTGAGCGACCGCAGAGATCAGGCCGTTGGCATCCCACTTGACTGAGTCCAGCCAATCCTGATTCATTGCATCGTTCCCCTTGGTGATGCAGGGCTGCGAACGCAGACACCACGGCGAGACAGGTAGGCCTTGGCCTCGCCAATCGTGTACTCGCCAAAATGAAATATCGAGGCGGCCAGCACCGCATCGGCTGCGCCCTGGGTCACGCCCTCATACAGATGCTCAAGGCTGCCAACGCCGCCACTGGCAATCACTGGAACGGATACCGACTGGGCGACTGCGCGCGTGAGTTCGAGATCAAAGCCTTGCCGTGTGCCGTCGCGATCCATGCTAGTGAGCAGAATCTCGCCGGCACCCATCTCGGTGACTCGGGCAGCCCAGTGCAACGCATTGAGTCCCGTTGGATTTCTGCCGCCATGGGTGAAGACCTCCCAATGAGCGCCAACGCGCTTGGCATCGATGGCCACCACGATGCACTGGGCTCCAAACTTATCGGAGCACTGGCGAATCAGATTTGGCTGCTGAATCGCCGCGGTATTCATACTGATTTTGTCAGCGCCCGCATTTAACAGCCTGCGGACATCCTCAACGGTACGGACACCGCCCCCGACGGTGAGTGGAATGAAGACTTGATCGGCCACCGCCTCGATCATGGGCAAGATGAGATCACGATCATCGCTCGAAGCGGTGATATCCAGAAACGTGACTTCATCGGCGCCTTGTTGATCATAGCGACGGGCGATTTCAACAGGGTCTCCCGCATCCCGCAGCGATACAAAGTTCACGCCTTTGACAACCCGGCCGGCATTCACATCCAGGCAGGGAATGATGCGTTTGGCGAGCATTGATTATTTCTTCGCGAAATCATCGGCGCGTTTCTGCGCCTTTTTGAAATCGATATGGCCTTCGTAGAGGGAGCGGCCCAGAATAGCGGCCGTGATGCCCTCGGCTTCAAGCTTGCACAAGGCATCGATGTCTTTCAGGCTCGCAATTCCGCCGCTGGCAATAATCGGCACACTCACGCTCTCGGCAAGCTTAAGTGTTGCCTCGATATTGACGCCGGTAAGCATGCCGTCGCGGCCAATATCGGTGTACAGAATCGATTCAACGCCGTAGTCCTCGAATTTTTTGGCCAGATCGATGACCTCGTGGCCAGAAAGCTTGCTCCAGCCGTCGGTGGCGACTTTGCCATCCTTGGCATCAATGGACACGATGATGTGGCCAGGAAACGCGACACAGGCATCCTGCAGCAGGCCAGGATTTTTCACGGCAGCCGTACCGATCACCATGTAGGTGGCGCCATCATCAAGAAAACGCTCAATGGTATCGAGGTCACGAATGCCACCGCCAATCTGCACCGGAATCTCTCCGCCGAGGGCCTTCATGATGGCCTTAAAGGCGGGCTCATTTTTCGGACGGCCGGCAATCGCGCCATTGAGATCCACGATGTGCAGTCGCCGGGCGCCCTGATCTTTCCAGTGGGCAGCCATCTCGCCGGGCTTGTCCGAAAACACGGTCGCAGCTTTTAAATCTCCCTGTTTCAGGCGAACGCACTGGCCATCTTTTAAATCGATTGCGGGGATTAACAGCATGTTTCAGATTTAAGGATTCCAGGTCACAAAATTCGACAACATCTTCAGGCCAGAGTTCGCGCTTTTCTCAGGATGAAACTGGGTGGCAATGATGTTATCCCTGGCCACCGCGCAGGTAAAGCGCGCGCCATACTCGCTCTCGCCCAGCACGTGTGCCCGATTGCTGGGTTCGGCGTGAAAACTGTGGACAAAATAAAACCAGTCGCCGGACTCGATCCCGCGCAGGACCGGATGCGGGGCGCGCCAGCAGACTTCATTCCAGCCCATATGGGGCACCTTCAGGGGCCGGCCCAAGTGATCCCGCGCGCCACGATCAGCCGAAAACAAGACCACCTCACCAGGCAAGGCCCCAAGGCCGTCGGTGTTGCCCTCTTCGCTGCGATCAAAGAGCATCTGCTCACCCACACAGATGCCAAAAAAGGGCTTGGTTCGGCAGGCCGTCAGCACGGCATCACGCAGGCCAGATCGCACCAGGCTTGCCATGCAGTCGTGCATGGCGCCCTGGCCGGGAAACACGACGCGATCCGCACGCCCAATGGCGTGGGCGGAATCGACAATCTGGACATCGGCCTGGGGTGCCACGGCGCGGAATGCCCGCAACACGCTGCGTAAATTTCCCGATCCGTAATCAACAATGGCAATCAACTGATCACGTCTTCTGCTGGTGGCATCGGCAGCAACGCCAATGGATTAATCAGAGACTTCCCTTGGTCGATGGAATGACATCCTGCGACAGACGCGAATCGAGCGCCACAGCCATGCGCAAGGCGCGCGCAAAGGCCTTGAAGATTGTTTCGCACTGGTGATGGGCATTCTCACCTTTGAGATTGTCAATGTGAAGCGTGACCTGGGCATGATTGACGAATCCCTGAAAAAATTCATGAATCAAATCCAAGTCAAATTGACCGACCACGCTGCGTTTCCACTTCACGCCAAACTCAAGGCCAGGCCGGCCCGACAGATCGACCACCACCCGCGACAGCGCCTCATCCAGTGGCACGTAAGCGTGGCCGTAGCGGCAGATTCCACGCTTATCGCCAACGGCCTTCGCGAACGCCTGGCCGAGGGTGATGCCAATGTCTTCGACGGTGTGATGGGCATCAATTTGAAGATCGCCTTTGGCGGTGATGTCCAGATCGATGAGGCCATGCCGGGCAATCTGATCCAGCATGTGATCCAGAAACGGTAAGCCAGAGTCGAGGCTGCGCTGGCCCGAGCCATCCAGATTTAGGCTGACCTGAATCTGAGTCTCAGCAGTATCGCGACGGACTTGGGCAACTCTCATAACCGCTCCTTTGTTGCAATGATACATTTCGGCGCATGAGCAAATTCTGGAGTGCACTGGTCCGGGAGCTGTCACCCTACACCCCCGGCGAGCAGCCCAAGATCCCGGGGCTGATCAAGCTCAATACCAACGAGAACCCCTATCCGCCCTCTGCGAGAGCCATCGAGGCAATTCAGGCCGCCGCCAATGAGGGCCTGAGGCTTTACCCCGATCCAGAATCAGTGCATTTGCGACAAGCCATTGGTCTGGCCTGCGGTGTTCCGCAAGACCACGTGTTTGTCGGCAATGGATCGGATGAGGTTCTGGCGTTTGTATTTCAGGGATTATTGGATGGCCGCAGCGATTGCCCGGGAGACCCTCCGCCGGTGATTTTTCCCGACATCACTTACAGCTTTTACCCAACTTACTGCCGGCTTTATCGGATTGCGTACGCGCTGCTGCCGCTGACGCAGGATTTTTCGATTCCGTTTGATCAAATTCCGGCGCATGCGCGGGCGGTAATTTTTCCCAACCCCAATGCCCCCACCGGGAAGGCGGTGGGCCGCAAAGAAATCGCATCACTGCTGACAGCACGGCCGGATCGGCTCGTGGTCGTGGATGAGGCCTATGTCGATTTCGGTGCTGAGTCCTGTGTGCCACTGACCCTGCATCACCCAAATCTGTTGGTGACTCAGTCTTTTTCGAAGTCTCGAGCCCTTGCGGGACTGCGGGTGGGTTTTGCGATCGGACAGCCTGCTTTGCTGGATGCGCTTCACCGCGTCAAGAACAGCTTTAACTCGTATCCGATTGATCGACTCGCCGCCGCTGGTGCGGCGGCGGCCATTCTGGATGCAGCATGGTTTGAGCAGAATCGCACGCGGATTGTGCACTCACGGCAGTCCCTGACGAAAGGCCTGGAGGCCCTGGGATTTGCGGTGATCCCATCCCATGCCAATTTTGTCTTTGCCCAGCATCCGGCATTCGAAGGGGCAGGCCTTGCCCGTGCACTGCGCGATCAAAATATTCTGGTCCGACACTTTGCAGTACCGAGGATTGAGCGCTATCTCAGAATTACCGTAGGCACCGACGACGAAGTCCGCCAACTCTTGGCAGCGCTTGCCGAAATTATTTCTTCGCCACGGCCTTGAGCCTGAGCTCTGCCGCCCGGGCATGGGCCGGCAGCTGCTCTCCATAGGCGAGGGTGGCAGCAATTTTTCCAAGCGGCTGGGCCCCTTCGGGACTGATTTCGATCATGCTGGTGCGTTTTTGAAAATCATAGACGCCCAAGGGAGATGAAAATCGTGCCGTGCGCATCGTGGGCAAAACATGATTGGGTCCCGCGCAATAGTCTCCCAGCGACTCCGATGCATACCGGCCAAGAAACATTGCGCCCGCATGGCGAATCTTCTGCGCCCAGTGCTCGGGCTGATCCGTCGAGATCTCGAGATGCTCGGCTGCAATCGATGAAGCGATGGCGCAGGCCTCTTCGAGGTCCCGCACCTGAATCAGAGCGCCCCGGCCCTCCATGGATTTCTCAATAACTGCGCGGCGCGGCATCTCCGCGATCCATCGATCGATTGAGGCCTGGACCGCATCCAAAAATTTTGCCTCTGGTGCCAAGAGAATCGACTGCGCGAGCTCATCGTGCTCCGCCTGCGAGAACAAATCCATGGCAATCCAATCCGGGTCAGTCTTGCCATCACAAATCACCAGGATCTCGGAAGGGCCTGCAATCATGTCGATGCCGACCTGGCCAAAGACCTGGCGCTTGGCCTCGGCGACATACGCATTGCCTGGGCCAACAATCTTATCGACCGCAGGAATCGTTGGTGTGCCGTAGGCCAATGCGGCCACCGCCTGGGCACCGCCAATGGTGAAGACCCGATCCACACCAGCAATCCAGGCAGCCGCGAGTACCAATGGATTACGTGCACCCTGCGGTGTCGGCACCACCATGATCAGTTCTGTTACGCCAGCAACTTTTGCGGGGATTGCATTCATCAGCACCGAGGAGGGATAGGCCGCCTTACCGCCGGGCACATACAGGCCGGCGCGATCTAATGCCGACACCCGTTGGCCCAGACGATTTCCAAAACGATCGGTGTGGCTCCACGACGATTGGCGTTGCAATTCATGAAAGGCCCTGATGCGTTCGGCTGCCTCCGTCAGCGCAAGGCGCTGCGACTCTTCGAGGGCCTCAAAGGCCTGGCGAAGCTCGTGACGCGTGATCTCCAGCTCAGACACTGACTGAACCTGCAGCTGATCGAATCGCGCTGTGGCTTGCAGCAGTGCCGCATCACCCCGGGCACGGATGTCACGAATAATCGCTTTTACCGCATCGGCGATTGCCTGATCTTGGGCCGCATCAAAACGCAATAAGGCAGCAAGCCGGGACTGAAAGTCCTGCTGCGAAGTGCTGAGACGGGCAATCTTGACCGAGGCCATGCCATTAGCCTTTTGATGCCGCTTGGGCGAGGGCATCCATGAGCGGCCTCAACTGCTCGGGCCGGGTCTTCAAGGCTGCCTGATTGACAATGAGCCGCGCGGAAACGTCTGAAATTTTTTCCACTTCTTTCAGGCCATTGGCTTTGAGTGTGCCTCCGGTGGAAACCAAATCCACAATACCATCGGCAAGCCCGACCAATGGCGCAAGCTCCATCGAGCCGTACAGCTTGATCAAATCCACGTGCATGCCTTTGGCGGCGAAATGTCTTTTGGCAATCTGAACATATTTGCTCGCCACGCGAATCCGGGCGCCACGGCGGACCATTGCCTGGTAATCCAGGCCCTCTGGAACTGCGACCGACATACGGCACTTCGCAATTGCCAGATCGACCGGCTGCACTAGGCCCTCGCTGCCTTGCTCGGCCAACACATCGGACCCGGCGATGCCAAGATCAGCGGCACCATATTGGACATAAGTGGGCACATCGCTGGCGCGCACGATCAAGAGCCGTAGATCAGCGCGGCTCGTTGCCAAGATCAAACGCCGCGATGATTCTGGTGATTCCTTCGGCAGCAGGCCGGCCGACCTCAAAAGCGGCAATGCCTCATCAAATATGCGGCCCTTGGACAGGGCAAAGGTCATCATGGCTTAGGCCTTCTCAGTGGTTCGCGAGACACGGGCACCGATGGCGCAGAGCTTTTGCTCCATACGGTCATACCCACGATCGAGATGATAAATGCGGTCGATTTCCGTCTCTCCACTGGCAACCAGTGCCGCAATCACCAGGCCAGCCGATGCCCGAAGATCTGTGGCCATGACCCGCGCACCCGAGAGGCCGGCACCCCCTTTGACCACCGCAGTATGGCCATCGACCTCAATGTCAGCGCCCAATCGACGCAGCTCCTGAACATGCATGAAACGATTTTCAAAAATGGTCTCGGTGATGATGCTGGTGCCGGTAGCGACAGCGGCGACCGCCATCAGCTGGGCCTGCATGTCGGTGGCGAGGCCCGGAAAGGGGGCGGTTCTGAAATTCATCGGCTTGGGCCGATCGCTGGCCACCACCCGAATGCCTTGGGCCACCTCCTGAATCAAGACCCCGGCCTCGCGAAGTTTTTCAATGGTGGCCCCCATCATGTCGGGCTGTGCCTGACACACCACGACATCACCACCGGCCGCCGCAACTGCGCACAGAAATGTGCCCGCCTCAATCCGATCCGCCATGATGGCGTGCTGCGCACCGCCGAGCCGATCGACCCCATGAATCACGATTCGATCGGTGCCCGCTCCTTCAATTCGGGCGCCCATGCGCACCAGGCATCGGGCAAGATCCACCACCTCGGGCTCACGTGCTGCATTGTCGATGACGGTTGTGCCCTCGGCCAGCACCGCCGCCATCATCAGATTCTCTGTGCCGGTGACCGTGACCATATCGGTCACGATCCTTGCACCGCGGAGCCGTCTGGCCTGGGCCTTGATGTAACCGTGCTCAATTCGAATCTCCGCGCCCATCGCTGCTAAGCCCTTGATGTGCTGGTCCACCGGACGCTGGCCGATGGCGCATCCCCCAGGAAGACTGACCAAGGCCTCACCAAAGCGGGCCAACATCGGACCGAGCACCAACACCGAGGCCCGCATGGTCTTGACCAGTTCGTAAGGCGCTTGGAGATGCGTCATGGCATCGGAGTGCAACGAGAGCTGCTCCTGGCCATCGGGCTGCTGGGCCACCGTTTCGATTCGGGTGCCCATCTGGGCAAGAAGTTTTTTCATCGTGCTGACATCGCGCAGTCGCGGCACGTTGGACAGCACGAGTGGCTCGGCCGTGAGGAGCGACGCACAGAGGATGGGCAGGGCTGCATTTTTCGCGCCCGATACCGAGACTTCGCCCTGAAGGGGGCTGCCACCAAGAATTTGAAAACGGTCCATAGGCTTCAACAGAAAGGCTCAACGCAATGCGTTGGCCTGAAGGGTCCTTATGCGTGGGGAGAGGCGGCCCATTCCGCTGGCGTGAGTGTGCGCATGGAAAGCGCGTGAATCTCCGCCTTCATTCGATCGCCCAGGGCCGCGTACACCATTTGATGGCGAGCGATCGGCCGTTTGCCTTCAAAAGCGGCGCTGACAATCACCGCCTCAAAGTGATGGCCATCGCCCTGCACTACGAGATGCTCGCAACTCAGGCCCTTGGCAATATCGGTTTGAATACTCTCTGGGGTCACCATGGGACCGATTGTAGCTGGCCGCTAGACAGGAGCTGCTGCGGCATGCGCTTTGAGCATGCGCAAAAACACCGTCTCCAGGCTGTCGTCCGGGTGCTGCAAGAGGGCCTCAGTCGGCTCATCGGCCAGAACGCTGCCCGACTTCAGCAGAATCACTCGGCCGCACAAAGACTCCGCCTCTTCGAGGTAATGGGTGGTCAGCATGACGGTGTGGCCCTCTTCGTTCAGACGACGAATAAACGCCCAGAGGCTTTGCCGTAATTCGACATCCACTCCCGCGGTCGGCTCGTCCAACACAATGACTGGGGGCCGATGCACCAGGGCCTGGGCCACCAAGACCCGGCGCTTCATGCCGCCGGATAAGGCCCGCATATTGACATCCGCTTTGTCTTGGAGCCCAAGATGGATCAGGAGCTCATCGATCCAGGCATCGTTTTTTGCCAGACCGAAGTAGCCCGACTGGATGCGCAACGTTTCACGCACTGTAAAGAAAGGATCGAACACCAATTCCTGCGGCACCACGCCCAAGGAGCGCCTCGCCATAAAAGGCGCCTGTTGCACATCAAAACCCAAGACGGCAACGCGGCCAGCGCTTGGACGCACCAGGCCCGACAAAATCTGAATCAGGGTTGTCTTGCCGGCGCCATTGGGGCCGAGTAAGCCAACAAATTCACCTTGCTGAATTTTTAGACTGACCTCAGAGAGGGCCTGCACGGCACCCCTTTTGCTCTCGTATCGTTTGGAGACCTGCTGGAGATCAACCGCAGGAAGTGATGAAGAATTCATGCCTGCCACTGCATGAGGCCATCGACCGACGACAGGCGGGCGAGGGCGCGCAGCTGCGGTGGGGCCGACTCAATTCGAAGTGACTGCCCAAAACGTTGGCGAGATTCGCGATCCAGCTGCAAGAGCACCGCAAGGGCAGCGGTATCGACCTCTTGGAGCTGACTTAAGTCTGCCACCACCTGCCCAGCTGCCGGCTCTGTCGGTGGTGTGTTCAGACTCTCGCGAAGCTGACGCTGATGCCGATTGAGTTCGGACATTGCATTTTGCAAGACCAGGCGTTCCGAAAAAGCGAGGCGAATCGAGGTCATTTCTGTCAAATGGCCGCCGCTACTTGGCGCCCACTGCCAATGTCTGATTTTTTTCGCGCAAAGACTGAATCAGGCCATCAATGCCTGAGGCGCCGACAATTTGGGCAAATTGATTTCGATAATGTTCCACAAGCCAGAGGCCCATGATGTTGAGATCAAAAATCTTCCAGCTGTTGGAAGATTTTTGCATCCGATAATCAATCTGTATCGGCTCACGACCAGGCCGCAGCACTTGGGTGCGGACTACGATTTCCTCTTCATCCGGTTTTGCCCTCACCGGTCGGACCTGAAACGTGAGGTCATTGACCTGACGGACCGCCCCGGAATACGTCAGCAGCAGCAGCCGACGGAACTCTTGCATTAATAGCCGCTGCTGCTCGGGACTTGCAGCGCGCCAATTGCGGCCCACCGCAAGGGCGGTCATGCGCTGAAAATCCACGTAAGGCATGACCTTTCGCTCTACCAACAGATTCAGACGTTCAATGTCACCGGTCTGAAGGCTTCGGTCCGCTTTAAGGTCGTCCAGCACGCTTTGTGAAATGGATCGAATGAACTCATCGGGGGCGCCCTGGGCCAGCAGGCTCGGCGCCAAGCATGCCGACATCAGAATCAACACCATGCGGCCAAGCTGTCGTTTTATTGAGGGAAACATTCTCAAGCTTTTCATCAATTAATCTTCTTTGATCTTGGGGGGAGGGGGCTCGCCATCGTAAACAAGGCTGCGGCGCCGGGCGAGCCATGCATCGCGCACGCCCGAGTAGCGATCAAAGGACAGTGCCTCAATCGTATCTTGGGCGTCTAACAAATCTTTTCTTCGATCGATGGCGATGAGTCCATACACAATGTTGCGGCCTGCGCCTTGCTCAAAGACGGATCCGATGGGGTCAAAACTAAAATCGGCCACCGTTCCGATCGTATCGCGAACGGTGCTCGGCCCCAGCAGCGGCAGCACGAAATAGGGCCCGGGGCCAATGCCCCACCGGCCGAAAGTCTGGCCAAAATCCTCGTTGGTTTTGATCAGCCCCATCTCGGAGGCGGGATCGCCAAGGCCCAGCGCGCCGATGGTCGAATTGATCAGCACCCGGCTCCCCGCTGTCATCGCGGCCTGCGGCTTTCCCTGCAGCAGTTGATGGGCCGTGATGATGACGTCACGAAGATTGCTGAAAACATTTCTCAAACTCCGCTGAGCCAATTCAGGAACATAGTCCCGATAAGCTTCCGCGACCGGCTTGATCACCGCGCGATCAAGGCTGTCGTTAAATTCAAAAACGGTGCGGTTGTAACGCTCCCAAGGATCGCGGGGATCACTGATATGGCCAGCGGGCAAGTGGGCGCACCCGGCCGCTGCCATCAGGGCCATGAGCAGTGCGAGTCGACGCAGCATATTGTTCATGAACAATTTATTTGCGGCCAGAGCCAGCGGGGGATGATGGCTCAGTCGCTTTGTTGTAGAGGAATTGAGAAATCAGATTTTCAAGCACCACCGCTGACTGGGTCATGCGGATGCGGTCTGCTGACTTCAACATCTCCGTGTCGCCGCCGGGCTCAAGGCCGACATAGTTATCGCCCAGTAATCCGGAGGTCAGGATCTTGGCCGAGGTGTCTTTCGGAAATTGATAACGTGCGTCCATATCTATCAGCACGAGCGCTTGATACTGTTGATCATCGAATTGAATTTGTCGGACACGTCCCACCACCACGCCAGCGCTGCGCACCGCTGCTCGAGGCTTGAGCCCGCCGATATTGTCAAAGTAGGCCTTCAACTCATAGGACCCGCCGGGGCCGCGGGTGCCAAGGTTACTGACCTGCAGGGCCATAAAGAGCAACGCCAGCAGTCCCAGAAGCACAAAGGCTCCGACAGCAAGATTTAAATTTCGCGACTGCATTTTTTAAAGCTCTCCAAACATGAGTGCGGTCAGTACAAAATCGAGTCCCAAAACAGCCAGCGAGCCCACCACCACCGTCAGCGTCGTTGCCCGGGCCACGCCCTCTGGAGTGGGCCGGGCGCCATAGCCCTGCATCAGCGCAATCTGGGTGACAGCGACCCCGAAAACTAGGCTCTTGATTACACCATTGACGACATCGTCCCAGAAATCGACGCCACCCGACATCTGCGACCAGAAGGCGCCGGGGTCTACGCCAATCAGCACGACCCCCACCAGCCAGCCCCCGAGCACGCCGACCGCGGAAAATAAAGTGGCCAGCAGGGGCACCGCGATGAGCCCGCCATAAAAACGCGGCCCCAGAACCCGAGCGATCGGATCCACTGCCATCGTCTCCAAAGCAGCGAGCTGCTCACCCGCTTTCATCAGGCCGATCTCAGCAGTCAGCGAGGTGCCGGCCCGGCCAGCAAACAATAAAGCCGAGATCACCGGGCCGAGCTCTCGCACTAAGGCGAGGGCGACCAGCAGGCCGAGGGCCTCCTCGGACCCATAACGCCTCAGGGTGTAGTAGCCCTGAAGGCCCAGTACCAGCCCAACAAACAGTCCGGCCACCACAATGATGGCCAAAGAATGATTGCCAAGAAAATGCACCTGAGCTGCGATCAGTCGCGGCCGCCTCCAGATGACCGCCGAGCGCCGTACGATACCCAGCAGCAGCAGCGCAAAACTGCCGAGATCTTGGACCAGCTTGAACCATGCCTGGCCCAGTGCAGCGACCGCGTTGAGTATCGACATCACCGATTCTCCGAGAGGCCGAGTGCCTGATGCAGCGGTGCCGCCGGGTAGTGAAATCGAACTGGGCCATCCATGCGGCCATCGAGAAACTGACGCACAAAAGGATCCTCGCTGACCCGCAACTCATCCGGCGTTCCCTGTGCAGCAAGCTTGGCGCCCGTTGGGGAGGGCGCAAACACAAAAATTCGATCCGCAATCGCAAAGGTTTCGGCAACGTCATGCGTGACGACAATTGAAGTGGCACCCAGCGCACTGTTCAGTCCACGAATCAGATTGGCGGTCACGCCCAGAGAGATGGGATCCAGGCCGGCAAATGGTTCATCGTAAAGAATCAGCTCGGGATCCAAGGCGATGGCGCGGGCGAGCGCGACTCTTCGGGCCATGCCGCCTGAGATCTCCGCGGGCTTGAGCTGGGCGGCACCCCGCAGGCCGACACACTCTAGTTTGAGCAAGACCAGGTCACGCAGCATCGACTCGGAGAGGTTGGTGTGTTCACGGATTGGAAACGCAACATTTTCAAAGCACGTCAGATCCGTAAACAAAGCGCCAAACTGGAACAACAAACCGAGCCGACGACGGACTTCATAGAGACGCCCCTGATGATGGGGCTCTAACGGCTGGCCAAAGACTTCCACGATTCCTTGCGAAGGCACAACTAGGCCGCTGATCAGTCGCAGCAGTGTCGTCTTGCCCACGCCCGATCCGCCCATCAAGGCCACCACTTGGCCCGTCGGAATCTCGAAGCTCACCGAATCAATCACCGGCCGCTGGCCATAGCCAAAACTCAGACGACGAAACGCGACCACTGGCGCAGCATCGCGCGGGGCAGTCGAGGCTTTTAGAAAAGACGAAGAAGATGCGGTGTGATCCTGCGGCAAAGAAAACCCTGACGATCGAGTGGAGGCGTTGCGCCTTATTTTAGGCGCGATTGCCGCTTAAGAGTTCCTCGGCGATCGCCAGCGCCTCCGATGTGCCCCGTAGCACCATGACATCGTGGGCCTGAATCATCAAGCCTGCATCGATGGCAAGCCGCTCCTTGCCGCGACGCAGGCTGGTCATCTCAACCCCAATCTCCTCAAAGCGCAGCGAGTCCACTGTGAATCCCACAGAGGGTGATGTGGCTGCAACGCTATAAGAGCGCAGCATAATTTCTGCGCTGCGTTCGCTGACATCGTCCATCGACCCATGAAAATATCCGCGCAGCAGCGCATACCGACTGTCTCGGACCTCACGCACCCGGCGCAAGACACGATGCAGCGGCACGCCCGCCAGGGCCAATGCATGCGAGGCCAGCATCAGGCTGCCTTCCACCACCTCGGGCACGACCTCCGTTGCACCCGCAGCCCGAAGGCTGGACAAATCATGATCATCACGAGACCTGACGATAATCGGCAGGGCGGGCGCGAGTTGGCGGGCCGCATGAATGACATGCACTGCCGAGGCCCGATCGGCGTAAGTGATGACCAAGATCGAGGCCCGATGCACGCCTGCCGCCAGCAATGTCTCGCGACGGGCCGCATCGCCAAACACCACCGAGCTGCCGGCAGCAGCGGCCTCACGGGTCCGCTGCGGATCCAGATCCAGTGCCACGTAGGCAATACGCTCTGCATCCAGCATTTGCGCAAGATTCTGGCCACATCGGCCAAAGCCACAAACGATCACATGCTGATCTGAGCCCAATGTCTGAGAGGCAATCCGATGAATCTCGAGGGAACGCAAAAACCACTCGTTGCGCACCAGCCGCAGAATCCAACGGTCACTTTGCTCAATGATGAAGGGCGCAATCAACATCGAAATCACCATGGCGGCCTGTACTGGCTGTAATACCGATTGGGGGACGAGGCCATTTAATCCAACCGGATCCAAGAGCACGAAACCAAACTCGCCCGCTTGACATAGCCACAGGCCGGTCTTTAATGAGGGGCCTGTACTGATGCCGAAAAAACGCGCGAGAGCTGCAATCACAACAAACTTAAACAGCATCGGGCCGATCACCATCAGTAACACCAACATCCACTGCGAGACGAGCACAGAGAAATCCAGCAGCATGCCGACAGAAATAAAAAACAAGCCCATCAGCACATCGCGATAAGGCTTCACATCTGCCTCCACCTGATAGCGATACTCCGTCTCAGAGATCAGCATGCCGGCAAGAAACGCGCCCAAGGCCAGCGACAGGCCAGCATGCTCGGTGATGAGCGCCAGCCCGAGCGTCATCAGCAGCACATTCAAGGTGAATAGTTCCTGAGACTTTCGCCGGGCCACCAGCGTGAGCCAGGGCCGCACTAGGCGCTGGCCAATCAGCAGGGCCAGCCCCAGCACGAGAATGGATTTGGCCACCGCCATGCTGAGCGCCCAGCCCAGGCCCTGATCCGATTGGCCCGTGAGGCCAGACAGTGCCGGAATTAATACCAAAAGCGGCACAACCGCGAGATCCTGAAACAGCAGCACGCCCACAACCGGCCTGCCGTGGGCGGATTCCAACTCGCCGCGATCTCCGGCAAGCCGCATCACCATCGCGGTCGATGACATCGCCAACGCGCCCCCCAGTGCGACCCCCGCCTGCCACGTCATGCCATGCCAGGAGGCCGTCAGGCCAATGAGGCTCGCCACCATCGCCAGCGTGAGTCCCACTTGGATGCCACCCAGTCCAAAGACGAGACTGCGCATGGCCCGCAGTTTGGGCAGGCTGAATTCCAGGCCAATCGAGAACATCAAAAACACCACGCCGATCTCTGCAAGCCATCGCGTGACATCCGTGTCAGGCGCAAGCGCAAGGGCATTCGGTCCGAGCACTACCCCGACCGTCAAATAGCCCACCAGGGGCGGCAGCTTCAAGGCCCGAGCCGCCGTCACCGCCCCCACCGAGACGGCCAGCAATACAACGATGACCCCGAGGAGCGAATCCATAGCTGGTATGAAGTTTGCTAGCGGCCTTTGCTACACTGTTTTCCCATGGGGTCAAGTGTAACAACGCGCACTGCCAGCACGATGGAAAATCAAAGCAAAGATCCACACCGTCACCAGCGGTCCGAATTCAGCGCAGAGCGGGTGTTTGAACGAGCCCGTGAGGTGATCCGCATTGAGGCCGATGCGGTGCTTGGCCTTCTCGACCAACTCGACCACCAATTGGTGCAGGCCGCCGAACGGATTCTCCGCTGCACAGGCCGCGTGGTGGTCTCGGGAATCGGTAAGTCGGGCCATGTGGCCAACAAAGTGGCGGCCACGCTGGCCTCCACCGGAACGCCCGCCTACTTTGTGCACCCTGCGGAGGCCCAGCACGGCGATCTCGGCATGATTCAGGCTGATGATGTCGTATTGGCATTTTCTAACTCAGGAGAGACCGAGGAGCTCTCCTTCATCGCGCCTTACATCAAACGCTTGGGCGCCACACTGATTGCCGTGACCGGAAACCCTGAATCACGACTTGCGCGGGCGGCTGATGTTCACCTGAATGCGGCCGTGCGTGCCGAGGCCTGTCCGTTAAATCTCGCGCCAACGGCAAGCACATCCGCCGCATTGGCGCTGGGCGATGCGTTGGCACTCGTGCTGCTGGATCTGCGCGGATTTAGTGCAGAAGATTTCGCGCGCTCGCACCCCGGAGGTAGCCTGGGCCGACGGCTGCTGATTCGTGTCGAGGACGTGATGCGTACCGGCCAGCAGCTTCCCGCGGTGCAACTGGGTACTGCCGTTACCGATGCATTTGCTGAGATGAGCGCCAAGCGCATGGGCATGACGGCAGTGACGGATGATCAGCAGCGTGTGATGGGTATTTTTACCGACGGCGATTTGCGGCGGGTCTTGTCTCAGGGCACCGATATCCGCGGTGTACAGATCGATCAAGTGATGAGCAAACAGCCCAAGACCATCGATCGCCATCGGCTGGCCAGCGAAGTGGCCCATCTCATGGAATCGACCCGCATCAATCATCTTTTGGTGGTCGATGATGCGGGCCGCCTGGAGGGTGCTGTGGGCATACACGATCTGTTTGCGGCCAAGATTCTTTAGCCTTCAGCACACGGGCCAAAGCCAAGATGCCGACAACGAATCCCTCCTTTGAAGACGCAGCCCGCAGGGCGAAGGCCCTTCGCTGGATGTTTTTTGATGTCGACGGCGTGCTGACCGATGGAGGCCTGTATTACTCAGGCCAGGGAGAGACACTGAAACGTTTTCATGTTCTCGATGGTCACGGCCTGAAAGCGCTTCAGCAGGCAGGCCTGAGGCTGGGGATTCTCAGCGGAAGAACCCATCCCGCGACCGAAGCCCGGGCCCGCGAGCTGGGCTTCGATGTTGTGATTCAAGGCGCACAGCACAAAGGCTTCGCTTTTGATCAGGTGCTGCATGAACGAGGCATCCTGGCTAGTGAGTGTGGACATATGGGGGACGATCTACCCGACTTGGAAATCTTCGATCGAGTTCATTTTGCGGCGGCACCTCCGCATGCTGTTGATGCGGTATTGGCCGCCGCCCATTGGATCTCGGGCAAAGCAGGGGGCTTTGGTGCGGTCCGTGAATGCTGCGATTTCATTCTTGAGTCCCGGCGATGAGACAGCCCGAATGGCTCGGCAGCACCATCTCCGTCAGCATCTTTGCGTTGCTGGCGGCGGCCTCTTGGGGCCTGAATGAATTCCTGCGTCGGGCCCAGCTTGAGGCCACTGTGGTCAATTCCGCGGGACCCAATGCGATTATTGAAAATCCGCGGGTCACCCGTAGTGATGCGCAGGGCCATGCCCAGTACCGGCTCGATGCACGACGCATTCTGTTTGAAGAGCAGGCGGATCGAAGCCTCGTGGAGCAGCCCGTCATGGTCTCGCTGGCCAGTGACCGTCCCGCCACAGTCATGCGGGCAGACCGGGCCATCACCACTCGCCAGCAGAATCACATTGATCTAGAAGGCAATGTTCGGATTGAGCGCAGCGCCTTTGATGGGCAGCCTGCCGCGAAGGTCTTCACCAGCCAAGCCACATTTTTGGTCCGTGAAGAGCGGGCCTTGACCGATGCGCCGGTGCTCATTGAACGCGGCGCTTCAACCCTGCAGGGCAAGGGCATGCGGCTGGATCAGAAAACTCGTCAGCTGGAAATTGTCTCGGACTCACGAATGGTGGTTCCGAAAAAAGGCCAGCCGTGAGTATTATTCATCTCTCGCGCTGGCCGGCGCTGCTCCTGATCGTGTCGCTGTGCATGGCAGGCCTCGGGCCGCTTCGGGCGGAAAAAGCGGACCGAGACAAGCCCACCACCATCGATGCTGACCGGCTGAATCACGACGATCAAAAACAAATCACCATCTTTACAGGAAATGTAGTGCTGACCAAGGGCACGCTGATCATGCGCGGTGATCGCATGGAGCTCTGGCAAGACGCGGCAGGCAATACTTTTGGCACGATGGTCGGAAAGCCAGCGCGCTTTCGGCAAAAAAGAGATGGTGTTAACGAATTCATGGAAGGGGAGTCGGTCCGTCTGGACTACAACGGAAAAGACGAGGTCGTGACCCTCAGTCAGAATGCCATCTTGCGGCGCTTAGAGGGCGATGTACTGAAAGATCAAGTGGCTGGGGATGCGCTGACTTACAACAACATCACCGAACAGTACCAGGTGGAATCTTCGCAGGGCCAGCCCCGCTCGCGCATGGTGCTGATGCCAGGTAAGCGTTAATGGCAGCGATCAACACGCTGGACGTGCGCGGCCTAAGGAAATCCTACAAGGGCCGTGAGGTCGTCAAGAATGTCACGCTGCACATTGAAAGTGGTGAGGTGGTGGGCCTGCTGGGCCCCAACGGCGCAGGAAAGACCACAAGCTTTTACATGATCGTGGGCCTGGTGAAATCGGATGCCGGGGAGATTCTGATGGATGGAGAGAATCTCGCGCGACTTCCGATTCATCGTCGGGCCCGGCTTGGGCTGTCGTATCTGCCGCAGGAGGCCTCTGTCTTTCGCAAGCTATCGGTGGCCGACAACATTCGGGCGGTGCTACAGCTGCAGCGCACTGCTGAAGGCAAAGCATTGGATGCGGCCCATATTGAAGAACGTCTCGGAGGGCTGCTGGAGGATCTGCAGATTGCCCATCTGCGCAACAACATGGCGATTCTGCTCTCTGGCGGAGAGCGACGACGGGTTGAAATTGCGCGGGCGCTGGCAACCTCGCCACGATTTATTTTGCTGGACGAGCCTTTTGCGGGCGTCGATCCGATTGCAGTCATTGAGATTCAACGGATTGTGCGATTTTTAAAAGAGCGTGGCATCGGTGTGCTCATCACCGATCACAATGTCCGTGAGACCCTTGGCATTTGTGATCGCGCCTACATCATTAGCGAGGGCACAGTGCTCGCCAGCGGCGTGCCGCAAGACATCATTGCCGATGCAAATGTCCGCAAGGTATACCTTGGGGAACATTTTCGAATGTAACGTGCATGGCCGCCCTTAAACCCTCTCTCGGCCTTCGTACCTCGCAACAACTGGCGCTGACGCCGCAGCTGCAGCAGTCGATTCGCCTGCTGCAGATGTCGACAGCCGATCTCGAGCAGGAGGTGGATCGATTTCTTCACGAAAATCCGCTGCTCGAAATGGCTGAGCCCGCGTCCAGCCCCGAGGCGCCAGGCCCGGACGACGGCCCACCCGATGCTTCCGATCGGGCAGATGAGGGCATGGCCGGCTCCGCTGAGAGCTGGTCCTCAGGTGGGTCGCGGGCCCACAACGACGATGACGACTGGTGGGAGTCACAACAGAGTCAGCCCATCAGCCTGCGGCAGCATCTGCGCGAACAGGCCCACAGCCTGACGTTGTCGGATCGCGATCGCGCTTGGCTCGACACGCTGATTGAATCCTTGGATGACGATGGCTATCTGCGCGACAGCCTGGAGGAGCTCGAGGAAAGCGTGGCGGATTTGTTTTCAGAAACGTTCGGCGAACGATTGGATGCTGATGAAATCGCGCTCGGGCTAAAACTATTACAAAGCCTCGATCCTCGGGGTGTCGGAGCGCGAACGCTGCAAGAGTGTCTTTTGCTCCAACTGGCCCCCCGGAATCATGAGGCGGATCCCGATGCAGAAGACGCTGATGGCCCATGTCGGGCGCTGGCCACGAGCATCGTGAGCGATATGGCCCACCTGAATGCCCTCGGCGCCAAAGATTTCAATGGGCTGTGTCAGGCACTTCGCTGTGACAAAGAAGCGCTCAAGGCATCCATGCAGTTGATTCAGCGGCTCAATCCAAAGCCCGGCGCTGACTTCACGGAAGATGCGGCCGAATCCATCGTGCCGGATGTCATCGCTTATCGACTCGGCACACGAAGAGGGAGCGGCCGGTGGCAGGTGCGGCTCAATGAATCCGCCGTGCCACGACTCTCCATCAATCCACTTTATGCCGAACTCATTCGTCAGGAGCGGGCCAGCAGCATGACAGCCCAGCTGCAAGAGGCCCGATGGGTCATCAAAAATATTCAACAACGCTTCGATACGATTTTGCGTGTCTCGCAGGCAATTGCCATTGAGCAGCAGGCGTTTTTCGAGCAGGGTGAAATCGCGATGCGTCCGCTGGTGCTGCGAGAAATCGCTGAGCGCTGCGAGCTCCACGAATCGACGGTCTCGCGCGTGACCACCAACAAATACATGCTCACGCCCCGCGGCACCTTCGAGCTGAAATACTTCTTTACCAGCCATGTCCGCACCGAGGGTGGGGGGGCCGCCTCCTCCACTGCCCTGCAGGCCAAGATCCGGCAATGGATTGCCGAGGAGGATCCGCGACGGCCTCTGTCCGATCAGCAGATTTCAGACCGCTTTTCCGCAGAGGGCATTCAAGTTGCGCGGCGCACGATTGCAAAGTATCGGGAAGCGCTCAGAATTGAGCCCGTCAGCCAACGTAAAAAACTCTAAACCGTGGAGGTAAGACCATGCATCTGACCGTCAAAGGGCACCATATCGACATCACCGAGGCGATCCGCAACTATGTGGACCAGAAATTCGGCAGGACTTGGCGGCACTTTGATCATGTCAATGAAGTCCATGTGGTGCTGGGCGTTCAGAAGCTCAACCAGATCGCCGAGGTCACCGTCCACCTGCCGGGCAAGGATGTCCACTGCGAGGCCAGCCATGCGGACCTCTATGCGGCCATTGATCTGCTGGCCGATAAGCTGGACCGGCAGGTCGTCCGGTACAAGGAAACGCATCGGCCGGGCGTCCACCGGGGCCAGGGCGCGGACGCTCGACTCGCCACCTGACCGGTTTAGCGCAGCGCAACAAAAGATCTATAATCCGGCCTCTCGACTCGACGAGGCGGAGCAATGAACCGCATTAGCCAGCTTTTACCTCTGGCCAACATTGCAGTTGGCCAGGAAGCCAGCAGTAAAAAGCGCGTCTTTGAACAGGCGGGGCTTCTTTTTGAAAATAACCAGGGCATCGCTCGGGTCAAAGTCTTCGATTCTTTATTTGCACGCGAGCGGCTGGGGTCCACTGGCCTTGGCGAAGGCATCGCCATTCCGCATGGCCGAATCAAGGGTCTGAAAGAAGCCGTTGCGGCGCTCATCCGGCTCTCCGAGCCTGTGCCATTCGATGCGCCCGATGGGAAACCCGTCACTCTGTTGTTGTTTCTTTTGGTGCCGGAGCAGGCCACTCAGCAGCACCTGGAGATCCTCTCTGAGGTCGCGGAGATGCTCTCCGATCGTCAGATGCGCGATCTGTTGAGCACCGAGACCGACCCCCAGTCTTTGCACCGGGCACTCGAGGCCTGGCAGCCTGCCCGTGCTTGACGTCAAGGCCCTCTTTGACGAACACGCGGAGACACTCAAGCTCAGTTTTTTGACGGGACAAGCCGGGGCCGGCCGAAAAATTGGCGGCCAGTCGACTGAGAGTGCCGACTTAATCGGGCACTTGAATCTGATTCATCCTAACCGGATTCAGATCATGGGCACGCCTGAAGTCGCCTACTACAACCGTCTGGATCCACAGCGAAAGAGCTATCTCACTGCAGAGCTGATTGCCGGCCGGCCACCAGCGATCATCATCGCCGACGATGAGATCCCTCCCGCTGAGTTATTTACAGCCTGCGAACGCGAGGGCCTGCCACTGCTGCGAACCACCGTATCGGCGGGCCAGGTCATTGAAATCCTTCGGACACAGCTGGCCCGCACGCTGGCCCCACAGACCCAGATGCATGGTGTGTTTATGGATGTGCTCGGCATGGGAGTGCTGATTGCCGGTGAGTCAGGCCTTGGAAAAAGTGAACTCGGGCTCGAATTGATTACCCGTGGCCACGGACTGATTGCAGATGACGTGGTCGACTTCACTCGAATCGCCCCAGACGCAGTGGAAGGCCGATGCCCGCCGTTGCTGCAAAACCTGCTGGAGGTTCGCGGCCTGGGCCTACTGGATATTCGCGCGATTTTTGGCGAGACAGCGGTGCGAAGAAAAATGCGGCTGAAATTGATTGTCCAGCTGATTCGCCGCAGCGTGATGAATGAATTTGAAAGGCTGCCCCTCGAGGCCATGAATCAAGATGTGATGGGCCTGCCGATCCGCAAAGTGGTGATTCCGGTTGCTGCAGGCCGTAACTTGGCAGTCTTGGTGGAGGCGGCTGTGCGCAACTCGGTGCTTAGTCTTCGCGGCATCGACACCATGCAGGAATTCGTTGAACGCCAGCAAGCGGCGATGCAGCAGCCTGCGCCGGATCCAACGCCATGAAAATTGTGTTGGTCACCGGCATGTCGGGCTCCGGCAAGTCGGTGGCCTTGAATGTACTGGAGGATTCGGGGTATTTCTGCATCGATAACCTGCCGGTGGCATTTCTGGGCCAGGCACTGGCCAGCCTCATGGCCGAGGGCTTAACGCAATTGGCGGTTGCAGTCGATGCGCGGACGGCGGGCTCATTGGCCCACCTCTCCAAAAATTTGCAGCAAATTCGCGAGTCGGGCCACGATGTGCGGGTTGTGTTTCTCAATGCGCGAGACGAAATTCTGGTGCAACGCTACTCCGAAACCCGGCGTCGCCACCCCTTAAGCCAAAAATTAAACACCGCGACTGTTTTTGGCGAGGACTCTGTTCAAACACTCATGGACTGCATCGCTCGAGAACGCGAGCTTCTCGCGGATATCGAACCACTGGGAATTCCCTTGGACACCAGTGATCTGCAGCCACAGGTCCTCAGGCGCTGGGTGAAAGAGATTCTTGATCTGGAAAACACACCGCTGATGGTGTTGTTTCAATCCTTCGCTTTCAAAGACGGTATTCCGTTGGATGCCGACCTCGTCTTTGATGCGCGCTGCCTTCCCAATCCTCACTATGACGCCCAGATGAAGGCCCTCAGCGGTCGCGACGCGGCAGTGATTCAATACCTGGAGTCATTTGACTCAGTCCGCGAAATGATTGATGACATCGCGGGCTATCTCCAGAAATGGCTGCCTCGACATGCCGAGGAGCATCGCAGCTACCTCACGGTGGCCATCGGCTGCACGGGCGGCCAGCATCGATCGGTCTACTGTGCCGACACGCTATACGACAAATTCAAGCGGGCTTACTCCTGCGCGGTCCGCCATCGGTCGCTCTCGCAACGGGGTAAAGCCTAGCCAACACTCGTTTCACCGGAGCCGGCAGCGGAAGGCTGAGGGCCTCCGCCCAGCCAAATGGCTTGAGGCCCTCCGGGGCTCCGGCGGGCGCCTGATCGCCATCGTGCCGAAGCATCGCCACCGAGATCAGCATCCGATAGTGCGTCAGGCTGTGACGCACTTCGATCACGTGCTGGAGCGCTGTAATGGTTTTATCCCAATTACGAGGAAGCGCATCCGGATCAATGGTCCACGGCAGCCAGAGGCTGGGCCAAATCCCAGCGCTGGGCTGCTGCATGAGCCAGACGGACTGCGCACTCGAACAAACCGCCCAATACAGTTGGCGCTGGGGCACGGCGCGCTTGATCCTCGGCACAGGATAGCGATCCACCTGGCCTCGGCGATGGGCCTGACAGTCCGATGCGACCGGGCAGCGGCCGCACTGCGGCGCCTTCGGCCGGCAAATCAAGGCGCCGAGGTCCATGATGGCCTGGGTATAGGCAGGCATATCGCTGCTGCGTTTGGGCAGTCGATCATCGGCCTGCTTCCAGAGCGCGCGCTCCAAGGCGGGGCTTCCCCAGGGCTGCTCGGCACAGGTCAGTCGGGCCAGCACACGCTTGACATTGCCATCCAGAATCGCGGCCCGCTCGCCAAATACAGTTGAGGCAATGGCGGCGGCAGTCGATGGCCCGATTCCGGGCAGCGCGGCAAGGGCCTGAGCCGACTCAGGAAACCGGCCTGCGCGATGAAAGGCAATCTCACGCGCGCAGGCATGTAAATTCCGGGCCCGATGGTAGTAGCCCAATCCCGACCAGAGTGCGAGCACCTCTTGTTCGGTCGCCCGAGCCAGTGCCTGAAGGTTCGGAAAGCGTTTGATGAATCGATCGAAGTAATCGATGACTGTGGTCACCTGCGTCTGCTGCAGCATGATTTCAGACAGCCAAACGCGATACGGATCGGCAGGCTGGCCCTGCCAGGGCAATTCATGGCGGCCATGTCGCCGTTGCCAGCCAATGAGCCGCTGCGCAAAAGCCGTCGGTTTAGCGCTGACAGCCATGGCAAAAAAATGTGCTGCGCTGTCCAATCATCAGGCGACGAATGGGCCGGCCACAGCGCTGACAAGGCTGACCCTCGCGGCCGTAGACGCAGTGCATCTGGCCATAACGGCCCCGCTCGCCATCCGGCCCTACGAAACTCTGAATCGAACTGCCGCCGCGATCAATCGCCGCCTGCAAAATTCGCTTCACCGCGGCTGCCAGACGATCATAGCGTGGCCGTGAGATCGCGGATGCCTTGCGAAGAGGATGAATTCCTGACTCAAAGAGTGCCTCGCAGGCGTAGATGTTCCCAACACCAACCACGCAGCTGCCGGTCATTAGCCACTGCTTCACAGCAATGCGACGGCCCCGGGCGCACTCGGCCATCCACCCGCCATCGAACCGCTGATCAAACGGCTCGCGGCCACTTGAAGTCGCACCGAGCAGCGCGCCCAGCTCGTTCTGGCCAACCTGGTCGCGCTCCAGCCACTGCCATGAGCCAAACCGTCGCGGATCATGAAATACAAGCCTTCGGGTCTGCCCGCGCGAGGATTCGAATTCCAGCATGACATGGTCATGCAGGCCTAGGCCTGGATCGCGATCAGTGGAATTCGACAGGGAGCCCGACATGCCGAGATGGACCGCCATCCACCCTGACTCAAACTCCAACAACACATATTTCGCCCGCCGCGAGATCGACATCACCTCCGCGCCGACAAGCCGGGTCAGCGCTGTCCGCGGAAATGCATGACGAAGCCGTTTGCCGGAATCGCGAAAACCGCGAAACACACAGCCAGAGATGGCCTGACGCACGGCGCGGGCAGTCACTTCAACTTCGGGTAATTCGGGCATGATATCGGTCAGGAAAACTCAGTGAGTGTAGAGGCATGAGCACGCTTCGGTCCCGATTCATCATTTTGCTGCTGAGCATCGGCCTGGTGTTCGCCGCGACTGAGTCGGCCTGGTCCGCATCCGGCAGAACGATTGATCGCGGCCGCGAGCAGGCGGGCCTGATTTTTCAGATTCTGGCCAGCGAGCTGGCCCTTGCCCAGGGTGATATCGGCGCTGCAGCCGCCACCTACCTCAGCGTGGCCCGACAAACCCAAGATCCTGGCGTAGCCCGCCGCGCCACCGAACTCGCCATTCAGGCCCGTTCGCCCGAACGGGCGCAGGAGGCGGCCGCCATTTGGCAGAACGTTGCGCCCACTGATCCAGAGGCCCAGAGCACGCTGGACCTGTTGCACGTGGTGTTAGGGGAGAACGAAAAATTAATTCGTTCTTTAAACGCACGCCGTGATCGGGCCACCAAAGAGCAGCGGCTGGATGCTTTTTATGAATACCTCGCCGGACTGGCCAGCCGCGCGCCCAGTAAAGCCGATGGCCTGAGACTATTTGATGCAGTCAGCCGGCCAGACCAAGAAAAACCCAATGTGGCTTACACGCTGGCCATGATGCATGAGAAAGCAGGCCAGCCTCAGGCGATGGAAAAAATATTGCGCGGACTTATCGCGCGCGATCCGCAGCATGCTCATGCCCACAATGCATTGGGCTATCACTTTGCTGACCGCAATGAGCGGCTTGACGAAGCCAAAGCATTGATCGAGCGGGCCCTCGCACTGGCCCCAAATGATGCCCACATCATCGACAGCATGGGCTGGGTCTATTTCCGACTCGGCGATCTTGAGCGTGCAGAGCAATACCTTCGGCAGGCGCAACGTCAGCTGCCCGATGCCGAAATTTCCACTCACCTGGGTGAAGTGTTGTGGAGCCGCGGACGCCGAGAAGAAGCGGAGTCGATGTTCAGGACGGCATTCGGCGCCGATCCGAGCAATGAGGTGCTGATCAACACGCTCAAGCGACTGGGCATCTCCCCCGCACGTGTGCATCCCCGTTGAACCCGCTCCTGAGGTCAGCCCGTGTCCTTGTGGTGTCATTTTGTGCCGCTGCTGGAGCGCTGTTGGCGGGCTGTGCCGCCCCCATCCCGAAGCAGCCCGCTATGGAGCGCTTCAGTCTCGAGAGGGCAGATGAGCAAATCCGGCTTGCCCGATCCGGACGATTCATTCTCTCAGCGCAGCATCCGCAATGGGATCAGCGGCGTGGCGGCCAGGGCCGCTTTGAATGGCTGCAGCTGGCACCCGCCACGGCGATGCCATCGAATCAGGTGGAACGGCAAATTCTCATTTGGCTGGGTCCGCTTGGCCAGACCCTTGGCAGTCTCGAGCGGCGACTCATCGCCTCACCCGCGGGGCTGCTGAAAGAAAAGCGAATCGAGGCGATGATTGTTGCGTTTGATGCAGAGGGCAGTCCGCTCGATGTCCAGCAGCGCCCTTGGATAACACGGGCCCTTCTCGGCGATACGGTCATGGCACTCGATGAGGCCGAACTTCGGCTTCTGATGCGATCACTGATGGATTCGTTTGAAAGCCTTGCAGCCTCCGTCTCCGGCAGCCGCGAGTTTGAGTTCAGCATCCGCCAGCTGGATATCCGACTGAGGGCGGTGCTCGATCCTCTCTAGGGCATCAGTTGCGCACCTGATCAAACTATGCAGCCCGAGACCTTGACGCTTGAAGCGCCCGCGAAGATCAATCTGTTTCTGCATGTAGTGGGTCAGCGGGAGGATGGCTACCACCTGCTGGAAAGCGCCTTTGAATTGATCGACTGGTCCGACCGCATCGTGCTCTCCGGCCGGCCCGATGGTGAGATTCAGCGGTGCGGCGATATGCTGGGGCCCCCCGCCCTTGATCTCGCAGTTCGGGCAGCGTCAGCCTTGCAAAAAACGGCCCAGTGGCAGGCGGCAGGCCGGCCCGGGGCGAGCATTGAGATCACCAAAACCATTCCGGCTGGGGCGGGCCTGGGTGGGGGCAGCTCCGATGCAGCCAGCACCCTCATGGGCTTAAACCATCTCTGGAAGCTGGGACTGAGCAATCGACAGCTAAGCGAGATCGGTCTGGGCCTGGGGGCCGATGTCCCATTTTTTCTTTTTGGCAAAGCAGCGTTCGTGCAAGGCATTGGCGAGCAACTCCAGCCCTATGAAAGCTGTCTGCGTTGGCTCTCGGTCGTCGTGCCCGCCTGCCACGTGGGGACTGCGGAGATCTTTGCGGCCCCTGAATTGACACGAAATTCCAAAACTTCGAGAATTGCGGGCTTCGCCCAAGCAGCCCGACAGCCCGTGTGGGCATTCGGCCGCAACGACCTGCAGGCGGTGACCGCAGCCCGGTTTCCGCAGGTGCAGCAGGCCCTGCAGTGGCTTGAAACGGCTGCCGCCAGCGAAGGAATTGCCCCGGCTGCAGTGCGAATGTCAGGCTCTGGGGGTGCGGTCTTCTGTACCGCCCCAGATGCTCCGACGGCCCAACGGCTCGTCGACCGCGTTAGCGCCCTTCAGAGCACTTCAGTGGGACAGTTACCACTGAGGCTGAAGGTCTGCCAGACCCTCATGCGACATCCGGGTAACGTGTTGTAAACCGTTGGGGAGTCGCCAAGTTGGTTAAGGCACCGGATTTTGATTCCGGCATTCGAGGGTTCGAATCCTTCCTCCCCAGCCAAGATTTCTTTGCCCCGAACACTGAAAGATGGTCGACCGCATACTAAATAAAGAAGGCGGTGCCCCCGAGGGGCTCATGATCTTCACCGGCAATGCCAACCCCAAACTGGCATCGGATGTCGCACGCCATCTCGGCACGCGGCTGGGCAGGGCCACAGTCGCCCAATTCAGTGACGGCGAATCCACTGTCGAAATTCTTGAGCATGTGCGTGGCAAGCATGCCGTTGTCTTGCAATCCACTTGTGCGCCTGCCAATGACCATTTGATGGAAGTCATGCTGATGTGCGATGCGCTGCGTCGGGCCTCGGCCGAGCGGATCACTGTGGCCATCCCCTATTTTGGCTATGCACGGCAGGATCGACGTGTGCGCTCTTCACGAGTGCCAATCAGCGCCAAGGTCGTGGCCAATATGTTTCAAACCGTGGGGGTGAGCCGGGTGCTCACCATGGACCTGCACTCTGATCAGATCCAGGGGTTTTTTGATATCCCGGTGGACAACGTTTACGCCGCACCGATCATTCTGGCCGATGTCTGGCAGCAGACTTATCAGAATTTACTGGTGGTTTCACCCGATGTTGGCGGCGTGGTTCGCGCACGGGCGTTTGCCAAGCAGATGGATTGCGATCTGGCGATTATCGATAAGCGCCGGCCAAAGGCCAATGTATCGGAGGTCATGAACATCATCGGAGATGTCTCTGGCAGGACCTGCATGATCATGGACGACATGGTGGATACTGCCGGTACGCTGACCAAGGCGGCCCAGGCGCTCAAAGACCATGGCGCCGAACGCGTGGTTGCCTACTGCACGCATGCCGTGCTCTCTGGCGGAGCGGCGGATCGGATCGCCCATTCAGCGCTGGATGAACTCGTGGTGACAGACTCCATTCCTTTGTCAAAGGAGTCCCAGGCCACTGGCAGAATTCGGGTCTTGTCCTGCGCCGGATTGTTGGCCGAAACCATTTTAAGAATTGTGAAATCTGACTCAGTCAGCTCTTTGTTTGTTGAATAGTTTTCGTGCCTTTTCTTTTTTTCGGATTGCTGGTCGCGGCAGCCGCTGAATCGAAAAGGATTTTTGACCGGCGGCCTGCGGGCTGCCACCTGTGAAGGAGTAGTTCATGAAAGTTGTTGCCAATTCCCGTGCGGTGCAAGGATCGGGTGCGAGCCGCCGTCTTCGCCGTGACGGTAAGGTGCCCGGCATTATTTATGGCGCCAAAAAATCACCCATCAACATTGAGATCGATCACAACCCTTTGCTGCTGGCATTGAAGGTCGAATCGTTTCATTCATCGATTCTGGATCTTGAGCTCGATGGGAAATCAGAGCAGGTGCTGCTGCGTGATTACCAGATGCATCCCTACAAGCCAGTGGTCCTGCACGTGGATTTCCAGCGCATCGATGTCAACCAAAAATTGCAGACCAAGGTGCCCCTGCACTTTAAGAATCAGGATATCTCCCCGGCCGTCAAACTCTCGGGCGGTATCGTGAGCCACGTGTTGACGGATGTGCTGATCTCGTGCTTACCGAAAGACCTGCCTGAGTTCATCGAGGTCGATCTGGCAACGCTGTCGGTCGGCCATTCTCTGCATGTGCGTGATCTGGTCATGCCGGCTGGTGTCTCTCTGGTGTTGCACACCGGAGAGAACCCCACTGTGGTGACTGCATCCGTGCCGGGCGGTGGCGCGGAAGAAGAGGCCCCAGCTGCTGAGGCCGCTCCTGCTGCTGAAGCAAAACCTGCCGAGAAGTCTGAAAAGAAAGACTGATGATTCAGGCCAGAGGGTCTGAATGAAACTCATTGTTGGTCTGGGCAATCCAGGATCCCAGTATGCCGGCCATCGGCATAACGTGGGATTCTGGATGGTCGATCGTCTGGCCGCCTCGGGCTGGTCACGTGAATCAAAATTCAAAGCCGAGATTGCGAAGGCCCGTCTTGCCGGCGCCGATCGGTGGTTGTTCAAGCCGCAGACGTATATGAACGCCTCGGGTGAGGCGGTGGGTCCGTTTGCGCGATTTCATCGACTGCAGGCCCACGAGGTCCTGGTCGTTCACGACGAACTGGATCTGCCGCCGGGTGCTGTGCGCTTAAAGCAAGGGGGCGGCCATGGCGGCCATAATGGTGTTCGCGATATCGAACTGCACCTTGGCTCGGCAGATTTCTGGCGACTGCGCATCGGCATCGGCCACCCGCGCACACTCAATCTCAATCAAGATGTGGCGGATTTTGTACTGCATGAGCCCCGTGCCGAAGAAAAAATCGCAATCGATCAGGCATTGACATCGATCATTGAAGCGCTGCCTGGAATTCTTGAAGGAAAGATTGCGGCGGCCCAGCGGTGCCTTCACGGGCTGACGAAGCACTCATGAGCAATGCAAACACCTGAGTCGATCACGCGCCTTCAAGACGCCTGGTCGGCCCGGCCTGTCGTTGTGTTCACCGCCAACACCGCCTGGAACCTGGCGCATTTTCGAGCGCCACTTCTGCGGGCCCTTTCAGCAAGAGATGCCGTGTTGGTCGCCCTGGTGCCAGCGGATGCTGCTATAAAAAAGCTTCAGGACATGGGCTGCACAGTAGAGCCCCTGCCTGTGCCCGCCCACGGACGCAACCCTTGGTCGGACGTTGTGTTGTTTTGGAACTACCTGCGGCTTTTGCGTCGCTACCGGCCCGCTGTGCTGCTGAGCTTTACAGTCAAGCCAAACATTTATGGCGGACTTGCTGCTCGATGTCTAGGCATTACCCAGATCGGCAATGTCTCTGGGCTCGGCACCGCCTTTATTGAAGGTGGATGGCTCGGCCGGCTGGTGGGGATGCTCTATCGACTGAGCCTCGGAAAAGCCCGAACGATTTTTTTTCAGAATCCAGATGACCGTGATTTTTTTTTACAACGTCGCCTGGTCCGAGTCAGTCAGGCGGGCCTGCTGCCTGGCTCGGGCGTCGACCTGCGGCATTTTGCACCGACGGCCAATTCCAGCACGGACGGCCAGGATTCGATTGTGAGTCAACGGCCGTTTGTTTTTTTATTTATTGGCAGACTGTTGGGTGATAAGGGCCTGCTGGAGCTGGTGCAGGCATTCAAACTGCTTCGGCAACAGCTTATCCAAGAGGCCCACTCCGCCCTTCCGGCAGCATGCTTGAAGATTCTTGGGCCGGATGGTGGTACCAATCCCACCGCCATCACATCAAGCCTTCTGAACGAGTGGCGACAAGACCCGCAGCTTGAGTTGTTGGGCCACGTTGAGGATCCACGGCCGCGCATTGTTCAGGCCGATTGTGTGGTGTTGCCCTCTTATCGAGAGGGCACTCCTCGATCTTTGCTTGAGGCCGCAGCCATGGGCAAGCCATTGATTACAACCGATGTACCGGGATGTCGCGAGGTCGTGCGCCATGGCCAAAACGGCTTGCTGTGTCGAGTAAAAGACCCGCAGGATTTGGCGCGGGCAATGCTCACCATGATGAAGCTCTCTGATGCTCAACGACAGGCCATGGGCCTGGCCTCTCGCGAGCTTGCCGAAACCGTCTTTGATGAAAATCGAGTCGTAGAAAAATACCTTCAGGCCATAGATTTCGAATCGTTTAGACGTTGAATCGAAAATGCATGACATCTCCATCTTTCACGATGTAGTCTTTGCCCTCTAGCCGCATCTTGCCGGCCTCTTTGGCGGCCTGCTCGCCTTTTAGGGTCACGTATTCTTCAAACGCAATCACCTCGGCACGAATAAACCCGCGCTCAAAATCCGTGTGAATTACCCCGGCGGCCTGAGGGGCGGTGGCGCCCACTCGCACGGTCCAGGCCCGGACCTCTTTCGGGCCCGCGGTGAAATATGTCTGCAAGCCCAGCAGGCCAAATCCTGCGCGAATCAATCGATTCAGTCCGGGCTCTTGCATGCCCATGTCACTTAAGAATACGGACTTATCCTCATCCGACATATCGGCAATCTCGGCCTCGACGGCCGCACAAATCGCGACCACTGGCGCCTTCTGGGCTGCCGCATACGACTGCAGCTTTTCCAGGTGCGGATTGCCGACAAAGCCGCCCTCGCTGACATTGGCTGCAAACATGGCTGGCTTAGCGGTAATCAAACAGAAAGGCCGAATGAGCTCTTTTTCTTCATCGTAGAGGTCCATGCTGCGAATTGGTCTGGCCTGATCAAGCTGCATCTGGCATTTTTCCAGCACTGACAACAGTCGCTGGGCCTCTTTATCACCGCCGGATTTTGCAAGCTTGGCGACTTTGGCAATTTGCTTTTCCACGTTGGCGAGATCGGCAAGTGCGAGCTCGGTCTCGATGGTCTCGATATCTGCCAGCGGATCGATTCGGCCACTGACATGCACGACATTGTCATCCTCAAAACAGCGCACCACATGAACAATGGCATCGGTCTCGCGAATATTGGCAAGAAATTGATTGCCCAGCCCCTCGCCTTTACTGGCGCCTGCCACCAGGCCTGCGATGTCAACAAACTCCACCGTCGCCGAAAGGACTCGCTCCGGACGCACAATGCCAGCCAGCTGGGCGAGCCGCGGGTCCGGAACCTCGACGATGCCCACATTGGGCTCAATGGTGCAAAAGGGATAATTCTCAGCGGCGATGCCCGCCTTGGTCAGCGCATTAAACAGGGTGGATTTGCCCACATTCGGCAGGCCGACGATGCCGCATTGAAGTGCCATAGTGTTCCCTCGTGATGAGGGCTAATTATCGCTTTTTGCCGACTCGGCCGCCCGCAGACGATCCACCTTGTCCTGAAGCTGATCCTGAGTCTCGATGCAATCGGGATTCACAATGATGCAATCCACAGGGCAGACCACTTTGCACTGCGGCTCATCAAAATGGCCGACACACTCGGTGCATAAAGCCGGCGCGATTTCATAGATCTCTGGCCCCATTGAGATGGCCAGATTTGGGCAGGCCGGCTCACAGACATCGCAGTTGATGCACTGATCGGTGATCAGCAGTGCCATAACGGGCTATTGATCTGCATTTTTCTTTAGCCGCTCACGCAGCCATTTCTCGACCGAGGGAAACACAAACTTGCTGACATCGCCCCCCAGCAGTGCGATCTCCCTGACGATGGTTCCAGAGATAAACTGGTACTGATCCGAGGGCGTCAAGAATATCGTCTCTACATCAGGCAGCAGGTATCGATTCATTCCTGCCATTTGAAACTCATACTCAAAGTCAGATACCGCCCGCAGGCCTCGCACAATAATTTTTGCGTTGTGTTGCCGAACAAAGTCCTTTAATAAACCCGAGAAACTGGCGACTTTCACATTGGCATAGTGGCCCAGGACCTCCGTGGCGATATCAAGCCGCTCCTGTAAGGAAAAAAAAGGGCGTTTCGCGCGGCTATCCGCAACGCCCACCACCAGTTGATCCACCAGCTTGCTGGCCCGCCGGACCAAATCCTCATGGCCGCGGGTCAGCGGATCAAAGGTGCCGGGGTAGATTCCGATCAGCATCATGCGCTCCCTGTGATGCACTGAATTGGAGCAGATGATAATGAACCGCGCCCGCCTTGTCTGCGCGCAGGGCTGATAGGCCAAGGGAGGCAGCCCAGGCGGCCTCTAATGGTGCTTCAGACTCCACATACATATGCCCACCTGGGACCAGCAGACGCGTGGCCGCCGGGACAATACTGCTGACCATTCCGGAGCCAAAAGGGGGGTCAATGAAGATCAAATCAAAACCAGCCGATGCTGGAGTCCCACACCACTGCTGGGCTTTGGCTCGAACCACCTGGCACTCCGGGCCGCCGCCCACTTGATGAATCCACTGCTCGATGGCCTGCGCCGCAACGGCATCCGACTCCACAAAAACCACCCGCGCTGCGCCCCGCGAAGCTGCCTCCAGGCCAAGCGCTCCCGATCCCGCAAAGAGATCCAGGCAGCGCCAGCCATCACATCGCTGGCCCAGCCAGTTAAAGAGTGTCTCGCGAACACGATCTGGTGTTGGGCGCAGACCCGTCAACGCTTTCACGGGAATGGGCCGCCGCTTCCACTTGCCCGCAATAATCCGCAGCTGGCCCATGCCGTCGACTAAGGTGCAAAACCTTCCGGCCCAGCGACAACAATCACCGAAATCCGCTCAGGGGCAACGACACGGTTCATTGCGCGACGAATATCCTCGCGGGTGACACGGGAGACTTTTTCAGTCCAAGTGTCCAGATAGTCGAGTGGCATGTCATAGAAGTTGATCTGGGCGAGGTTGTCCAAAAGCTTTCGGTTCGTATCCAGCCGAAGTGCAAATCCACCAATGAGATTTTGCTTTGCCGCTTTCAATTCTTTTTCAGTCGGACCTTCTTGCAAAAATCGGAGTAAGGTTTTTTCCATCACCTGAAGCGCCTCCGGTGCCTTGGCCTTCTGGGTCTGCAGGCTCATCAGGAAAGGACCCGGCTGGGCCAGAGGCTGAAAAGCGCTAAAGACGCTGTAAGACAGGCCGCGTTTTTCGCGAATTTCTTCCGTAAGACGAGAAACAAAACCGCCTCCACCCAGAATGTAATTGCCGACCGTTAACGCAAAAAAATCTGGATCGTCGCGGGCGATCGCGGGCAGTCCAAGCCAGAGATGGCTCTGGCTGGCCGGATGGGCAATCGCCTGTCGCACTGCCTTCGTCTGTACATTCAGCGGTGCAGGATGCTGGCGAGATGGCGCGTGCATCACAGCCCGCTCGCCTGTCGTTGAAGTCATGGGGGCGGCCGAGAGCAATTGCTCAACCCATGCGCGGGCCTGGGCCTCGGTAAGCGCACCCACAATGGTGATGCGCATGCGATGTGCCTGCCAATGCTGCCGGTGAAAGCGAATTAAGTCATCCGCAGTGATGGCCTCAATGGTCTCCGGTGTGGCCTGCTGGCCATAGGGGTGGGCGGGATACAGCGCCCGCCAGAGGGCCTTGGTGGCGATGGACTGCGGCTGGGTCATGGACTCACGCAGCCCTGCGATTGTTCTCAGTTTCTCCCGCTGCAAGATCGCTTGATCAAATGTCGGCTCAAACATCATGCGGGACAAGAGTCGGGCCGCCCGCTCACGCACTTCTGCATCCGATAGAGTTCTCAGGCTGATGCTGGCGCGATCCAGCGTGACACCACCACCACGCTGCACTGCGAGTTCCGCGAAAGACTCGCTGATCTGCGTCTCATTCATGGCGGGCATCGTGCTGTTGGCCCGAATTCCTCGCGGCATCATTGCGCCCACCATCGCCGCAAGCCCTGCGTGGACAGAAGTCTCCCAGCGACTGCCTGCATCAACGTCAATGGCAACATCGACCATCGGGATCTCCGGTGCCGCGAGAAAAAGTACGCGGGCGCCGGAGGCCGTGGTCCACTGTCGAAGATCTTGACTGCGCGCCTGCAGGGCCGAAGACCCGAAAATGGAGACAGCGGTCAGAAGTATCAACAGAGTTCGTTTCATCGATTCGCCCTTAGTGCCGAATTGCTGCTGCTGGCCGAGGCTTTGCGGCCGCATTGGACAGTGGCAGTGGCTCAAACTCGAGAACCGTCAGCTGATCGTCAGAGAAATACTGCTGGGCTACCCGTTGAATATCCTCGGATCGAATGTCGTCCAGCACCTGTAGCCAGCGCTCGGCATCCGCAAGCTCACGGCCTGCCAACAAGAGTCGGGCCGCCTCCATCGCGATGGAGAACATTGAGTCCTGACGAAAAACCTGACTTGCTTTGGCCTGCCGCTTGAGCCGAATCAGCTCCTGCTCACGCACACCCTCTTTGGCAATCAGGGCGATTTCCTCTTTGATCTTCTGCTCTAACGTCGACAATGAGGATCCGGGAGCCGCCACCGCCTCCATCATGAACAGGCCGGGCCCGCGCGCAATTCCATCGGTGCCGGAATTAAAAGAAAGCGCGCTCCGGTCCTGACGGACGAGGCGCTGTACGAGCCGGCCGGTGCCGGGATCATCCAAGAGTGCCGACAACACCTCAAGCGCAACCAGATCCCTTGCCGGCAATGCTGACATCGCCACCGGCCCGAGCGCATCACGAAAGGTGGGGGCCTTATAGGCCATCATCAAAAAGGGGTTCTCTGCTGGGGCCTTCAGGCGGGCCCGTCGCATGCCGCTCTGAGCCGGCTCCTGCTGCGGCTTACGCGGGGGAAGGATCCGCGATCGCATTGGCCCATAGAGCTCCTGCGCCCATTGAAAAACCTGATTGGCGTTGACATCGCCTGCCACCACCAGAATCATATTGTTTGGTGCATACCAATCTCGGTACCACTGCTGAACATCCGCAAGGGTGAGGTGCTGAAGATCATTCATCCAGCCGATGATGGGATTGCGAACGGGGCTGGCCTGAAACGCCACCGAGGCAAGCGTTTCGAAGGCAAGGCTGGAGGGATTGTCGTCGGTGCGAAGGCGTCGCTCCTCCATGACCACCTGAATTTCTTTTTTAAATTCCTGGTCGTTGAGCTTCAAAAAACGCTGACGATCGGCCTCCAGGCGCATCACTTCGCGTAAAGAATCCTTGTGGACCTGCTGAAAATAGCCCGTGTAATCCTTCGACGTAAAAGCGTTTTCTCGCCCGCCGAGAGCGGCAACACGGCGGCTGAATTCTCCCGGGCCCAGATTCTGTGTGCCCTTGAACATCATGTGCTCCAGCACATGGGCAAGGCCGGAGCGGCCGCTGACCTCGTCGATCGAGCCCGCCTTCACCCAGACCATGTGCAACGCCGTTGGCGCACGCGGATTCTCGAAGACCAGTACCCGCATCCCGTTGGCCAGCGTGCGATCAAGGCTCGGCCTGAGCGGCTGACCATGCGCGATTGTGGCCGCCAATCCCAGCATCAACGCCAGGGTGGAAAAAATTAATCGAATGAGCATGTTGAGCCTCAGACTATAGAATCTTTTTTCTCTTAAAGCGCAGACCATTTCTCAGATGATAGGTTTCCTCGGACTCGGCCGGGCCCTCGATCGGCTGAAACTGAACCGGCTCAAAGACGGGTTGGCCAAAACCCGTGATCAGCTCGGGGCACTCTTTGCGGGCCGCAGGCTTGATGAGGCCTGGTTCGATGACGTTGAGACTGCACTGCTGACAGCAGATGTCGGCAGCCAGGCCAGCGCGGATTTGATGCGCAGTGTTCGCCAGGCCGTCAAGGCCCGCGGCCTGAATGATGACAGTCCGCCTGAGGCGCTCCGCCAGGCAGTGGCCGATTGTATTGAGCAGGCCCTCGCGCCTTTAAGCGCGGAGAAATCCGGAACATTCCCATCTGAATCAGCACCGAAAGTGGTGATGGTGGCGGGTGTCAATGGGGCCGGAAAGACCACCTCCATCGGCAAATTGGCCCATGCCTGGAAAAGCGAGGGAAAAACAGTGCTGCTGGGGGCGGGTGACACGTTCCGAGCAGCCGCGCGCGAGCAGCTCATGGTTTGGGGCGAACGTAACCAAGTTGATGTGATCGCCCAGGCCCAAGGTGATCCTTCGGCTGTTGCTTACGATGCCGTCAGCGCCGCGGTCGCACGACGGGTCGATGTCGTGATTGTGGATACAGCTGGCCGACTGCCCACGCAGTTGCATCTCATGGAGGAGCTGAAAAAGGTTAAGCGCGTGATGGCCAAGGCGATGGCCGATGCACCCCATGAGGTCTGGCTTGTGATTGATGGCGGCACAGGACAAAACGCAATCGCCCAGGTCAAAGCCTTTGATGACGCCCTGGGCCTTAGTGGTCTGGTGGTCACCAAGCTCGATGGCACGGCCAAGGGCGGCGTACTCTTGGCAATTGCCAAGGCCCGGCCAATCCCGGTTCGCTACGTCGGCGTAGGAGAAGGGATTGAAGATCTTCAGCCGTTTGATGCGAAGGCCTTCGCAGCAGCCATGGTCGGCAATCTTTGACGGGGTGGGCTAGGCGTTAGGCGGGAACGCAATCCACGAAATATTCAATTCTGCCGTCGGCCTGCTGCTCCACCAGGCCATGAATATCGGCCTCAAAGCCTGGAAATTCGGCGTTGAAACGCCGTGCAAACTGCAGGTATTGGATGATGATTTTATTGAAACGCTCCCCTGGGATCAGGAGCGGGATGCCCGGGGGGTAGGGGGTCAGTAGGCTTGTTGTGATCCGGCCCTCCAGCTCATCGATGGGCACCCGCTGGGTTTTGCGGTGGGCCAAATAACCGAAGGCCTCGGCCGGCTTCATTGCAGGATTCATATTCGAGAGATACATCTCCGTGGTCAGCCGGGCAATGTCGTTGGCCTTGTACATATCGTGCAGCTGCTGACAGAGATCCGCTAGGCCAACACGTTCATATTGCGGCTGCTTGGCACAAAACTCTGGCAGCACGCGCCACATCGGCTGATTTTTATCGTAGTCGTCTTTGAATTGCTGTAAGGCGGTGAGCAGGGTGTTCCAACGGCCCTTGGTGATGCCAATCGTGAACATGATAAAAAATGAATACAGGCCGGTTTTCTCGACAATCACTCCATGTTCGGCAAGATACTTGGTTACGATTGAAGCAGGAATGCCGCGCGCATCAAACTCCCCTTTGATATTGAGTCCCGGGGTGATCACCGTGGATTTAATTGGATCCAGCATGTTGAATCCTGGCACCAAGCCATCAAAGCCGTGCCAGTCATCATTGGGGTCGAGCTCCCACTCCGAGCGATTGGCCATGCCCCAGCTATCCGAGGTGACATCCTCCGGGCCCCAGACTTTGAACCACCAGTCCAGACCAAACTCTTCATCCACTTTGCGCATGGCACGCCGGAAGTCCAAGGCTTCCACAATGGACTCCTCGACCAAAGCGGTTCCTCCGGGCGGCTCCATCATGGCGGCTGCCACATCGAGCGAGGCGATGATGGCGTACTGCGGGCTGGTGGAGGTGTGCATGAGATAGGCCTCATTGAAGAGATCCCGATCGAGTTTGCGAGTCTCGCTTTCCTGAACCAACACCTGAGAAGCCTGCGATAAGCCAGCCAAGAGCTTGTGGGTGGACTGTGTTGAAAACACCAGCGGATCTCTCGGCCTTGGACGGTCCTTGCCAATTGCATGCATGTCTTTGTAAAAGTCATGAAAGCAGGCATGCGGAATCCATGCTTCATCAAAGTGCAGCGTATCGATCGTGCTGCCGATCACCTCTTTGATCATCTCCACGTTGTACAACACGCCGTCGTAAGTACTCTGTGTGATGGTCAGTATCCGCGGATGGGCGCTGCCATTTCCATTTTTTAAAGCCTCGCGGGCAAAGGGATTGGCTTCGATTTTTTTACGGATATTTTCGGGCTTGAATTCTTCAAGCGGAATCGGGCCAATAATGCCAAGATGATTTCGGGTCGGCATCAGAAACACCGGGATCGCGCCTGTCATGGTGATCGCGTGCAACACACTCTTGTGGCAGTTGCGATCCACCACCACAATATCGCCGGGTGCGACCGACGCATGCCAAACGATTTTGTTCGAAGTCGACGTGCCATTGGTCACAAAGAAACAATGGTCGGCATTAAAGATTCGGGCCGCATTTCGCTCTGAGGCAGCCACCGGGCCAGTGTGGTCCAAGAGCTGCCCCAGCTCATCGACCGCATTGCAGACATCGGCCCTGAGCATGTTCTCGCCAAAAAATTGGTGAAACATCTGGCCCACGGGTGACTTTAAAAATGCCACACCGCCCGAATGGCCGGGGCAGTGCCAGGAATACGATCCATCCTGGGCGTACTCCAACAAGGCCCGAAAAAATGGTGGGGCCAGCGAATCCATGTAGGACTTGACCTCGCGCAGGATATGCCGGGCGACAAACTCGGGCGTGTCCTCGAACATATGAATGAATCCGTGCAGTTCTCGCAGCACGTCATTGGGGATATGCCGCGACGTCCGGGTCTCTCCATACATGTAGATCGGGATTTCGGCATTTCGAAAACGAATTTCGCTGACAAAGGCTCGAATATTTTTTAATGCGGCATCAGTCTCTTGCGGAGAGCCGGCACCAAATTCCTCGTCATCGATGGACAAAATAAAGGCCGAAGCTCGGCTCTGCTGCTGGGCAAACTGGGAGAGGTCGCCATAGCTGGTGACCCCCAGGACCTCGACGCCTTCTTTTTCGAGGGCATCCGCCAGCGCTCGGATGCCAAGGCCGGAGGCATTTTCCGAGCGGAAATCTTCGTCAATGATCACGACCGGAAAGCGAAACTTCATGGCCCGAACCCCCGCGCCCGAAAATTGGAGAGACGGGATAGTAGGACAAAACCCGGCTCGCGGGAGGACTTTGTCTGACTGCCGTTTTAGAGCGTCGTGGGAATGCAACTTGGGGTTTAGCACTCTTGAACCTCGAGTGCTAAAATAACGACTAATGATTCGACACTGTCTTCGGAGGTTCTCCCCATGAGTGCCCAGGCTCTCGCGGCTGACCACGCCCTGACCGCCTTTTCTTTATCGCCAGCCGGCAATCTGGACGCCTACATCCGGGCGGTCCAGCATTACCCCCTGCTCTCCGCGGAGCGGGAAGAGGAGCTCGCACTAAGGTTTCGAGTATCGAATGACCTTGATGCAGCGAGAGAGTTAGTGCTAACTCATCTAAGACTTGTGGTCTCAGTTTCTCGGCAATTTAAGGGCTATGGCCTTCCCCAGGCGGACCTCATCCAGGAGGGAAATGTCGGCCTGATGAAGGCAGTGAAACGTTTTGACCCCACCCGTGGCGTGCGTCTGGTGTCGTTTGCGCTGCTGTGGATCAAGGCCGAGATCCACGAATATATTCTGAGAAATTGGCAGCTCGTGAAAGTCGCGACCACCAAGGCCCAGCGGAAATTATTTTTCAACCTGAGGTCGATCAAGCAGGCACTTGGCGTACAAGACAGCGTCTCGAATGACCAGGCCAAGCAGATTGCTCGGGAACTGAATGTCGCCCCGAGCGACGTCTTGGAAATGGATCAGCGTCTCTCGGGCGGGGATATCGCGATGGAGGCCAATAGCAATGATGCGGCCGAAGATCATTTCGCGCCAATTGCTTACTTGGCAGCGCCCAATGCCGATCCTGCGCAGCTGGTCGAGGCCGAGCAGTCGGCAGCACTTCAGTCTCGGAGCCTGCTGCGGGCCTTGCATCAGCTTGATGAGCGCAGCCGCGAGATTGTGATCGCGCGTTGGCTCAAAGAGGATGAGGAGGGGGGCGGCGCCACCCTTCATGATCTTGCCGCTCGCTTTGCAATCTCTGCAGAGCGTGTTCGGCAAATCGAGGCCGCGGCGCTCAAAAAACTTCGACTCTCCCTTTCTTAGTTTTCAGCTTTTTTTCTCGCCGGCCATTGCAATGTCAGCTCGGTACGCTCGACGACCGTTTCGGATTCTGGGCGGCCTGGCCTTCTGTTTGTCCGTAGGATTTTTCTCCCCCGCATCAGTCCGCGCGCAGGCCGCAGTCGGCGGGACCGCACTGGTGCATGGACTGCAATGGGATCTTCACGAGATGACGATTGGTCAAGTCAAACAGATGGCACAGGCCACAGGATTTGTGAGCAGGGCTGAGCGTGAGGGCGGAGGCGAAGTCTATGAGGCGGGTTGGACGAAGAAATCAGGCTGGAACTGGCGGACACCGTTCGGGGTGCCAGCGCTTGACCGGGAACCGGCCGTCCACCTTACGTTCGATGAGGCCCAATCCGTCTGTAAATTTTTCGGTAAGCGACTTCCGAATGATCGTGAGTGGACACAGGCCGCCTATCTTGAACAACGGCCAGCCCCGCCGGCCGGTTTTGTCTCGGGGCGACGCTACCCCTATCCAAACGGTGATTCCGCATCGATGAGCCACTGCTTATCGGGCTGTGGCAATTACCGTGGCTCAGCGCCCGCAGGCGCTTTAACCCGTGGCGTCGGGCATGTACAGGTCATGACAACGCCTTCGGGGGTCAATGGTCTTTATGAGATGGGCGGCAATGTCTGGGAATGGGTTGATACGGGCGTAGGCAACGAGCGGGTGACGCGCAGCAGCTCCTGGTGGTATGGCCCCGAACGGCAGCGGGAATCGGATCTGGCCACTAAGCCAAGAGACACGCGCGTGGTGTATATCGGATTTCGCTGTGTACGATGAGCGACGCGGTGCTGCATTTTTAAAACTGCCGCAGTCGACTACAGCCAGTAATGATCCAGCAACAAGGCGGCGAAAAGCAACGCCAAATAATTGATTGAGTATTTGAAAGTCTTGCGGGCAAGCGGCTCGGAGTATTGCTGATAAAGCCGCCAAGCCAGCCATAAAAAATAAGCGCCCAGCAGCAGCGCCGACACCAGATACACCACGCCACTCATGCCGATAAGAGTCGGCAGCGCCGTGGTGGCGACCAGGAGCAGGGTGTAGAGCAAAATATGAAGTTGTGTGAATCGGGCTCCATGAGTCACCGGCAGCATGGGCAGGCCTGAGCGCGCATAGTCATCCGTTCGATACAGGGCAAGCGCCCAAAAATGCGGTGGCGTCCAGACAAAAATAATGAGAAACAAAACCCAGGCCTCAATGGGTGCTTGTCCAGTAACCGCGGCCCAGCCGAGCACCGGCGGCATCGCGCCCGAAGCGCCTCCGATCACAATATTTTGCGGAGTCAGTGGCTTCAGAATGACCGTATAGACAATCGCGTAGCCCACAAAAGTGGCCAGCGTCAGCCAGGTGGTGAGCGGATTGACAAAAGCGTAGAGCAAAAAAGTGCCGATGCCGCCAAGAATTCCAGAGAATACAAGGGTCTGAAAGGGCGTCAGGGTGCCCGATGGCAGTGGGCGCCAGGCCGTGCGGGCCATCTTGGCATCGATGTGCTGCTCCACTAAGCAATTGATCGCAGCGGCGGCACCCGCTACCAGCGTGATGCCGAGCGTGGCATTGATCAGAATTCCAAGCGGCACCCAGCCCGGCGTAGACAGCGCCATACCAATTACCGCGCAAAAGCTGATCAACATCACCACCCGAGGCTTGGTCAGCGCCAGGTATTGCTTGAGCAAAGACGATTGGGGCAGGGTGAAATCACTCATCAAAGAATGCGGACGGCCTTAGCCGATGCGAGAGGCCTTCAATAAACGATTCAGATCTTTTTTCATGCTGCTGGGATCGGGGTTATCGGGAAAGCGCATCATTAGATTTCCCAACGGATCAATCATCCAGATATTACTCGCGCCAGCGTTTCGGGAGACCGATTGGGCGGCAACCGACAGCCAGTTGGTGATCAAAAGATCTTGGCCCGCCATTGGGCCGAGCCTCACCACCCAGAGGCCTTCGTGTTCCGCCATCAGTGCAGCGTCCGGCGTGCCCCCGTCCGTAATCATCCACAGCCGCTCGACGCGGTCCCGCTCACGGCCAGTGGTAAGTCGCAGCTGACGCATCAGCCAGAGCTCTTGCTGGCAGGCCTGAGCACACTCCGATGGCCCGATCCTGACCATGAGCCATCGGCCTGACCAATCCCCAAGTGTTGCAAGCGGCCGGCGGGTCCGGGGCTCGGCCTGAACCGCAATAAAAGCACTCTCTGATTTGGGACTAATGACGGGGCGCACCGGCAGCGAAACCACAGTCACCTGGGGCTCCACAAAGTCTCCGTAATTGGTACGGCCCTCGGGCTTGATACCGTAATAAGTGATGTAGGAAGCAATCACGGGTGCCAGTGTCACGGCCAGCACACCCCAGAGCGGCCAGAGATTTCGACGATGCTGCGGATTCATTGGGTCATTTCTTTAGTTCTGGGAGTCGGCAAACTTTGACCGGCGGGGCCGAAGTCGAAATGCAAAAAACAAGCAGGCCAAGCAAATTAAAAACCACTGCGCGGCATAGCCCAAGTGCTTGGAGACGTCATCCTCGACCTCGGGCAGCCGCCGCAACAGCCCATCCGAAGTCTCGGTGATCTGCCAGACAATCACCGGCCAGACACGATCATCGCCGATGCGCTGCCCAGAGGCCTGCCAGTCAAAGTTTTGCCAGACATTATCTGCGGCCCGGCCTGGGGCCTGCTTTCCCAGCTCTATTCGCTTCATCACGGACGCAAGCGCTAGGCCCTCGAGACGCACCGCGTCGGCGGCCGCAGGAATTGCCACCTGATTTATACCGGGCTGCTTTGGCATCCAGCCGCGATTGACCCAGACCCGACTGGCGTCGGGCAGGACCAAGGGCGAAAGCACGTGGGCCCCTGCTCGGCCCTCCCAGGCACGATTATCCAGGGCAATTGATTCTGCAAGCAGCCACTTCCCGGTCAACATGACTCGCTGCTGATCGAGATCCAGCGGACCGATACCGCTCCCCCAAGGCCGTTCGGAGCTGCCCAACGCCAGGGGCGATTGGCGGCCCGCCCGAAGATCGATCATGGCCTGCTTCTCATCGGCCCTGCCGAGTTGCCAGAGTCCAAGTTGAATTGCAGTGGCGGCAAGTCCGAGAAACACCATGACCGCCGCCCAGGCCCGAACCGGCCGGCTGGCAATCACCGCAACGGACTCCTGCACAATAGGGGACCCATGCGTATTCTCATTGCCGTTGTTTTTGCCCTCATTGTGATCAGCCTCGGATCCGCATTGTTTTATCTGATGCGCGATAAAGGCACGAGCGGTAAGACTGTGCAGGCCCTCGCTATTCGCGTGGGCTTTTCGGTGGCGCTGTTTCTTTTTTTAATCGCTGCCCATCAACTCGGCTGGATCGAGTCGACGGGCCTGCGCTACTGAACTACAGCTACAGCCAGTACACCAAGATATAAAGCCCCAGCCAAACCACGTCAACGAAGTGCCAGTACCAGGCCGCCGCTTCAAAAGCGAAGTGGTGATTCGGCCTGAAGTGGCCCCGCACACATCGGGCGAGAATGACTGTCAGCATGATGGCACCGACGCAGACATGGAATCCATGAAAGCCGGTCAGCAGAAAGAATGTTGAGCCAAAAATACCGGACGTCAGCTTCAGGTTCAGATCACGATAGGCATGGATGTATTCATAGGCCTGAAAGCCCACGAAGATAAATCCCAACAAAATCGTGGCTGCCAACCAGAAATTCAACTTACCGCGATTGCTTTCCCGCAGCGCATGGTGGGCAATGGTGAGGGTGACGCCTGACGTCAGCAGCAACGCAGTGTTAATGGTCGGGATCCAAAACGGCCCCATGGTTTTGTACTCTTCGATCAGGCCTGCAGGGCCGCTGCCCTTGCCCCACTGAGCGAGAAAATCCGGCCATAGAAATGACTTGTGGTCCAAATCACCAAGCCAAGGCATTGAGATCACCCGGGCATAAAACAAGGCCCCAAAAAATGCGGCGAAAAACATGACTTCCGAGAAGATGAACCAGCTCATGCTCCAGCGGAAGCTCGCATCCACTCGGCTGTTGTACTGGCCCGACTCGGACTCCGCAATGACGGTTCCAAACCAGCCAAAGAACATGTAGATCAAGACCGCAAAGCCAGTCAGCAGCGTCCAGGGGCCATAGGCCTGGCCATTGATCGTGCCGACTGCGCCGAATAGGGTCAGAATCATGGCGATCGACCCGACCGCCGGCCACTTGCTCGGCGCGGGCACAAAATAATAAGGTGCGTGGCTTGTTGAACTCATCGATCTCCCTTTCAATATCTTTCTTTAAACGAATCTGTCACCGAACAAAACGCATTCCGATTTTCAAACATCCTGCAGTGGGGGCCGATCAGCCCAAAATAAATCGGACCAGCACGACCAACGACACCACAAACAACGCTCCTGCCAACACGCCGGTGATGATGACATGCACCGGATTTAGGCTCGCCATATCGCGGTCATGATCACGGCCCTTTCGGACACCGAAAAACGACCACAGCACTGCCGACAAGGTCTGCAGGAAGCTACCGCTTCGGGCAGAGGCCTGTTTTGCATCATTCAACCGCTCAGCCCCCAGTCTTGCTGGGCTGCGCCACTATCGGACCCGGCCCTGCGGCGGACTTCAAACCTGCGACTTCAAAAAACGTATAGCTCAAGGTAATCGTGCCAATGTCAGACGGCAGCTTCGGATCAATCACGAAGACCACTGGAAATTCCCGCTTTTGGCTGCCTTTCAGGGCCTGCTGCTCAAAACAAAAGCATTCGAGCTTTTTAAAATGGCTTGCAGAGTGTCGGGGGGCATAACTCGGAATGGCCTGGCCGACAAGATCATTGTTGGTGACGTTGATGATTTCGTACGTGACCGTGGCCAGCTCACCCGGATGGACCTTCATGTAGGCCACCTTCGGCTTGAACAACATTGAGCCCTGAACGTTGGCATCAAACTCAATCGTGATGCTGCGGCTGGTGTCTACCTGAGTATTACGGGCAAACTCCCGGGCCTCGGCGTAATTGAGCTTGTCTTTTCTCGCCAAGACATTGATGCCGGTAATTTCACAGATTTTTTCGTAAAAGGGCACCAGCGCAAATCCAAAACCAAACATCAGGATTGCCACCATCAACAGCTTGCCCATCATGCGGCTGTTTTCCGCGGTGGGCTTGGCTGGCGCATCCGGCGTTGGGCTGGATTCGGGCGTCTGGCTCATACCGGAAATAGAAAATATTTCGCCACGATGCCCGCAAAAAATGCGGCCGCCACTGATGTGAGGATCAGGGCAAGCCGCAGATTTGAGCGCTGCTCTTGGGCCACTGTCGGTGCAGCCTTAGTGGCTCTGGCCTTTGAATGTGGGGGGCGTCTCAAAGGTGTGGAAAGGCGCCGGCGACGGCACCGTCCACTCCAGGCCACCCTGATCGCTCTCCCAAGTGTTGTCCGCTGACTTTGGGCCACCCTTAATGCATTTGATGATGATGTAGAGCAGCAGCAACTGGGTGAGTCCGAAGCCGAATGCGCCTACTGAGGCCAACGCGTTGAAGTCTGCGAACTGCATGTTGTAGTCCGCATAGCGACGCGGCATGCCGGCAAGGCCCAAGAAGTGCATGGGGAAGAAGGTGACATTGAAGAAGACCATCGACATCCAGAAATGCCACTTGCCCAGGGTCTCGTCATACATGTGGCCCGTCCATTTTGGCAGCCAGTAATAGAGGCCAGCAAACAGTGCAAAGAGCGATCCGGCCACCAGCACATAGTGGAAGTGGGCCACCACGTAATAGGTATCGTGCAGCTGAATATCAAGCGGCGCTACCGAGAGGATGATGCCCGTCAGGCCGCCCATGGTGAACACGAAGATAAAGCCAATCGCAAACAGCATCGGGGTCTCAAATGTCATCGAACCGCGCCACATGGTGGCCAGCCAATTGAAAATTTTCACGCCCGTTGGCACTGCGATCAGCATCGTGGCGTACATGAAAAAGAGCTGGCCTGCCACCGGCATGCCAGTGGTAAACATGTGATGGGCCCAGACCACGAACGATAAGATCGCAATCGACGCTGTCGCATAGACCATGGAGCTGTAGCCGAAAAGACGTTTGCGTGAGAAGGTCGGGATGATTTCCGACACGATGCCGAATGCCGGAAGAATCATGATGTACACCTCGGGGTGGCCGAAGAACCAGAAGATGTGCTGGTACATCACGGGGTCACCGCCGCCTGCCGCATTAAAGAAGCTGGTGCCAAAGTGGCGATCGGTCAGCATCATGGTGATGGCGCCTGCCAGCACTGGCATCACCGCAATCAGCAAATAGGCTGTGATCAGCCAAGTCCACACAAACATCGGCATCTTCATCAGCGTCATGCCTGGTGCGCGCATGTTCAAAATCGTCGTGATGATGTTGATCGAGCCCATGATGGAGCTTGCGCCCAAAATATGAACGGCGAAAATCGCCATGTCCATGCCAACCCCCATCTGGGTGGACAGCGGCGCGTAGAGCGTCCAGCCCGCAGCGGTTGCACCGCCGGGCACAAAAAATGAGCTCACCAGCAGCAAGGCCGCCGGAATCAGCAGCCAGAAGCTCAGGTTGTTCATCCGCGCAAAAGCCATATCGCTGGCGCCAATCTGCAGCGGAATCATCCAGTTCGCAAAGCCAACAAAGGCCGGCATGATGGCGCCGAACACCATGATCAGGCCATGCATCGTCGTGAACTGATTAAAGAGTTCTGGATTCAGAATCTGCAGGCCGGGCTTAAAGAGTTCGGCGCGAATGCCGAGGGCCAGAAAGCCGCCGACAAACAGCATTGCAAAACTGAACCAGAGGTACATCGTGCCGATGTCTTTGTGGTTCGTCGCAAACAGCCAGCGTCGCCAGCCGTGCGGATGATCATGGGCATGATCGTCGTGACCAGCAATTCCGTGCTGAGGTCCAAGTACTGCGCTCATTGAGTTCTCCTTGATCGGGCGGACTGCGATTTATTTCTGAACGGCCGCTGCCACAGCAGCGGTCTTGACGGGGGCGGGCTTGGGCTGTGCGGCGATCCACTTGGCATATTCCTCCGCCGATACAACCCTCACCACAATCGGCATGAAGGCGTGGTCCTTGCCGCAGAGTTCAGCGCAGTGGCCGCGATAGGTGCCTTCTTTTTCTGCCTTAAACCAGGTGTCACGGACAAAGCCCGGAATCGCATCCTGCTTCACGCCGAAGGCCGGCACCATCCAGGCATGAATCACATCATTGGCAGTGATCACCATGCGGATCTTCTTGCCCACGGGAACCACCATGGGATTGTCGACCTCTGACAAATAGTGCTCGCCCTTGGGGGCCAGGCCCAGAATCTGATCACGGGGCGTTGCCAAGCCAGAGACAAAAGAGATGCCCTGGCCCTCGCCTTTAAGATAGTCGTAGCCCCATTTCCACTGCATGCCTGTGGCTTTGATCGTGATGTCTGCGTCGGCTGTGTTCTTCTGGGCGATCACCACGGGTGTGGCATAGATGCCGATCACCACCACGATCAAGAACGGGACAATTGTCCAGGCAATTTCAACGGCCGTGCTCTCATGAAAATCAGCAGCTTTGTGGCCTTTGGATTTGCGGTGCGCATAGATTGAATAAAACATGACGGCAAACACCGCCACAAAAATCACAAGACAGATCCAGAGCAGAACAGTGTGCATCGTGTAGAGGTCCGATGCCATTCCAGTGACCGGTGTCTGTAGGTTGTAACGTCCATCCATATGCCGCTTCTCCCCGTCTCAACTCATTTTTTTGTTGCCACGCACTGCGATCACTTTAAACCGCCAGCGCCAATCGAAATTCTTCAAAAAACCGCTTCCTGTCGGCCGGGCTGACAAACCGCCCCACCTCGATTCCTCCGCCCGGGCTGTCCAGATGGACCATGCCTTTCACGGAATCATCCATCCTGCAGCGCAGCCGTGCTCGGGGGAATTCCACTTGCCGAAGCGACTCCCCAAGCAGCACCTCGACTTGCACGCAATCACGTGCAAGTGTGATGCGCTCCTGGTCTCGCGCATGCCGGGCATACGCCAGAAATGCAATTGCGAGCACCAGCAGCTCAATGGCTGCAAAGGGGAGAACAATCCAGGCGCCGGTCGCTGCCCAGGCGATCGCGATCAACAACGACGTCGTGCCGATCACGCCAAACGCTACGGCGAGCTGGCGCGGTGACAGGGCGCAATTGCGCCGCAACACCCAAGACTTCGACAAAGCCTCCATGCCTCTCCCCCAACTGCTTAAGCCTGATGACTGAGTCAGTCGAATTATAGACGGGCTAAGGGTCTCTGTGATTTTTGGGCGCCCAGACAATCGGTCTGGGCTGGCCTGGATCCTCGGTCTTTACTGGGGATCGCGCATCTCTGGCCCAGGCGTGGCCAAAGACACACTCAATCCTTAATCGAATCAGCCCTGCGCTCCTTAAGGCCTCAAGAGCCTGCAGCACTCGGCCCCGCCAGGCCCGGCCAGAAAGGCCCCTGGGCCGGCCGGTCAGCGAGTTTCCGCCGAGAGCGCGGATATCGGCCAAGGCAGACTCGGCTGTCGAATAGGTGAACTCAAGCCACTCCGCATCCATGACTGGATCACTCATGCCCAGGCCCACCAAGGCATCTCCAATGTCATGCATGTCAGGGTGTGTGGGCACATGCCGAGACTGCTGCTGATCCCCGAGCGCTATCGCCAAGCTGCGTAGCGTGTCCGGACCAAAGGTCACAAACATCAGCAGGCCCGATGGCGCCAGCCGGCTGGACCAATAGCCGAGCGTGGCCCGGAGATCCGACAAGTAGGCGAGCAGGCCCACGGACCAAATCAGCTGCAGCGTGCCTGCATCCAGATGAATCGGCTGCCCAAGCATTGACGCGTCGTGGTCAAACCGCGCGCCCTCGGGCTGTCGGATGTAAGAAAAACGATCCAAGAGGCGGGCCTCGGCCTGCTGCCAGAAGGGGTGTTGAACGAGCGAAACTGGTGACCTTCGCCTCAGCTGCGCCAACATACTGCGGGGGTCGACCGGCCGGATGAGGGGATCTTTTTGCACTGGCTGAGTATAGTCAAGCAGTGTTTGGAATCCCTGGTTTTTCAGGCCTACGGCAGCTTATGCGTCGCGCGCTGCGGGCACCCTGTCGGCTCTGCGGAAACTATGGCCAAGGCGCCGAGCTCTGCACACGCTGCACCCATCGCATCACAGTGACCCCCTGGGGCGTCAGCACCTTGAGTGTCGAAGGCGGCCGCATTCCGATTCTGTGGCGTGAGCTTTATGGTGGGCCGCTGACCGAGTTGATCTATCAATCGAAATACCACGGTGTCTGGCCGATTGCTTTGCTACTCGGGCAGCAGCTGGGTTCACTGCCCAGGCCCTGGATGGGGCCACCGCCAGTGATCATTCCGATTCCGCTGTCCAGGCGCAGGCTGGCCCGCCGGGGCTATAACCAATCCTCCTTGATCGCCAGAGTGGCCGCTCAGCACTGGGGAATTCCAATGCGGGATCGGTGGCTCGAAAAAATCCGAAATACGCCGCGCCAGGCAGCGCTCGGCCGCGCCAGTCGTCGTGAAAACTTGTCAGACAGCTTTCGGGCCCGGCAAATCGTCGCCCATCAACGTGTGATACTGCTGGATGACATCATGACCAGCGGCAGCACCCTCCGTGAAGCCATTCGAGCGATCCGTCATTGCGGCGGCGAAGTCATTGGGGCGGCAGTCATCGCGCGAGTGGGTGCGCCATCGCCGGGCAGGGCCCCGCAAGGACGGCGATGCTGAACATCGTGCTGGTGGAGCCTGAGATACCGCCGAACACCGGGAACATTATTCGACTCTGTGCCAATACGGGCGCCCAGCTGCACCTGGTCGAACCGCTGGGATTTCCGATTGATGACAGCAAAATGCGTCGGGCCGGCCTCGATTACCGCGAGCGAACTTCATTTTATGTCCACCCTTCCTGGGAGGCCTTTGTCAAAACAACATCGCCGACGCTGGATCGAATGTTTGCAATCACCACCAAAGGCCAGCAATCACTTTTCGATCATCGATTTTTCAAAGACGACTGGCTTGTCTTTGGATCGGAAACCAAAGGCCTTGGCGGGCTGCTAGACGCATTTCCCCCAAGGCAGCGGCTGAGAATTCCGATGCGGCCAGATAATCGAAGCCTGAACCTCTCCAATGCTGTGGCAATCGGGGCCTATGAGGCCTGGCGGCAGCTCGGCTTTGCGGGAGCGCTTTAACTGGCGCCGCTGAGCAGCCTCAGCGCCTCATCCACCGTGGCCGCTACAAGAATGTGATCACGATGCTCATTGCGGATAAATCCGGCGCGAGCACCAGACTCCAAAAACTCCAACATGGCGGTGTAATAGTCAAACGCATTGAGCAGCACGATGGGCTTTTCATGCAGCCCGAGTTGGCGCCAAGTCCAGATCTCGAAAAACTCCTCAAGCGTGCCAATTCCGCCCGGCAACACCAGAAATGCGTCTGCACGCTCCGACATGATGGATTTGCGTGTGTGCATGGAATCCACCACCAAGAGTTCCGTCAGGCCATCTTTGGCCGGCTCAATGGACAGCAGGCTCTCGGGAATCACCCCTGTTGTCTTCGCGCCCCCATCGATGGCCGCCTGAGCAACTGCGCCCATCAAGCCATTTCGGCCGCCGCCAAAGACCAACCCCATTCCCTGCTTCGCCAGGCCCACTCCCACCTGGCGGGCAAGCTGCTCCCAGCGGGCGTCCATGCCGCTTCGGGCCCCGCAAAACACGGTGACGGACTTAACCCTCGAATTCATCGCGCATACTCCGATCCATTAAGGCCGTGATCGCTTGTTGGGCGGTCCACTGGCCTGCAATCAGTTTGCAGACGCTTGCCGTAATGGGCACGTCAACGCCGGACCGCTCCGCCAACGCCAGTAGTGCAGGCGCCGAACCAACTCCCTCAGCAACATGGCCCAGCTGCTTCACGATCTGCGTGAGCGATTCGCCACGCGCAAGCGCAAGACCCACGCGACGATTGCGCGATAAATCACCCGTCGCAGTCAACAAGAGGTCGCCCAGGCAGGCCAGGCCCATGAATGTTTGGGGCTGCGCCCCCAGCTGAAGACCAAGCCGGGACATTTCCGCGAGGCCGCGTGTGATCAACGCGGCGCGGGCATTGGCCCCCAGGGCTAGGCCATCACAGACACCCGCCGCGATCGCGAGAACGTTTTTCATCGCGCCGCCAAGCTCAACGCCGATCAGGTCATCGGTGGGATAAAGCCGAAGGCCACCGCCATGGCAGGACTGGGCGATCGCACGCGCCAAACGGAGATCCTCACTGGCCACCGACAGCGCAGCCGGAAGGCCTCGGGCCACTTCCAAGGCAAAGCTCGGCCCAGAAAGCGATGCATTCGGCCATCCTGGACAGTGGCGTTGAACGATTTCATGAGGCCACTTCAGCGCAAGGGCGGGCTCTGACTGCTCTTTTTGCTGCTGCAGCGCCAGTCCTTTGGCAAGCCAGGCAATGGCCTCTCCCGGCTCTGGCGGACCAAGCTGCTGCATCAGACCTGCGGCTGCCTCCTCCAATCCCGCCATCGGCGTTGCAAGGATGATCAGCCCGTGAAGCGACTGAACGGCATCACTCTGACGATGGGCACGAGCCTGCTCACGCCAATTCACGCATGCGCCAGCGAAGTCTTTGCAGAGCACGAGCTGCCCTGGCAGCTGAACACCCGGCAGGTAGCGCCGATTCTCTTGGTGTTTTCTGAGCAACTCGAGCTGCTCTGGATCCCGCGCCCATAAGCCCACGCGGCCCGTTTGGGCCCGCCCTGCAAATTGAACGGCGACCGCGGTGCCCCAGGCGCCCGCGCCGATCACCAGTGTCGGCAACGTGAGCTCGGGCAAGGACATGGTTACTGCTTCGGGAGAATCAGGCCGCTGTCAGTGGCTTGCGATTGTGCGGTCGCTTGAGCAAGCCGCTGCTGATAGAACGCTTCCCAGTTCAGTTCCGCCAGATGAACCGGGGGAAAGCTCGCACGTTGAATCACGTCTGCAATATTGGATCGCAAGTACGGGTAAAGAATGCTGGGGCAGGAGATGCCCTTTAGCAGCGCCAGCTGATCGTCTGCAACGCCCAGGATTTCAAAAATGCCTGCCTGGGTCGCCTCGACCAAGAATCCAACCTTGTCACCGAGCCGACAGGTCACAGTGCAGCGCACCGCAATCTCAAAGAGCCCGGCCTGCAGCGTCTTGTCTTGGGTGTCGATCTGAAATTCAAGCCGCGGCTCGGCCTGGTCGATAAAGACTGCCGGCGCATCAGGGATCTCAAGTGAGACATCCTTGAGATAAACGCGCTGTAGATTGAACTGGGGGCCGGCTGCGGCCGGTGCGGCCGCGCTGTTGGGCTGGGTCATCAACATTTCTTTCTGCGGATTAGTCCGCTAACAGGGGCGCAAGCCCGCCCTCGCGGTCAAGTGCCGCGAGATCATCAAAACCGCCAACATGCCGGTCTCCAATAAAAATCTGTGGCACGGTCTTGCGGCCGGTCTTTGCCATCATCTGATCGCGCTGTGCCGGATCAAGATCAATTCGAATCTTCTCGATCGCTGTGACTCCCCGCTGCTTGAGCAGCATCTCTGCCCGCTGGCAGTAGGGGCAGACGGCCGTGCTGTACATCACCACTTTTGCCATCTCTGCTAACTCCGTTTGGTCACCGGCAGGCCCGCCTGCTGCCAGGCATCAAAGCCGCCTTCCAGATTAAAGACTGCCTCAACGCCTGCCTTCCTGAGCTGACGGCCGGCCTTGGATCCACGCCAGCCGCTTTGGCACATCAGAATCACTGGTGCCTGGTTTTTGCCGTGTTGAATGCGTTTTTTGATGTCGTCCATCTGTGCTGCAAGGGCACTCAAGGGGACGTGCAGGGCCTGCGGTGCCGTGCCCTTGGCCGTCTCTGCAGCCTCTCGGATGTCGATCAACAAGGCGTTCTGTGAATTGAGCATCTGAGTCGCGCCCAGGGTGTTCACGATCCGGGCACCTGAGCCGCGGGTGGCCATTGGCCAGACCAACAGTGCGCCGCTGATAAAGGCCGCGATGATCAGAATAATGTTGTCGATGAAAAACTGCACGGCTGCTCCTTGCCCGGATTTCGGACGCGATGGGCGGAAATTATAGAATGCGGTCCATGGGTAAGCGTTTTTCCATCGTGTTGCTTCGGCATGGTCAGAGCCAATGGAACCTCGAAAACCGCTTTACTGGCTGGGTGGACGTGGATCTGACAGAGCAGGGCCGAAGCGAGGCCCGCCAAGCGGGTGAGCTGCTGAGGTCCAAAGGCTTTCAATTCGATCGCGCTTACACCTCGGTGCTCAAACGGGCTATCCGGACCCTCTGGATCACGCTGGATGCGCTCGATCGGATCTGGGTTCCGGTCCATAAAAAATGGCGTCTCAACGAGCGCCACTACGGCGCGCTCACTGGCTTGAATAAAGCCGAGACCGCCGCCCGATACGGAGAAGCGCAGGTACTGAAATGGCGCCGGGCCTACGATGTGCGGCCCGACCCGCTGACGCCAAGCCATGAATTCTGGCCAGGCCATGATCCGCGTTATGCAGGGATTGATCCGACCCTGCTGCCCGCCACGGAGTGCCTGAAAGACACCATCGATCGGGTAATTCCCGTCTGGGAGCAGTCCATCGCGCCGCGGGTGAAGGCCGGCGAGCGCATCCTGGTCGCCGCCCACGGAAACTCGATTCGGGCGCTCATCAAATACCTGGAGCGGATGTCCGAAGTCGATATCTTGGCGCTGAATATCCCGACCGCCCAGCCCCTGGTCATCGAGCTTGATGAGCAGCTGCAATTTGTCAGCCGACGCTATCTGGCAGACCCGGCTGTGATCGAGGCGGCCATGATGGCAGTGGCCCATCAGGGCAAGGCAAAAACCGCCTAAACTTTTCAACGTTGCGGTAGCCTAACGCTGTCGATATTTTTTGCCCGATACGGGCCAGAAAGCCGTTATGTCCAGAAAGCTTCAAGTTGTGGGATGGGTCTCTGCAGGTCTGATCAGTGGCGTGCTGTTCAGCATGGGGTTTCAAGCGGTCGCGCAGCGCGAAACGCGGGCATCTCTGCCGATTGACGAACTTCGACAGTTTGCCGATGTGTATGGCGCGATTAAGGCCAACTACGTGGAATCGGTTGAAGACAAGAAGCTGATCACGCAGGCCATCAGCGGCATGTTGACGGGCCTGGATCCACACTCCGCTTATCTTGATGCCGATGCCTTCAAGGAGCTGCAGGTTGGCACCCAGGGTGAATTCGGCGGGCTTGGGCTGGAAGTCGGCACGGAGGATGGTTTTGTGCGAGTCATCTCCCCCATTGAAGGCACTCCGGCAGAGCGGGCGGGTGTCAAGGCCGGCGATTTGATCATTCGCATTGATGAGAAGGCCACCAAGGGACTGCCGCTCAATGATGCGGTCAAGCTGATGCGGGGTAAGCCCAAGACCTCGGTCACGCTGACCATCAATCGCAAAGGGGAGAATCGGCCTCTGGTCTTTACGATTGTGCGTGATGTCATTCAGATTCAGAGTGTGCGCTCCAAGATGCTCGAGCCTGGTTTTGGCTACATTCGCATCACTCAATTTCAAGAACACACTGTTGAAAATCTAGTGAAACACTTTAATCAATTGGCGCAACAGGGTCCCATGAAGGCCTTGGTGCTCGACCTTCGCAATGATCCGGGCGGCCTGCTCAATGGTGCCATTGGCGTGTCCGCAGCGTTTCTGCCAGAAAAAACCTTGGTGGTCTCCACCGACGGCCGTCAGGATGATTCCAGGCGCAAATACTTTGCTGCCGCCAGCGATTATCACCGCTCAGGCCGAGAGGATCCGCTGGCAAAACTTTCATCACAGTCGAAAACAGTGCCCATGGTGGTGTTGGTCAATAGCGGCTCCGCTTCCGCCTCTGAGATTGTGGCAGGTGCACTTCAGGATCATCAGCGCGCCAAAATTTTAGGCACGCAGACCTTTGGCAAAGGCTCGGTTCAGACCATCCTGCCGCTGACCAGCAACACTGCAATCAAATTGACGACAGCCCGCTACTTCACCCCCAAGGGCCAATCCATTCAGGCCAAGGGCATCAGCCCCGACTTTTGGGTGGAAGAAACTGCTGATGGTGCCGTTGTGGACCGGCTGCGAATCCGCGAAGCGGATCTCAATCGACATCTTTCTGGCCGTGAGGCGCCGGGCAAAGGCGGTGATAACGAAAAGCAAAAGCCCGCCGCGCAAAAGCCGGAGCAGCGCAATGGTGCTGATCAGGCCGCGCGTGATGCCAAGCCGATTGAATTCGGCAGCACGGACGATTACCAATTGCAGCAGGCGCTGAATCACTTAAAGGGCAGACCCGTAGCAACATCGGCCCGTCCGGAGAGTGGCTGATCAAGAGGCCCTTCGTCACAGCCGTCATGCGCTGCTCGATGGCATTGATGACGAGGGTGTCGCCGCGCTTCAGGCCGCACGCGTTCTGATCATCGGCGCGGGTGGCCTGGGCTGCCCCGCTGCCTTGTATCTGTCTGCAAGCGGCATCGGCCAGCTGCACTGGTTTGATGGCGATCAGGTCGATGCCACCAATTTGGCGCGGCAGACTTTGTTCGGGCCCGACGACATCGGACAACTGAAAGTCGTCGCGGGCGCCAGAGCGCTTCGGCGAACCAGTCCCAACACCGAAGTGATTGCCGAGCCCCGATTCGTGGACACATCGCTTCTTGACGCGGCGATTCCACTGGCGGATGTGGTGCTGGATTGCACCGATCAGTGGTCGATTCGACAGCTCATCAATGCCCGCTGCGTCGCCCACCAAAAGCCGCTCGTCAGTGCCGCCGCAATTGAATGGTCTGGACAGCTTTTGAGTGTCGATCCCCGGCAGTCTGAGCAGGCCTGTTACGCCTGCTTATTTGATCCGCAGACCGAGCCCGCCGCACATGCCTGCGGCGCCTACGGTGTGCTCTCGCCACTGGTGGGCGTCATGGGGTGTCTTCAGGCCGCCGAGGCCATTAAGTTGATCGTGCGCGGCCGACATCCTGGCTCGTCTCTGCCCTCCGCAGGCCAGAGCCTCACGCTCGTGGAGTTGAAAACTGGCCGATGGCAGCAGGTGAGTGTTGCGCGCAATCCTCAGTGCCCAGTCTGCGCATCGCAGCGGACGAACATCGCGCAGCCGAAGAGTTAAGGAAAAATAAACTTCACGATGGCCTCGGCAGAATCCGAGGGCCGCTTGCGAAATCCTGTTTTGGCGAATTGCAGCCAGCGGCCCTGGACAAAGGCCATGGCCATGGCAGACTGCAGGCTTAACTCCGGCGAGGCCTGGGAGGCCTCGGCCTCGGCACGCTGCAGCCGCAGACACTGCCGGATTGAGGCCTCGACCCGCTCCAGCAGCTGATTCACGCGGGCCTGCAGGCGGCTGTCTTCATTGACGATGGCATCTCCGATGAGCACTCGGGTCATGCCGGGATTTTTTTCCGCAAAGCCCAGCAGCATCAGCACAATTTCTCTGGCCCTGGCTGCGGGGGCTCCGGGCCGGGCTTCGATCTGATTGATCAGAGAGAAGATGGTTTCTTCAATGAAATCCAAAAGGCCTTCGAACATTTGGGCCTTGCTGGCGAAGTGCCGATACAGGGCAGCCTCGGAGAGAGAAAGCTTTGCAGCGAGCGCAGCAGTTGTGACTTTTTCTGCGGCACCTTCTTGCAGCATTGATGCAATGGTCTGCAGGATCTGCAGGCGACGCTCGCCGGGCTTCGGACGTTTCCGTACCGGTCCTGTCTGTGCTGGTGAATGCTGGGCTGCCGGCTGCATAAGCTTGGCGTTGCGTTAACGAAAGTGCTGGGCTCTGATCAATGATCCGAGACAGTGTACTTGAAGCCGGACATAACTTGGACGTCGGGCGGCTAAGGGTCGGCCCGAATCTCGTGCCCGTCTGCGGACGGTTTTTGAGGTCAGCACGCGCGCAGTTCGCATGCCCAGTCGGTGCGCCGCTTGAAGATTTTCATCGTGATCGTCAATCAACCGAACACGGCCTGCGGGACGGCCTGACTGCCTGAGCAATGCGCGCATCAGCAGCATCGAGGGCTTGGGCCTGAGTCGGCCGATCAGCTTCATGTCCTCCATCGCAATCACACGATCGAAGCACCGCTTCAGTCCCAGAAGCTGCAGGAGTCGATGGGCATATCGACGCGAAGCGTTCGTGAGCAGCCATCGCTCGCCGGCCAGCCGACTGACCCGATAGCGGCCTCCGCGAGACTTCGGCACCAGATGATGCAACTCCTGATGGGGATGGGTCTGAGCGAGAAATTCGTGGGGATCAATTTCGTGATGCCGAACCAAGCCAAGCAATGTTGCCCCATAGCGGCGCCAATAACGCTCGCGCAGATGGCTGGCCTGCTGCTCCGAGAGGCTAAGACGCTCCGCCATAAAGGCGGTCATTCTGCGATTGATCTCTCCCATGACGCGCCAGGAGGCGTCATACAGAGTGTTGTCCAGATCGATCAGCCACAACGGCCGCGCCACGGGCACCTCAGTGAGAACGAATCATGGTGCCGACGCCTTCGTTGGTCAGGATTTCCAACAACAGACAATGGGGCACGCGGCCGTCCACGATGTGGACCGAGTGCACACCGCTTCGGGCCGCCTCGAGGGCCGATGAGATCTTGGGCAGCATGCCCCCGGAGATCGTGCCATCCGCAAACAACGCATCGATCTCGCGGGCGCTCAGCCCAGTCAACAGATGGCCATCTTTATCCAGGACTCCCGGCGTATTGGTCATCAGAATCAATTTCTCCGCCTTCAAAATCTCAGCGATTTTCCCGGCCACCAAATCCGCATTGATGTTGTAAGTCTCGCCCTCACGTCCTGAGCCGATGGGGGCAATGACCGGCACGAATCCACTGGCCAGCAGTGAATGAATAATTTCGGGGTCGACCGACTCAATCTCACCGACATGGCCGAGGTCAAGCACTTCCTGAGAACCTGAATCGGCCTTGACCATCATTTTTCGAGCCCGAATCAGGCCGCCATCTTGGCCCGTTAGGCCCACAGCCTTGCCGCCCGCATGATTGACCAGTTCAACGATTTCTTTGTTGACCTGGCCCGCCAAGACCATCTCAACAATATCCATGGTCTCGGTATCGGTCACTCGCATCCCCTGGATGAACTCGCCTTTTTTTCCCACCTTCGAGAGCAGCGACTCGATCTGAGGTCCACCGCCGTGCACGACCACCGGTAGGATGCCGACCAAGCGCAACAAAATGATGTCGCGAGCAAATGATTGCTTCAGGTTATCTTCGGTCATGGCGTTGCCGCCATACTTAATGACCACGGTCTTCCCATGAAAACGACGAATGTAAGGCAAGGCCTCCGCCAGTACGGCGGCCTTCACATCTGCATCCGGCGTGCCAGATAACGCAGCAGCAGTTTTGGTCATATCGGTTCGGTCGAGAGAATGATCTACACTTCAACGCATTGTAAGCAGGCTGCAGACTCTTGAAAAAACTATTTACTGCAATCATGCGCCTTGGGCCATGGCCTCTGCGCGCGCCCGCATCTTCTGTGCTGCCCGATCCGTCGACGACGCAGGTTGCGCTTGGCGTTGCTGGCCTTCTGGTCGGCCTCATGACAGCAGTTTTGTATCTGCTTGCCAGCATGCTGCTGCCCTCGCGAATCGCATTGCTGATCAGTCTGTGTGTGGGCCTGGCCGCCTCGCTGCCCCGGGCCCCCTCCGGGCTACCGCAGCCTGCGCTGACCGGCCCCTCAGGCCTGGCCATGGCCCTCATGCTGCTGATCAAACTTGAAACGGTCTCAGAGATTGACCATGCCTGGAGCGCCATCATTTTGATTTGCAGCACCACCTGGGCCCGCTGCGCAGTGGTGGCCGCCCGCGCGAATCCGATCAACGGCCTGGGCCCCGCTTCGAACGGATCCCGCGCTGCTTGTCTGCTGATCGGTGCGGCGCCCATGCTGTTTTTTGGGCTGCTGCCCGAGCCCGCCTGGGGATTATGGATGGCCGCCTTGGCGGTTTTATTGATCAGCCGGCTGCTCAGAGGCATCGGCTGGACAGCGCCTTTGGCAGTACGTTGGGCCTTGGCCGAGACGGTCTACTGCGTTGTGGTGGTGCTACTGATGAGTGCGGCGGCGCTGGCCGAATTCACCGAAGAGGATTCAGAAGATTCCTGAACTCGGTTCAGTCGCCAAACTGACGCTGACGAAGTTCGCGACGCTGCTGGGCCTCAATCGAGAGGGTCGCGGTGGGCCTGGCCAGCAGGCGTTTTAAACCGATGGGCTCCCCCGTTTCCTCGCAGTAGCCATATTCGCCAGACTCAATTCGCATCAGCGCCTGCTGCACTTTCTTGATCAGCTTGCGCTCCCGATCGCGAGTGCGCAGCTCCAGGGCGTGTTCCTCTTCGATGGTCGCGCGGTCTGCAGGATCGGGCACCAAAACGGTCTCCCTCAAATGCTCGGTGGTTTCGCCCGCATTGGCCCGCAATTCAGACTCCAGCGCTTTGAGTTTGCGTCGAAAAAAATCAAGCTGAGCAGCGCTCATGTATTCGTCTGCAGGCTGTGCGAGCAGCTCTTTTTCCGACGCGATCCCTTTGCTTGTTACCGTGGCCATACTCTGCAACTTCCCTCTCCAGACTCCACACCGGTCTTGCACTTCACCAAGACGCCCATCGGCTCAAACCAGACACTGCTCTAAGCCCTTGACGATTGTATCCCGCGGCAGTTTTCGTCCAATGAACACCATCTTGGACTGGCGCTTCTCCCCCGCCTGCCAGGGACGCCCCACATCGCCACCCATCAGCATATGCACGCCCTGAAAGACCATCTGGTGCTCGCTGCCCTTGATGTAGAGCACGCCTTTGTAGCGAAGCAACTGGGGGCCGTAAGCCTGCGAGACGGCGCCCATAAAACCCTCGAACCGGCCCGAATCGAACGGTCGATCCGACTTGAACACAAAGGAGTGGACATCGTCGATATGGCTGTGGCCTGCGTCCGTGTCAAGAAATTCTGGATCAATCTCGAGTACTGCATTGAGATTGAACCCGCGGATATCAAAAATCTCGGCAATGGGCACCTCACCAAATTGGGCCTGCCGAATGCTGGCACGCGGATTCATTTTCGTGAGCCGCTGACGCAGATGTTCAGCAGCCGAGGCGTCTACAAGATCGGCCTTTGAAATGAAAATCCGATCTGCAAAGCCTACTTGGGCCTGCGCCTCCGCGTGCTCGCTGAGCTGGTGGGGCCCGTGTACCGCATCGACCAACGTCACCACCGCATCCAGCATGTACCGCTCCGCAATGGCATCGTCAACAAAAAATGTTTGTGCCACCGGGCCGGGCTCCGCCAGGCCGGTGGTCTCAATCACCACACGATCAAACTGAATTTCTCCTGCGGCCCGACGTTGAGCAAGTCGGCCCAGCATTTCAATCAAATCGCCGCGCACCGTGCAGCAGATGCAGCCGTTGTTCATCTCCACAATGCGCTCATTCGTGTCGCCAAAGAGGAGTTCGTTATCAATGCTCTCCTGACCGAATTCATTTTCAATCACTGCAATCCGCTGACCGTGAGACTCGTTCAAGAGGCGCTTTAAGAGCGTGGTCTTTCCCGCACCGAGAAACCCGGTGAGGATCGTGACCGGGATCATCGCCGCCGGGGTCTGTGAGGCAATAGGTGCTGTCATACGGAATCCGAAAAAATTTAAGTCTTCGAGGAGGGCGCCGATTTTCGTCGGGCCCGAGGATGGGCGGCATCATAAACCTGCGCCAGCCGCTGAAAATCCAAGTGAGTGTAGACCTGAGTCGTCGCAATCTGGGCATGGCCCAAAAGCTCTTGCACCGCCCGTAAATCGCCACTGGACTGCAGCAGATGACTGGCAAAGGAATGGCGCAGCATGTGCGGGTGGACCGTGGTGGGCATGCCCAGGGCCTTTGCCCGCTGGCCAAATCGCCGCTGTACCGTTCGGCCCGACAGTCGGCCGCCGGATCGGTTGACAAAAAGGGCGGCGCTGCTGAGGTCCTCGCCTTGCGATTGCCGAAATGCGAGCCAGTCCCGTAGGGCCTGCATCGCCGGAGCCCCGATCGGCACGCGACGGGATCGGCCGCCTTTGCCCACCACGAAGGCCTCCGCCGACTCCGGGTCAATCCAGCCATTGCGTCCGGCTGCCACCGATGAATCGGGAGCGCAGTCCAGTCCGACTAGCTCAGACAAACGCAGGCCGCTGGAGTAAAGCAGTTCCATCAGTGCGCGGTCGCGCAACTGCGTGAAGGGGTCTCCCGCCGAAGTGGACGCGCCCGGGGCGACGGAGTTTGCATCGGCCGCTGACTTTCCCTCCACAAACTGAACCGCCCAGTCCACCGAGAGCGCCTCAGGCAAACGTCTCGCCGCCCGAGGGGGCCGAACGGACTTGGCGGGATTCATGGGCATAGCGTAATGCTGGGCGAGCCAATCAAAAAAGGTTCTCCAGGCCGACAGCCGCCGAGCGATGCTTTTTGCGGAAAGGCCCGCCGCCCTCCAACGGGCCACCTCGGCACGAATCTCGGCGGGCTTGGCCTCGGTCAGTGGGCGATCTGAAAACGCATGGGAGAGCTTGTCGAGATCACGGCGATAGCCTTGCACTGTCAAAGCCGAATAGCGACGGCCGTGCGCCAACGACTGCAAAAACGTGTCGATCAGTTCACTGGCTTTGGCCATGGTGCTCAACACACTTGGAGAGTGCGGCACTGGCGATCTCACTGATGCGCTCAAGGAAAGCAACGCCGAGATCCGGCGCAAATCGCCGCGGGTCAGGGGAGCCCAGTACCACCACTCCAAAGGCCTCCGGCGCCGCGCCTACCCGCAGTGGAAGCACGGCAATCGATTGCGCGTCCCGGCCCGCCTCGGGCAGCAGCCTTGCCGCGCCCGACAGGCTGGCCGGTCCGCAGATCGGCAGGCGCAGCCCGTCAATTTGCTCAACGTAATCGGCAGTTGGGCTCACCACCCAATCCTGGCCCGCGAGCAACGCAGCAGGCCGCCATACACCGATGCCCACCAACGGCACGGTGAATATTTTTCCGATTGAATCCACCACAACACGCGGCAGGCTCGCGGGATCGGCGTGCAGAAAAAGCCCACGTACCCAACGCTGCATGCAGGCCGAGATCGCATCATTTTCTTGGCCATGGCGCAGTAAATCCGCAAGCTTTAATTCCATCGATTTAATGCGATCCCGCAGCACAGAGGCCTGACGTTCGATCAGCGAAATGGCCTGGCCTGACTGCGGGTGCGGCACGTTGATCTCAGACAGAAGGTGGGGCGCTTGCTCAAAAAAGTCGGGGTGGGTCTTCAAATAGCCGATGACCTGTTCCTCGGTCAATGCTGCGGGATCACCCAGCGTGGGTTCTTTGGGATTCACAGTTGCATCACTCCATCGAAAACAGGCTCCGCTGGCCCGGTCATCATGACTGGGTCTTTCGGCAGGCCCGACCACTGGATTTTAAGTCGGCCACCGCGGGCCTGTACGTCAATCGGGGCCGAGGGTGCAAGCACGCCGCGGGCGATTCCCGCCACCACGGCCGCACAGGCGCCTGTGCCGCAAGCAAGGGTCTCACCCGCGCCCCGCTCAAAAACACGAATCGAAATCGTATTTGCGTTGCGCTGCTCTACAAAACCGGCATTGACCCGGTGACGAAACCGCGGATGCGATTCACACCATGCGCCGATGAGGCCAACCGGATAAGCGTCAAGATGCTCCACCCACTGGACGGCATGCGGATTGCCCATCGACACCAGCGAAATCCAAAATGCCTCGGCATTGGGAGGCTGCAGCTGAAAGAGGTCCATCTGGCCCTCACGTCGATGGGGAAGGCCGGCCGCATCAAAACCGATCTCCTGCAGATCAAAGCTCGGGGCGCCCATCGCCACCGTGACGGATCCATCCGCATGAATGGTTGGAAGAATCACGCCCGACTTGGTGCGAACACGAATGGTCGGCTTTGAGGTCAGGCCCTTGTCGCGGACAAAGCGGGCAAAACATCGGGCGCCATTGCCGCACTGCTCCACCTCTTGGCCATCCGCATTGAAGATTCGGTAGACAAAATCAACATCGGGCCCGTCGGCAGCCTGCACCAGAAGGATTTGATCGGCGCCCACACCGAATCGACGGTCAGCGATTTTTCTCCATTCAGAGGCCGACATCTCGATGGCCACGCGCGTCGCGTCAATCACAACAAAGTCATTGCCAGCGCCTTGCATCTTGGTGAAGTTCAGCTTCATGGCGGGGAATTATCCATAGACAGAGGACTGGCCCTCGGGCCGGCTCTTGAACCGACGATGCGTCCAGAGATATTGCTCCGGCGTCTCGCGAACACGGGCCTCAATGAATTGATTCATTCGGGCGATGCCCTGCGCGATGGTCTCTTGCCGATCATCATCAGGATGCTGCCATCCTGGATAGAAGCGGGCAACATAACCATGCTCCGTCATGGTCGTCACCAGCGGCAGGACCACTGCATGCAGCGAGCGCGATAAGCGCACGACGCTGGTCACGGTCGCTGCGGGAACACCAAAAAATGGAATAAACAGTGCCTCGCGTGGCCCGAAATCCATATCTGGCAAAAAGTAAGCCGGCAGGCCTCGCCTGACCCACCTGACCAGACTCGCAATTCCCTGCTGTCGGGAAATCATGATGGAATCATTGAACCGACAACGGCCCTGAAGTGTCCAGGCATTGAGCACGGGATTGCTCTGATTCGAATACATCGACACAAACCGTTGCTCCAGCTGAAAGCGTAGGCCACCCGCATCCAGGCCGAGAAAATGGGGAGCCAGCACAATCACCGGCCGGCCTTGCACGGCCTGAAAGTGCTCGATCCCCTCGAGCTTGACCAGGGACCGGACCGCATCCTCATTACCAAACCACACAATGAACCGTTCGATAAAGGCGCGCACGTAGCAAGCAAAATGCTGTCGAACTACGGCAGCCCGCTGCTGATCGGTCCACTGCGGAAAGCACAGGCGCAGATTCGTGAGTGCCACTGACCGCCGGCGTGGCGCGAATCGATGGGCCGCACGGCCCAGCAGACTCGCCACTGGGCGGCGAATTACTTCCGGAGAAAACGCCAGCAACCGAACGCACCATAGGCCCATCTCCGTCAGCAGGCGCATCATGGCCGCCGGGCCTCCTCTGGGGTCAGCACGCCGCGCGGAGTCTTGTACCGGTTATAGGGCCACAGATACTGCTCAGGAGCCTGCAGAATCTGTGCCTCGAGTGCGCGATTCATGGCCAGCACCGCCTGCTCGATTGTGCCCACCTCGATCCCGGGATCGGGAGCCCAAGACTCGAACTCCACTGTCCACCCCGTGGTGGTGCGAATCGCACGGACCCAAAAAATCGGCGCTTTGGTTGTCTGAGCAAGCCGGATGGGCAGAACCATGGTGTAAGCGGGCCGGCCGAAAAAGGGGGCCCACACCCCATCACCGTTCGCGGGCACTTGGTCCGGCAACATCCCGATCGCCTGGCCCTGACGCAAGGCGCGCAGCAGGCGCCGCACCCCGGCTGCATTCGCGGGGGCCGTTGCCAGATTGAGGGCGGGCCGAAGCGTCTCCATCAGCCGACGCAGGCCACGTTGTTTGGCTGGTCGATACAGCACGGTAATTGGGTGATGCAAGGCGAAGACCCGCGCGGCCAATTCAAATGCGCCAAGGTGAGGTGTGAGCAAAATGAGCCCCCGTCCCGCCTGGGCGGCCTGCAGCACCTCATCAAGTCCTCGGGTCTCGGCCTGGGGGGCGCTCTGCGGATCGCACCAGAGTTTTGGCAACTCAGCCACGAGCAGCCCGGCCTGACCGATCGACCGCCGCTTGAGCCGAGCGAGTTCGCCCGGGGCCAACGAGAGCCGCCCACTGGCGCAGGCCAGATGCCAAGCCTGATTCATCATCGCTCGATATCGGGCCGATGATGCCCAGATCAACCAGCCCCCCGCGGCGCCCACCCGACGCAGGATCGACAGCGGCAGATGCGCCAATATTTTGAACAGCAAGATCATCTGATTTATAGTTGACTCATCGCCGATTTAATTCACAACTTGCGGGGCGAGGGGCAGCACAGAGTGTACGTGTTGTCAGACAAATTCCGCTAAAGCGTCTGCCTCCCGTGATTCTCACTGCAGCCGGGTCCAAAACGCTGAAGCGCCGCGATTGGAGAGTCTTTACCCAGGAGGTAGTGTGTCTAAGAGTTTTTATTTCACCTCGGAATCTGTCTCCGAGGGCCATCCCGACAAAGTCGCCGATCAGATTTCTGACGCCATCTTGGATGCCATTTTGGCCCAGGACCCACGCTCCCGCGTAGCCGCCGAGACCCTTTGTAATACGGGTCTAGTGGTGCTGGCCGGCGAAATCACCACCCAGGCCAATGTCGATTACATCCAGGTGGCGCGCAACACCTTAAAGCGCATCGGCTACGACAACACCGACTTCGGCATTGACTACAAAGGCTGTGCGGTATTGGTGGCCTACGATAAGCAGAGCCCCGACATCGCGCAGGGCGTTGATAAAGCCCACGATAACAATCTCGATCAAGGCGCAGGTGACCAAGGCCTGATGTTTGGCTATGCCTGCGACGAGACGCCCGTCTTGATGCCTGCCCCCATTTATTATGCCCATCGGCTCGTCGAGCGCCAGTCAATGCTGCGCCGAGATGGGCGTCTGCCTTGGCTGCGCCCCGATGCAAAAAGCCAGATCACGCTGCGCTACGTCGATGGTCGGCCGGAAAGCATCGACACCGTGGTGTTATCGACCCAGCATGCGCCTGAGATCGGCCTGGAGAAACTGCGTGAAGCGGTCATCGAGGAAATCATCAAGCCGGTTCTGCCAAAAGAATTGATAAAAGGCGAAATCAAGTACTTGGTGAACCCGACTGGCCGTTTCGTGATTGGCGGTCCCCAGGGCGATTGCGGCCTGACCGGCAGAAAAATTATTGTCGACACCTATGGCGGCGCAGCCCCCCACGGCGGAGGGGCGTTTTCCGGCAAGGATCCCTCCAAAGTGGATCGCTCGGCTGCCTATGCTGGCCGCTACGTTGCCAAAAATATCGTTGCCGCCGGGCTTGCCAAGAAAGCATTGATCCAGGTGAGCTACGCGATTGGCGTTGCGCGACCAACCTCGGTCATGGTCACCACCGAGGGCACTGGTCTGGTCTCGGATGAAAAAATCGCCCAGGCCGTTGAGCAGGTCTTTGACCTGCGGCCCAAAGGAATTGTCCAAATGTTGGATCTGTTGCGTCCCATTTATGAGAAGTCAGCCGCATATGGCCACTTTGGCCGTGAGCAGGCTGAGTTCAGCTGGGAACGCACCGACAAGGCGGCTGCGTTAAAGGCCGCCTGCGGTCTTTGAGAAGGTGACGGAGCCGAAGCTTTGATTTAAACTTCGGCTCCCTGCTCAAGGAGCGTTGCGAGGGGGCCGTCTTCGGCCCTCCCAGGCTTGGGCTGGATTCTGTTCAACGGCGCTCGCGAACCCCTTCACAACCATGAAAGGAGCGCGAGATGAGCGCTGTATTAAAACCTGTTACTTCGAGTGGCCAGCCCGACTATAAGGTGGCCGATCTCTCACTGGCCAACTGGGGCCGAAAAGAAATCAAGATCGCCGAAACCGAAATGCCGGGACTCATGGCAATTCGCGAGGAATACGCTGCCAAAAAACCCCTCAAGGGCGCCCGTATTTCAGGATCGCTGCATATGACGATCCAGACCGCAGTGCTGATTGAGACCCTGGTGGATCTTGGCGCGGAGGTTCGCTGGGCCTCGTGCAACATCTATTCAACTCAGGATCACGCTGCTGCGGCAATCGCTGCTGCGGGCGTGCCCGTCTATGCCTACAAAGGCGAATCGCTGGACGAGTACTGGGACTACACCCACCAAATTTTTCAGTGGGCCGATGGCCAGTCCACCAACATGATTCTGGATGATGGCGGCGATGCAACGCTGCTGCTGCATCTCGGCACCGATGCCGCCAAGGATCCGTCGCTGCTGAGCAATCCAAAGAGTGAAGAAGAGGTCTGCCTTTTCAACTCAATTAAACGTCAGCTCGCGATCGATCCAAAGTTCTATGAGCGTCACCTGCGTGCCGTGATCGGGGTCACTGAAGAGACCACCACCGGCGTACACCGCTTAAAAGAAATGTCGGCAAAGGGCACCTTGGCATTTCGGGCGATTAACGTCAATGACTCCGTTACCAAAAGCAAATTCGATAATCTCTACGGCTGCCGCGAGTCACTCGTTGACGCCATTAAGCGGGCCACCGATGTCATGATTGCCGGCAAGGTCGCCGTGGTCTGTGGCTATGGCGATGTGGGCAAAGGCTCTGCCCAGGCCCTGCGGGCGCTTTCAGCGCAGGTCTGGATCACTGAGGTCGATCCCATTTGCGCGCTGCAAGCCGCGATGGAGGGCTATCGCATCGTCACCATGGAGTACGCCGCCGACAAGGCTGACATTTTCGTGACGGCCACTGGTAATAAAAATGTGATTACCTACGATCACATGGCCAAAATGAAAGACCAATCGATTGTCTGCAACATCGGCCATTTTGATAACGAAATTGACGTGGCCGCGCTCTCTCGCTGCGACTGGGAGGAAATCAAGCCCCAAGTCGATCACGTGATCTTTCCCGACGGGAAGCGTTTGATCCTCCTTGCGAAAGGCCGGCTGGTCAACCTGGGCTGCGGCACAGGCCACCCCAGTTACGTCATGAGCTCCTCCTTTGCCAATCAGGTCATCGCGCAGATCGAGCTTTTCACCCACAAGGACTACTACGAAAACGGCAAAGTCTATGTGCTGCCCAAACATCTCGATGAGAAAGTGGCGCGACTTCAGCTGAAAAAACTCGGTGCGCAGCTGACAACGCTCTCCGATGACCAGGCCCGCTACATCGGTGTGCCCGTCGAAGGGCCGTTTAAGCCCGAAGCCTACCGCTACTAATCGGAGCTCAGGCAATGGCAGAAAAGCCAGGCCTGAGCCTTGAGTTTTTTCCACCGAAAACGCTCGAGGCTCGGCAGCGGCTCGCATCGACTGCGGAAGACCTTCGCGCCGTGCGTCCCGACTATGTCTCGGTGACCTATGGCGCGGGGGGGTCGACACGGGAGGGCTCACTCGAAACCGTTCGCCAAATGCTGGGGCTCTTCCCCTCGGTAGCGCCTCACATTTCTTGCATCGGTGCCACCGCGGCGCAGATGCGGGAACTGCTGGATCTGTACGCCGAGATGAAGATTTCACGCCTCGTGGCCCTGCGCGGGGACCTGCCTTCCGGCTACGGCCAGGGCGGTGAGTTCCAGCACGCGAGCGACCTGGTCCGATTCATTCGGTCACAGGCCCCGTCATCCTTTCATGTTGAGGTGGCGGCCTATCCCGAGATTCACCCACAGGCGAAAAGCGCAGAAGACGACTTGCGATTTTTTGTCGAAAAAATCCGGGCGGGTGCCGACGGTGCCATCACTCAATATTTTTTCAATTCGGATGCCTATTTCCGATTTGTTGATGATGTGTACGCGCTTGGCGTCGATGTGCCCATCATTCCCGGGATCATGCCGATCACCAACTTCTCTCAGCTTGCAAGATTCTCGGATGCCTGCGGGGCAGAGATTCCACGTTGGATCCGTCAACGGCTGGCCGGGTTTGGCGATGACTCGGCGTCCATCACGGCGTTCGGTGAGGCCGTGATCACCGATCTCTGCGATCAGCTGCTCACCGCCGGGGTGTCCGGCCTTCACTTCTACACCATGAACCGGGCCGAGCCAACGCTTGCGATTCTTCGGAACCTTAAGCTGATCGGCTCATAAAATCGCGCCAGCCCGACTCGGTCACGCAAGCATCGAGCCGCAGATCGTGGGGCTCGGTGAAGACCTCATCATGCAAGGCATGATCAAAGCAAATGCCCACCAAACGCGGCCATGGCGTGGGCGTTGCCGCGATGGTGCGATCGTAAAGTCCGGCGCCCGCCCCCAGCCGGCCACCCATGCGATCAATTCCCACACACGGCACCAACCAAGTGTCACAGTCCAGACTCTGAGTGCCTTGCGGCACCTGCAGGCCCATGACATCTCTGACCATGGAAGCGCCGGGCTGCCAAAGCTGCATGATCAAAGGCGCATCTCGGCTCACCACAACCGGCAAGGCGAGCTGCATGCCGCGGGCATGCCAGGCCTTCCACATCGACATCAGATCCGGCTCTCCACGCCAGGGCAAAAACACCGCAATGCGCGACCAGCCCTGCGTGACCGCCTTGGCCGATAAGGTGTCTGCGATTGCCTTTTCAGCAACGCGCCGGTCCTCTTGAGCAAGCGCCGCGCGCTGATCCAAAAGTCGGCGGCGAAGCGGGTCTTTCTGCATGGATAGGATTCTTGACATTTCAGGGTTAAATTTACTCTCTGTGAATTACACCAAACCCATCCGAATGCCTAGGGGAAGCCCTTTGTTTTGCTGCGCAGCGATGATGCTCGTGACGCTTGCCAGTCCATCGGCGTTCTCAGCAAAGTCCTCAGTGCCCGCGGAATCCCCTGCTGCGGTCATTGTTGCGGCCAAAGATGCATTTGCCAAAGGAAAACTCGCAGAACTCGATCGACTGATGGCAAAAAGCCAAGGCCACCTCCTTGCTGCGTGGCCAGATTATTGGCGACTGAAGCTATTGATTGGCATCCCAAGTTCGGACGCAAAAACAATGCGTGCCAATGTCCAGGCCTTTATCGCACGCCACCCCCAGCATCCACTGCGCGAGCATGCACAGCGGGATTGGATTGCCGCATTGGTCACCAAAAATCTGTGGGCCGATGTGGCTTCTGCTTTGGAAACGCTCCCGCCACAGGTCACCAGCCCAAACATCCAGTGCGCTCGGGCCAAGCTGAGCCTACCGACGACAGAATCTTCTGGTCCAAAAACCGAGGCGGCACCGCTTGCCGTCGGCCAGGAGATGTTGGATGGCTGCCTCGCCCTGATTGCTGATCTGGCCAAAAATGAACGGGTCGCCATCGGCTACCTGCGGCAGCGCGCCCGCTGGGCAGCGCAAAGTGGCAGCGATGCAAGCCACCATCGCATGATGGAGGTCTTGCGCTCCCACGCCAAATCGCATGAGACCAGCGTGCGGGGGCCAGACCCAATCGCAACCGAGGCCGCGCTCGGCCACGTGCTGCGGGTCTCGCGGGTTGATAGTCTCGGATCTCTGCCGCTTTATCAGAAACACAAAAAAGAACTCAGCCATGAGCAGGCCGACTACGGTGCCTTTGCAGTTGGGGCTGCCATCTGGCGTCGAAGTCATGCCAACGCTTGGCCAATGATGCTGGAGGGCTGGGCAAGCCTGCGCGATCAGCCTGATGATGCGCTGGCCACCGCCGCCCGTGAAGCCATTCGGCGCTCCGCCTGGCCCAAGCTTTTGGAAATCATCGCGGCGATGCGATCACCGATGCGCAACGAGGCCACTTGGCAATACTGGCGCGCCATGGCCCTGTTGCAGGCCCAGCAGCGCGAGCAGGCTGAAGAAATATTGCGTGATCTACGCGACGAATTTGGCTTTTATGGGCTACTCGCCCAAGAGCTGCTGGGCGCCGCAGTGCGACTTCCTGCACGACTCGAAGTCTCGCTCACCACCGAAGAACAAAAAAAATTAGATCGCGATCCGGCCATTCAGCGCAGTTATGCCCTGGTTCGTGCGGGCATGCGGGCCGAGGCGGTGCTGGAGTGGGGCGCAGCCATGCGTCAAAGAAGTGATGCCGAACTGATTCGTGCAGCAGAGCACGCGCGCCGAGCAGGCTTTTATGACCGCATGATTGCTGCGGCGGATCGGACCCAGCAGGAACATGATTTTTCACTGCGTTATCCGGCACTGTTTAAAGAAAAGGTGCTGCCCGCCGCCCAACAAAAATCGCTTGATCCGTGGTGGGTGCTCGGCCTTATCCGACAAGAATCACGGTTCATTCCCGATATCAAGTCATCCGTGGGGGCGACAGGGCTGATGCAAATCATGCCGGCAACTGGAAAAATGCTGGCCAAAGAAGCTGGGCTCGGTGGTGCGCGGCCTCTGGCCCTGACCGATATCGAGCTCAACGTAAAACTGGGAACCACCTACATGCGCCAGCTGCAAGATCGTTTCGGGGGTTCGGCGCTACTGGCCTCAGCGGCCTATAACGCCGGCCCCTCACGGGCCGTCAATTGGCGCGCCGCCCTGCCGCGCCGTATCGACGGTGCGGCATTTGCGGAATCCATACCCTTTCCTGAGACCCGGGATTATGTGAAACGGGTGCTGGCCAATGCGGTGCTGTATCACGCGGTTCATAATGGCGGGACGGTTCCCTCGCTCCGGCGCCTCCTCGGAGATGTGGCGCCAGCAGAGTCATCCTAGCCGGTGCCATTGCCTCCACCTTTACTGAGGATCTTTCGATGTCGCTTTTGCACGCAGATGTTGTGATTGTGGGTGGCGCCGGCTTCATTGGCCGGGCCCTCGCCGCCACGCTCATCTCGCGCAACAAATCCGTGCGGATCATCACCCGCCATCGGGAGCGTGCACGGGCCCTTTGGCCGCTGCCCAGAATCGAAATTGTAGAGGCCAATCCCAACGAGGAGGCCTCGCTTTACGAAGCCTTGGAAAACGCCGATGCAGTCATCAATCTGGTGGGCGTGCTTCACAGCAAAACAGGCCGGCCCTGGGGGCCCGACTTTGATTCCGCCCATGTCAAGCTGCCTGCACGGATCGCGCGATGTATGAATCGACGAAAAATTTCCCGACTGATTCACGTCAGTGCGATCGGCGCAGCTGATCAGGCGCCGTCGATGTATCTGCGCTCAAAGGCTGCCGGTGAGGCGGCCCTGCGGGCCAACCAATCCCTGCAGCTGACGATTTTGCGGCCCTCTGTCGTATTTGGCCCCGAAGATCAATTCATGAACCTGTTCGGTCGTATGCAAAAGATTCTGCCGGTGATTCCGCTGGCCACGCCTCATGCCCGGTTTCAACCGATCGCAGTCGAGGATCTTGCCTCGGCGATCGCCAACTGCCTCGACCAGCCCACAACCGCGGGCAAGCTGTATGAATGCATCGGCCCCGAGGTGCTCACTCTGTATGAACTTGTGCACTGGGCCGGCGTTTACGCAGGATGTCCGCGGCCGATCATTCCGCTTCCTGATGGTGCCGCTTGGGTGCAGGCTTGGATCATGGAGAACCTGCCCGGAAAGCCTTTGATGTCGCGAGATAACCTCGCCTCGGCCAGCGTACCGAATGTGGGCAGCGGCCCAATGGCGGCTGAACTCGGCATTCCCAATCCGCAATCGATTCACTCGGTCGTGCCCACCTATTTGGGCAACGAGACACCTCGCGCCCGGCTGGCGAATCGACGGGCAAAAACCTGAGGGTTCGCGCCTGCGCCAGGATGCCCCAACCCGCCTGCGGGCCCTGATTGATCGCCTCAATCAGGCCGATCCGATTCGGGCAAAACTGCCTGAATCGGTTGAGGTTTTTTGTGTGGGCGGTGCGGTGCGTGATGCGCTGCTTGGCCACCCAAACAGTGATCGTGATTACGTTGTGGTCGGAAGCACTGTAGAAGCCATGCTCAATGCCGGCTTTATGCCTGTGGGCAAAGACTTTCCGGTTTTTCTTCACCCAGTAACGCACGAGGAGTTCGCGCTCGCCCGCACTGAGCGCAAGACCGGCAGCGGCTATAAAGGATTCAGTTTTCAGGCAGACCCCTCGGTAACGTTGACGCAGGATTTGATGCGCCGTGATCTCACCATCAATGCCATTGCCGTGAGCCGCACCGGCGAAGTCATTGATCCTTCTGGGGGCCAGCAAGACATCGTATCGAGGTGTCTGCGTCATGTGGGACCGGCATTTTCCGAAGATCCAGTCCGGCTTTTGCGCCTGGCGCGATTTGCTGCGCGTTGGCCCGACTTCTCAGTTGCACAAGCCACGCTGTCGCTTTGCCAAAAGATTGTGTCGCTTCAAGAGGCCCGGGCACTTGTTGCTGAGCGAGTCTGGCAGGAAATTGCCAGGGGCCTGATGGAGTCACGGCCTTCGCGCATGCTGGAGGTCTTGGTGCATACCGGAGCCTGGTCTGTTCTGGCGGGCGGCATGCCCGCTCCATCGGTGTCCGCGCAGCAGCAGCTCGATCAGGCCGCCGCCAACTCTGCGCCCCTTGAGACCCGCTTTGCGCTGCTCATCCTCAATGCTGGGGCAAGGCCCCTGCCTTTGCACTTATTCAAAGCGCCGCGGGCCTGCCTTGAGCTTGCTGAGCTTTTGCTTCGACACGCATCGACGCCGGATCATCTCGCGTCACTGATTGCCCCTCGCTCTGCAGAGGCACTTGATGCGCTACTGCAGTGGCTCGGGCAGACTGATGCCGAACGCCGGCCACAACGATTTGCGCTGCTTCTGGATTGCATGCGCATCGTGAGCAATCTCTCACACCAGCAGGTTGAGCGCCTGAAGTCTTATGCGGACTGCCTCGGCGAAGCGACGGCCCATCAGCACATTGCTCATGCCGTTGAGCAGGCGCAACAGGCTGGGAAATCCGTTGCCGATGCTGCCCGCCAGGCGCGGCGCGAGGTGCTCCGATCTCATCCTGACTTGCGCGGTATCCGTTAGCGACTCCTGCTCAGCCAGAAAAAAGGTCGGCCAGCCGATCGCTCTCCACAAAAGAGGGCTCAATCAGGCCAGAGAGAATTTTCTCTTCAAGGCCTTTGGTCAGTAGCAGGACCTTAAACACCTCGCCCATCTCGGCCTCCGACACCAGCATCTGCAGTTGTTGCAAAAGACGTGCTTGTTCGATCGGCTTTGTCAGACTCTGCAGCGCGGGCTCTAGGCGCTGCAGGATTCCAGAATTCAACAAAAAACGGCCTTGGGTGACAAATCCAGAGACTTGAAAGCCCGCCTCCCGTGCCTCGGCCGCCACTTGAGTGAAGTCAACATGGGCGGTGAGATCCTGCTGTCCGATACGCATCAGAAGCTCATCGCGATGGTCAATCCGACGATGATGCCAGTGGGCACACAGCGTGCCCGCCGATCGGCCCGGCTGATCCAACTCAGCGCGGCCAAATCCATAGTCAAGCAGCAGAACCGCACCGCAATCCATCGAATCAAACAAAGAACGCAGCCATGGGCCAACCCAAGGCGCCCATTCACCACAATGGCCAAGATCCCAGGGCAGGCCGCGCCGCTTCGCTGCGGCCTGCCGATCCATCACCGCACGCCGAAGTGCTGGCCCAGCATCGCGTCTCGCCCAGACAAAGCCTGATCGTTGTGGACGATCGGCTGCGGACCGCGAATCAAGACTGATTCCCCACTCCGACACCTGACCCTCGCCAGCCCACTCAAAACACTTCACCGGCATGGCATCCAAGACTTCGTTGGCCACCACGAGGCCTGAAAATCCCGCTTGGGGGCTTTTGAGCCACTGAATGGGATCGTCCTCGGCCATGAGTTGTTGCTGGAGCTGTTGCAGGTCGGCGCTGGGCTCCACCATTTCAATCTCGATCGCGCCATCATTTGCGGCGGCGCGTAGGCCTGCTGCCAAATCACCCCGGCCGCCGCCAAACTCCCTGATGCGCAAGGGCTCACGATGTGCGCTGGACTCACCCAGGAAATGCCGAAGCGGCTGGGCCCATGACCAGATGGTTTCGGCCAGCCAAGGGCCCAGCATGGGTGCTGTCACAAAATCTCCGTCGGCTACCGATTGATGCGAGGGAAACGGCCTGCCCCCACCACAGTAATAGCCCAGCTGAGGGCAATACAGCGCCAGGTGCATGAATTCATCAAACCCAATCCAGCCGCCCGACTGATCGATCCGGGCGCGAATCCGCAATGACAGCTCATCCATGCCCCTCAGGGTATCAAAGCTAAACTTCAGGCCATGCACCCACCTGACCCTGGCGATTCCCCCGCATCCACTTCGGCCGCACGGCCTGCCTGTCTGATTACCGGTGCTGCCGCTCGGGTAGGAAGCGCCATCGCGGAGGCGATGTCGGCAGCCGGATGGGACGTGGCCATTCATTATCGAAAATCTCAATCGGCCGCAGAGTCGCTGGCCGCCGCCCTGACACAGAACGGCCGTGAAGCCGCGTGCTTTCAGTCGGATCTCGGATCAGCGCAGGCCATCGGGCAGCTCTTTGATCGCGTTATCGGACGCTTCCCGCGGCTAACCTGCATCGTCAACAACGCCTCGCAGTTTCAGTTTGATCGGCCTGAGAGTGTCCGCGCAACACTTCTTGAATCTCATATCCAGGCCAACCTCATTGCGCCCGTGCTGTTGACCCAACAGCTGCATCAATTTCTTGCTGCAGGCCACTCCAAAAACGACGATCCCGCAGGCGTAGTCATTCATCTCCTGGATCAGAAACTTGTGAATCCGAATCCCGATTTTTTTTCCTATACCCTCTCAAAAGCTGCGCTGCTGGAAGCCACACGGCTCTGTGCAGCGGCACTGGCGCCCGTGCTGCGTGTCGTGGCGGTCGCGCCCGGAATTACCCTGCCTTCTGCCGACCAGACCGAAGCCGAATTTAAAAAAGCCCATTCCATGACACCGCTGGGGGCCTCAAGCCGGCCTCATGAGATTGCCGATGCGGTGGTCTGGCTGGCCCGCGCCCGGGCGGTGACCGGCACGATGCTCTTGGTCGATGGTGGCCAGCATCTGAGCCCACTTCCTCGAGATGTCATGATGATGATTCGATCATGATGCTGCTTGACCCCCGCCTCTCGGACTGCCGACGAATTTTTTTGCAAGATCTTGCGATCGATGCGTCGATTGGCTTTCACGACTTTGAAAAAAAGGCCCTCCAGCGAGTGCTGATCAGTATTGATTTGTTTGTTCCCATGAACGTCAGCACCTCGGCCCGCGATGATGTTGAAGATGTCATCGATTACGACTTTGTTCGGCAGGCCGTCCAAGGCCTCGCACAATCACGGCATTTTAATCTTCAGGAGACCCTGCTCGATCAGATCTGCGAACTCTGTCTGAAGACGCCAGGCGTGCGTGCTGTGCGGGCCGAAAGCCAGAAGCCCGATGTGTATCCCGACTGCAAAACGGTCGGCATCGAAGTGATGCGTTGGGGCTAGTCAAATGGGGCACCACGACAAGGCAGCCCTTGAGGCCAATAAACTCTCAAAACGCCTGCATCGGCTCACCGGCCAAGCCATTATCGATTTCAACATGATTGAGTCGGGCGATCGGGTCATGGTGTGCATGTCGGGCGGCAAAGACAGCTATGGCCTTTTGGATATTCTTTTAAGCCTGCAGTCCCGCGCACCGATCACTTTTGAATTGATTGCAGTCAATCTGGACCAAGGCCATCCCGGGTTTCCCAAAGACACGCTGCCCAACTACCTGCGCCAACGCGATGTGAAATTTCATATCGAGACTCAGGATACCTACTCGATTGTGAAACGCGTGATTCCAGAGGGCAAAACCATGTGCTCACTGTGCTCACGCCTGCGGCGGGGAATTATCTACCGCCTGGCCTCGGAACTCGGTGCCACCAAGATCGCCTTAGGCCACCATCGCGATGATATTTTGCAGACCTTTTTTCTGAATCTTTTTTTCGGTGGTAGCCTGAAGTCAATGCCCCCAAAGCTGGTCTCAGATGACGGCCGGCATATCGTGATTCGGCCGCTGGCGTATTGTGAGGAATCTGATTTGCAGCGCTGGGCAGAGCTGCAAGAATTTCCAATCATCCCCTGTGATTTATGTGGCTCGCAAGAAAACCTTCAGCGCCAACAAATTAAACGCATGCTGCAGGAATGGGATCGTCAGACCCCGGGCCGCACCGCCACCATGTTTCAGGCCTTGGGCAATCTAGCGCCCTCGCACCTGTTGGATCCTCGCCATCATGATTTCAAGACCATTCGTCCGGACGGTCTTGCGAATCCCCAGGGTGATCGGGCTTTTGACCCGAACTGCTAAGCCAGGTTCATGCGCTCTTTATTTCGACTTCTTGCCATTGTTCGGGTTTTTCTCCGCCACGGCCTTGATCAGCTAGCGCTTGACGGAGCCGCCCGAACCTTTGACTCCCGACTGCTCACGACGGTCCTCCGGTTCTCGCGCATTGGCCGCACCATCACTACACCACGCGGTGTTCGACTGCGGCTAGCGCTGGAGGAGCTTGGGCCGATCTTTGTGAAATTCGGCCAGGTGCTCTCCACCCGGCGCGATGTCTTGCCGGAGGATATTGCAGATGAGCTGGCCAAGCTCCAAGATCAGGTGCCTCCCTTTGACTCAAATCTTGCGGTCGCCACGATTGAGCGTTCTTTTGGCAAATCGATCTCCGCGTTATTTTCTGAATTTGATCGAAACCCCATCGCCAGCGCCTCGATTGCGCAGGTCCACCTCGGCCGGCTCATCGATGGCCGAGAAGTTGCCGTTAAGGTATTGCGGCCCGGCATGCTGAAAATCATTGAGCAGGACCTGGCTTGGCTCAATCTTATTGCGCGATTTGTCGCACGCTTTTCCAGCGATGGTCGGCGCCTGAAGCCGGTTGAGAACGTCCAGGAATTCGATGGTTATCTGCATGATGAGCTTGATCTCGTGCGTGAGGCTGCCAATGCAAGTCAGCTGCGTCGTAATTTCGCTGACTCAGGGCTTTTAAAAATTCCAGAGATGGTCTGGGATCTCTGCCGGCCTGATGTGATTGTCATGGAGCGTATCTATGGCATACCGATTAACCGCTTTGAAGAGCTCAAAGCCAAAGGCATTGATTTAAAGCAGCTCTCGCGGCACGGTGTCGAGATTTTTTTCACCCAGGTGTTTCGTGATGGCTACTTTCATGCCGATATGCATCCAGGGAATATTCTGGTCGCCGATCGGGGCCCGCACTTTGGAAAATATATTGCGCTGGACTTTGGCATCGTGGGCACGCTGTCCGAGGTGGATAAAAACTACCTGGCGCAAAACTTTCTCGCCTTTTTTCGCCGCGATTACCGGCGCGTCGCAGAGCTTCATGTCGAATCCGGCTGGGTGCCTGCCGAAAGCCGTGTGGATGCACTTGAAATTGCAATCCGTGGCGTCTGTGAGCCTTTCTTTGACCGGCCGTTAAAGGAAATCTCCCTGGGCCAGGTGCTGGTTCGGCTTTTTCAAGTCTCACGCCGCTTTCATGTAGTGATTCAGCCGCAGCTGACCCTGCTGCAGAAAACGCTGCTCAATGTAGAAGGCCTGGGCCGGCAGCTGGACCCCGATCTCGATCTCTGGAAGACCGCGATGCCATTTCTGGAGCGCTGGATGCAAGAGCAGATTGGCTTTCGGGCCCTGAGAAAAAATCTACAAAAAGAATCAGAGCGCTGGGCACAGACCCTGCCGCAGCTGCCACGGCTTGTCCATCAGGCCCTTGCTCAGGCAGCGCAGGGTGGCCAGAGCGATGTGCAGGCCCAACTCCGTGAGCTCGCTGCCGAACAGCAGCGGCTGCGTCGGGCCATTTGGATCTTGGCCGGATTACTGCTTGCCGTACTTGCAGTGGTAGGGCTCGGCCTTGGTGGAACCCCGCTGTAGTGCTGAACCAAAAAACCCGACACCCCCTCCTATAATCGGGGCTTGCCCGCGTTCCCGTTTACTGCCGAAAGGAGGTCTCCATGCTGCTCGGTCTGGTTATCGCTTATCTGCTGGTATCGATTGCGATCGGTTTATATGGCGCCACCAAAGTTCACAATGCGCGCGACTATGTGACCGCCGGCCGCAATCTGCCAATGGCCATCGTGCTGGCCATGGTGTTCGCAACCTGGTTTGGCGCAGAGACTGTGCTGGGAATCTCCGCCACCTTTCTGGAAGAGGGTGCGCGCGGCCTGATTTCCGATCCGCTGGGCGCATCGTTATGCCTGGTGCTGTTTGGCCTAGTGTTCGCTCGGCCCTTGTACAAAATGAATCTGCTCACACTGGGTGACTACTTTCGTATTCGCTATAACCGCCAGACCGAGCTGATTTTGTCCATCTGCATCGTGATTTCTTACTTGGGGTGGGTATCCGCGCAAATCACCGCCCTGGGGCTGGTCTTTAATGTGCTGTCGGAAGATGCGATCTCGCAGACCCAGGGCATGCTCATCGGCGCTGCTGTGGTGCTGATCTACACCATCTTTGGTGGCATGTGGTCGGTGGCGCTCACAACGTTTGTGCAGATGATTGTGATCGTCATTGGACTGCTTCTGGTTACCCAAAATGCGGCTGACCAGGCCGGTGGCATCGGCCAGGTCTTTGCCAAAGCCGCCGCAGAAGGAAAGTTTGAGTGGCTCCCGAGCATGGATGCCATTGAAATTCTTGGCTGGGTCGCGGCATTGGTCACGATGGCCCTCGGATCAATTCCTCAGCAGGATGTTTTCCAGCGCGTGAATTCATCAAAAAACGAGACCGTCGCCGTATGGGGCACAACCTTTGGCGGCGTCAGTTACTTCTTTTTTGCTGCGGTGCCGCTGTTTCTGGCATACACCGCCACCATCATCGATCCAGAGATGGTCAAAAAGTTTCTTGAAGAAGACTCGCAGATGATTCTGCCCTCGCTGATCATGGGCCATATGCCCTTCTGGCTGCAGGTGATTTTCTTTGGGGCGCTGATCTCGGTCATCATGAGTACCGCCTCGGGCACGCTCTTGGCGCCATCCGTCACTTTTGCTGAGAACGTCTTAAAAGGCTTCGCACCGCGCATGAGTGATCAGCAGTTTCTCTGGTCGTTGCGCATCACTGTATTGGTCTTCACGATCATCGTGACGTTTTATTCGATCATGACCGACGAGAGCATTCATGGCATGGTCGAAAATGCCTACCGCATCACACTTGCCGGCGCCTTCGTGCCGCTGGCAGCGGGCCTTTTTTGGAAAAAAGCCAGCAATCTGGGGGCGGGACTTGCCATTACCGCGGGCCTCAGTGTCTGGCTGATATTGGAGATCCTTGGGATTGAAGAGCCTGTCGAACCCCAGCTGATCGGACTGATTGCCAGCGCACTCGGCATGCTGATCGGCTCCGCGATTTCGCCGAATCGGGCCCATGGCCATGGCGGGGATGCCCGGCACGTATGAATGTCGTCATTCTGGCAGCCGGCAAAGGAACCCGGATGCGCTCCGGGCTGCCCAAGGTGCTCCATCCTGTTGGGGGCATGCCGATGCTGGGCCATGTGCTGAAGACCGCACAGGCGCTCAACCCAAAAAAAATTATCGTTGTCATCGGACACGGCGCAGACCAAGTCAAGGCTGCCATACAGGCGCTGCCCGACATCTCGAAAGCTGCCCCCATTGACTGGGTCATCCAGGATCCACCTCAGGGCACTGGCCATGCGGTGGCGCAGACACTGCCAAAGCTCGACCTCCAGTCTGCTGCGCTGGTTCTGTATGGAGATGTTCCCTTAATCCGCAGCCAGACCCTGCGCCAGCTGGTGGATATCGCAGAGAACAATCGGGGTCTGGCCGTGCTGACCGCAGTGCTCGAATCCCCAATCGGATACGGTCGCATCGTTCGTGATGCGCATCAACACATCCAACGCATTGTTGAAGAAAAAGATGCCGATGCTGTGATTCGCTCGATTTGTGAGATCAATACCGGTTTTATGGCGGCGCCGGCAGAATATCTTGCCGCCTGGGTCTCTGCGATCGATAACCGCAACGCGCAAAATGAGTTTTATCTCACCGACATCATTGCCAAATCAGTGGCGGAGGGCAAACCGGTTCACGCCCTACGGTCTGACCACGTCGAAGAAATTCTCGGCGTCAACAGCCAGGAGGACCGGGCTCAGATCGAACGCGCTTATCAGCGCGGCATCGCCCAGCAGCTCATGTCCGCGGGCGTTCGGCTGCAAGACCCCGAAAGAATTGATGTGCTCGGCCGGCTTGAATGCGCATCAGACGTCAGCATCGGCGTTGGCTGTATTTTCGAAGGCACTGTTCAGATTGCAGCAGGAGCTGTCATTGGCCCGCACTGCGTCATTCGTAATGCTCAGATTGGCCAAGAGGCGGTCATTGAAGCCTTCAGTCATATCGATGGCGCTGCCATCGGTCCAAAATCCGTGATCGGGCCCTACGCCCGGCTGCGGCCCGGCACCGAGCTTGCTGAGGGTGTGCATATCGGAAATTTCGTTGAAGTAAAAAATAGCGTGCTGGGTCCGCGATCCAAAGCCAACCATCTTTCTTATCTTGGTGATGCCAGCATTGGCAGCCGAGTCAATGTCGGAGCAGGCACCATTACCTGCAACTACGATGGCGCAGAAAAACACCGTACCACCATTGAAGATGATGTCTTTATTGGCTCAGACACTCAGCTCGTGGCACCCGTGACTGTTGGCAGGGGCGCTACCCTTGGTGCGGGCACAACACTAACCCAGGATGCGCCTGAAGATGCGCTGACGATCTCAAGAGCCCAGCAGGTGACCATCAAGAATTACCGACGGCCCCAGAAAAAGGAACACTGATATGTGTGGCATTGTCGGAGCGGTCGTCGCTCCGAGCTCAGGAATCAATGTTGTGCCGATTCTGATTGAGGGTTTGAAAAAGCTCGAGTACCGTGGATACGACTCTGCCGGACTGGCGATTGCAAAAGAAGACGGGATTCGCCGTATTCGGGCCGTGGGCCGGGTTGCAGAGCTGGAGCAGAAGTCTTCAGACCAGACCGCAACCCTGGGCATTGCCCATACCCGCTGGGCAACGCATGGGGGTGTGACCGACAGCAATGCCCACCCCCATCTGTCTGAGCGTGATGGTCTGGCCATCTGCGTTGTCCATAACGGCATTATTGAAAACCATGACACGCTGCGCGAATCGCTCTCCGGCCAGGGCTATGTCTTTCATTCCGAGACTGACACTGAGGTCGTCGCACATCTGATTCATCGTTTTCGCCAGGGCTGTAAAAGCCTTCGGCAGGCGGTGCATGAGGCCCGTCAGCAGCTCAAAGGTGCCTATGCCATCGCCGTCATGAGCAGCCAAGATCCACAGGAGCTCGTCGGCACACGACAGGGTGCGCCGCTCTTGCTTGGGCTTACCGAAAATCAGCAGGGAATGTTTTTGGCCTCAGACACCTCAGCCTTGCTGCAAGTGACGAGAAATATTGTTTATCTAGAGGACGGTGATCTCGTGAGGCTCACCGAGAATTCAGCAGAACTCCAAGATGTCCAGGGCAAGAAGATTCATCGCAACGCGGTCATCAGCAGCCTCTCGGCCGATGATGTTGAGTTGGGCCCGCATGCCCATTACATGCACAAAGAAATTCTCGAGCAGCCTGGCGCCGTCGCGGCGACCCTTGAAGATGCAATGGGTGCCCATGCTTTGTCGCCTGGGTTGTTGGGCCCCGATGGCGAGAAGGCCATCAGCCGCATTCAACAGGTGCTGATTCTGGCCTGCGGCACCAGCTTTCATGCGGGAATGGTTGCCCGCTATTGGATTGAATCCATTGCACGAATCCCAGTGTCGCTTGAGATCGCCAGCGAATATCGCTACCGGGACTCGGTCATGCTGCCCAATACCCTGGTAATCGCCATCTCACAATCGGGTGAGACTGCCGATACTTTGGCCGCACTTCAGTTTGCAACCCGCAGCGGTGCTGCCGCCAGCCTTGCGATCTGCAATGTGCCCGAATCATCACTGATGCGCGCTTGCACGCTGCGTCTGCTGACCCGAGCCGGCCCCGAGATTGGCGTGGCCTCGACCAAGGCGTTCACCACGCAATTGGCTAGCCTTTTTCTTATTACCCTGCTTCTGGCCAAGGCCCGTGGCCACTTAAGCCGCGAGCAAGAGCAGGAGGCCCTGGTCTCGCTGCGACATCTTCCGACTGCAATGGTGCAGATTCTGTCGGCCGAGGCGCAATTTAAATCCTGGGCCAATCACTTCATTGACAAACAGAATGCACTATTTCTTGGCCGAGGCATTCACTATCCCATTGCGATGGAGGGCGCCCTTAAGCTCAAAGAGATCAGCTACATCCACGCAGAGGCTTATGCGGCAGGGGAGCTCAAGCATGGGCCGCTTGCCTTGGTGGATGCATCAATGCCCGTGATTGCAGTTGCGCCGAACGATCAGCTCAGCGAGAAACTGAAAAGTAATCTGCAAGAAGTCCGCGCCCGCGGGGGCGAGCTTTACATCATTGCCGACAAGGGCTCCGGAATTGAATCCTCGGACGGCGTTCATGTGATCACACTTGGGGATCATGCGGGGCCCCTATCCCCCATCCTGCATGTAATTCCACTGCAGTTCCTTGCCTACCACGTGGCATGTGCACGTGGCCATGATGTGGATAAGCCGCGCAATCTCGCCAAGAGCGTCACCGTCGAATAAAATCAGTGGCCTTCATCAGGAGGTCACGATGCATATTGGTATTGCCGTTGATGGCTCAGAAAATTCCCTGCGGGCTGTAAAACATGCGATTGGTCTTGCCCAGCAGCTCAAACAGTCCCCCTCGCTGAGTCTGATGAATGTCCATTTGTCGGCCCTGATCTCTCCGGTTGCAAAGGGAATTGATCGCCATCAGATCGAGCAGTACATGGATCAGATCGCAGAAGAGGAACTGAAGTCCGCCCGTCAGGCAGTCGCGGACTCTGGGCTTTCTGCCCAAGTCATCAAAGGCCATGGCGAAGTCGCCCCCACACTGATTGAAATCATCAAAAAAGAAAAGGTCGATCTGATGATTATGGGCGGCAAGGGCCGCAGCAGCTTAAGTGATTTGATACTGGGGTCGGTGACCACCAAGCTGATCAGCATCAGTCCTGTGCCGGTATTGGTGGTGAAGTAAACCGATCAAAACGCTGGCGCATCAGCGCCAGCAAGAGAACGCCAGGTATTGCCAGCACGGTCGAGAGCAAAAAAAACTCGGGCCAGCCCCAGTCCGAGGCCACCACGCCAGCGACTGGGCCGATCACAACTCGACCAATCGAGGCCAGGGCCGAGAGCAGTGCGAACTGCGTCGCGGTAAATCGCACATCGCACAGGCCCATGAGCAGGGCAACAAAGGCAGCGGTGCCCATTCCTCCTGCAAGGTTTTCCAAAAGAACGACCGCCGTCATCCCGGCAAGCGTGGGGGTGGTCGAGGCCAGCCACCAAAATCCAAGATTGGTAACGCCCTGAAGCACGCCGAAAACCAGCAAGGCCTGCCAAAGCGAAATTCGCGACAGCAACAATCCGCCCGCCAGTCCGCCCACCAGGGTCGCCAGAAGGCCCATGCCTTTATTTACTGCACCGACTTCGGCAGGGGTAAATCCCGCGCCACGAATTAGAAATGCAGTCGATAGGCTGCCCGCAAAAGCATCTCCAAATTTGTAGAGCACGATCATCAAAAGAAAAAGCAGGGCGCCGGGTCGGCCGAAAAATTCCTTAAAGGGCTCGACAACCGCAAGCACCAAGGAGCGTGGCGCGGGCGCCTGGGTGGGCTCCGGCGCTATCGCGGCAATCACCGCAAAAACCACGGCAAAGCCCGCCATCAGCAGATAGACCCCCTGAAATCCCAGCCAGAGATCGGCCAACATTAGGGCAAGCCCCCCCGAGGTCAGCATCGCGAGCCGATAGCCGATCACCGACCATGCGGCACCCAGTCCACGTTGCGCAGGCGTTAATGACTCCGCCCGCCAGGCATCGAACACGATGTCAAAACTTGCCGAGAGAATCACCAGGCCAAAGGCCAAGGCGGCAAGCCAGATCAGGCTGTTGGGATCTGAGGAGGGGGCCTGAAATGACATTGCCGCAAGCACAGCCGCCATTGCCAATAACAGGGCGACCAGCCAGCCCCGGCGGCGGCCCGTCCAATTTCCTGCGGCCGGCAATCGGTAGCGGTCCAGAAGCGGCGCCCATAGGAACTTATAGGTGTACGGTAGTCCCAGCAGGGTCAGCCAGCCGAGGGTTTTTAAATTGACACCTTCGACCGTCAGCCAGGCCTGCAGGGTGCCCGCCGAAAGTGCCAGCGGCAGGCCGCTCGCAAAACCGAGCAGCAGAGTCATGGTCAGCAGGGATCGGGGTGGCGGGGCCGTGATGGCGGGCTGCTGGCCATTGCGATTTGGATTCATGAGGCAGTATTGTCATCGGATATGCGCTTTTTTGCTGCTCACTGGGCGACCCGCACTGCGGCCGCAATTGGACTGGCCTTTCTGGCAACAGGGATGTCTGCGTTTGCGCAGCCTGCTGCTGAAGGCATCACGCTTGAGCGGCCATCACGACTCAAAAATCTAATCCCCGCAGAACAGCTTGAGCGAGCTGCGGGACAGCAATTTGCGCAGATGAAACGCCAGGCATCCGAAAAAAATGCCCTGGCGGCAGATGATCATCCGCAGCTGATTCGGCTGCGAGCGATCGCAAAGCGGCTCATGCCCCACATTGGCCGATGGAATTCCAAGGCCGTCAACTGGCCTTGGGAAGTGCAGCTATTTGGATCCAACGCCATTAATGCGTTTTGCATGCCCGGCGGAAAGATTGGTTTTTATACCGGCATTCTCGATCGGCTCAAACTCACCGATGATGAGGTGGCCATGATCATGGGCCACGAGATGGCCCATGCCTTGCGCGAACATTCGCGAGAGCGGCTTGCCAAACACCAGCTCACAGGTATTGGAGCAACGGTGCTGTCGTCCGTGCTTGGGCTAGGAGAAGCCGGCCGCACGGTGATGGATTACGGGGCACAGCTGACCATGCTGAAATTTTCTCGCGACGATGAAGGCGAGGCAGACTTGATCGGTCTAGATATTGCTGCACGGGCAGGCTTTGATCCACGTGCTGGTATTACGCTGTGGAGAAAAATGTCAGCCCAATCCAAAAATACGCCGCCGCAATGGTTATCGACTCATCCCTCGGGGAACAATCGCATCGCAGAAATTGAACGGCATCTTGACCTTGTGTTGCCGCTGTTTGCGCAGGCCATTGGCGTATCGATCGATCAACTGCCTCCCGATCCAAGCCTTTAAGCAACACCCCATCGCTCACGATAGGCGGCAACCGCATCCCGATAACGGGAAAGCTCCCGGTTGTCAGAGCGATCGAGAAACTCCAAAAGATCCGCGAGATTGGCGATCGCAATCACCGGGATTCCGAAGAGGTCCTGGACTTCTTGGACAGCAGAGCGCTCGGTTGGCGCGCTGGCAGTGCCGCCACGTTCCATCCGATCCAACGCGATCAGCACGCCCGCTGGTGTTGCGCCGTGGGCACGAATAATGTCAACCGATTCCCGTACTGAAGTGCCCGCCGATATCACATCATCCACAATCAAAATGCGGCCAGCCAAGGGCCGGCCCACCACGACTCCACCCTCACCGTGATCTTTGGCTTCTTTGCGGTTATATGAAAAACCAATGTCGCGGCCCGCGTGCGATAAGGCCACCGCTGTGGCGCTGACCAAGGGAATGCCTTTATAGGCTGGCCCAAATAGGCCATCGGCCTGCAGCCGGCCATCAAATTCCGCCGCCAAAAATGTCTTGGCATAAAAGCCTGCCAGTGCGCCCAGCGTGCCGCCGTGATCAAAAAGTCCAGCATTGAAAAAATACGGGGACTCGCGGCCCGCTTTGGTGATGAAGCTGCCGAACTTTAATACGCCGGCATCGATGGCAAACCGAATAAATTCCTGGTCGGCGGGTCGTGAATCATAGGAATGGGCCATGATGCGAGAGAATATCACCCATGCGCATCGTTTCACTGAATCTCAATGGCATTCGCTCGGCGGCGTCAAAAGGGGCCCTGACATGGCTCGGCCATCTGCAGGCCGATGTGGTTTGCGTACAGGAACTGAAGGCCCAGGAGCAAGATCTAACCGATGAGCACTTTCGCATTTTGCATAACAGCCAGACGCTTCAGGGAGTATTTTTTTGCGCCCAGAAAAAGGGCTACAGCGGTGTCGGTATCTACAGCGCACTGGCGCCCTCGCGCATTCTGCGTGGCATCGGAGTTCAAGAATTTGACGATGAGGGCCGTGTCTTGCGGATGGATTTTGATCAGGCCAAGACCCCCGTATCTATGATCAGCGTCTACCTGCCCTCTGGGTCTGCATCTGAAGAGCGTCAGGCCTCTAAGTTTCGATTCCTGGATGCGTTTTATCCCGTGCTTGAGTCATGGTTTAAGGAGCATCAAAAAACAGGCCGGGAATTTCTGATTTGCGGTGATTGGAATATCGCACATCAAGAAATTGATCTGAAAAACTGGAAAGGCAACCTGAAAAATTCGGGCTTTCTGCCGGAAGAGCGTGCCTGGCTTACCCAAGTCTTTGATGGGCTGGGATGGGTTGATGTGTTTCGCAGGCTCGATTCACGGCCCGATCAGTACACCTGGTGGAGCCAACGCGGACAGGCTCGAGAGAAAAATGTTGGCTGGCGAATCGATTACCAGATCGCCACACCCGGGCTGGCCAACATTGCCCGCTCGTGCTTTATTCACACTGCAGATCGATTTTCAGATCACGCGCCGCTTGTCATCGACTACGGCAGCTAGATCGCGCCGGCTAAGCTTTCTCGGCCAGCATCCGCCGCGCAACCTGTTCGGCAATCAGCATCACCGGGGCATTGGTATTGCCCGAGGTAATTGAGGGCATCGCCGAGGCATCGACCACGCGAAGCCGTGCGACACCCCTCAGCCGGCAGTCGGTGTCCAGCACAGACATCGGATCTGCCGCCCGGCCCCGGCTATCCACACGGCCCATCGCGCAGGTCGCCACTGGATGGAAAATCGTAGTGCCCAGATCGCGGGCAGCATGCACGAGCTCGGCCTCGGTCTGCACGTCAGGCCCCGGCAACATCTCGGTGGGCCGGTAGCGTTTCAGCGCCTGGCTCTGCATGATTCGGCGGGTCCATCGCAGACCCGCCACGGCGGCCTGCCGATCGTCCTCAGTCGACAAGTAGTTGCACATGATTTTGGGTGATGCCATCGGGTCCGGATGGGCTAAGCGGATGGTGCCGCGGGAGCTCGGGCGTAAATTGCAGACACTCGGGGTGATTGCATTAAAGCGATGGAGCGGCTCCCCGAATTTTGGCAACGATAAGGGCTGCACATGCCACTCAAGATCCGGCGTTGCGCACTCGGGCCGGCTTTTGGCAAATGCGCCAAGCGTCGAGGGTGGCATGGTCATTGGGCCGGAGCGCAAAAAAGCGTACTGCAAGGCCATCCCAATTCGAGTCAGAGGATTTCGATACAAGGTATTCACCGTGGCGCAATTGGCCACCCGATAGACCGTACGGATTTGCAAGTGATCTTGAAGATTCTCGCCAACCCCAGCAAGATCATGAACGATCGGCACACCAGCCGAGGAGAGCACTGCGGCCGGGCCGATTCCAGAGGCCTGCAGCAGGTGCGGTGAACTGACTGCGCCGGCTGACAAGATCACCTGATCGCGGGCTGATATGCGCTGCCTGCTGCCCTCATGGAGTATTTCGACGCCCGTCACCTCGTGGGCGGCATTGGCCCAGGCGGACTCAACATACTGGCGCTGATGGGCGGTCTCGGATGATATCGGCGCGGTGATGAGCCGCAAGACTTGCGACTTTGTGATTACTTTTAAATTGGAACGGTGTCGCACAGGATGCAGAAACGCATCTGCCATTGACCAGCGAATTCCTCGGCGTTGTGTCACATGAAAATAAGCGCAGCCCGAGTTATCGCCGCGATTGAATTCCTCGATGGCCGCAATGCCTTGCTCAGCGGCAGCCTGCCGCCAGGCATCCAGAATCTCCCAACGGACCCGCGGAGACTCCACGCGCATTTCACCGCCAACACCATGCCAGGTATTGGATCCGCCAAAATAATCCTCCATCGCGCGATAAGTGGCCAGCGCCCCCGACCATCCCCAGCGGTCATCGCCCGTTGCCTGCACCCATCGGTCATAGTCTGACGCCTGACCGCGCATATAGATCATTGCGTTAATCGATGATGAGCCGCCAATTACGCGGCCGCGGGCGTAGTGAATGGATCTTCCATTCAGGCCGGGATCTGGCTCGGTTTTAAAACACCAATCGGTTCGTGGATTGGCAATCGCAAACAGGTAGCCGACCGGGATCTTGATCCAGATCCAGTCATCCTCACCCCCCGCCTCGATGAGCAAGACCTGACGGCGAGGGTCTGCAGAGAGTCGATTGGCCAGCAGGCATCCCGCGCTGCCTGCTCCGATGATCACGATATCGGCCTGCATGAGACGCCGCTTACGAGGACCTCTGCAGCACGAATCCCTGCACGGTCTGCGAGCGGGTCCGGGCAATGCTCATCAGAATGCCCGCACCGAAACCGAGGGTCACCATCGCAGTGCCCCCGTACGACATCCAAGGCAGCGGCACGCCAACCACCGGGAGCACTCCGGTCACCATACCCATGTTGACAAAGGCGTAATTGAAAATGGTGAGCGAAATCGCCCCAGCCAAAAGCCGAGAAAACAATGTTGGTGCACCAATTGCAATCCATAAGCCGCGCAGAATTAAGCCGGCGTAAAGACTCAACAACAGCAGGTTGCCCAGCAGGCCAAACTCCTCAGAGTAGGCCGCAAAAAGAAAGTCGGTGGTGCGCTCTGGAATGAATTCCAGATGGGTCTGTGTGCCCTGCATCCAGCCCTTGCCAAAAACCCCCCCAGACCCGACGGCGATAATCGACTGAATAATGTGAAAGCCCTTGCCCAACGGATCCCGCATAGGATCCAGCAGTGTGCAGACGCGCTGACGCTGATACTCCCGCAATCCTGGCCAATTCACACCATCGGCGCAGGCCGCATCGCCGAAAACGATCAGCAGCAACACCCCGAGAACCGCGATTCCGAGGGCCACCAGAACCAGACGCCATGGAAGGCCGGCAAAAAACAAAACGAAAAGTCCTGCCGAAAATACCAATATCGCAGTGCCCAGATCTGGCTGGGCGAGAATAAAAGCGGTCGGGACCATCAGCAACAGCACCGCCACAAGCCAGTGCTGAATCGACCGCAGCCCCTCGACCCGATGCACCAGCCAAGCCAGCATCATGGGCATAGCGATTTTCATCAACTCAGAGGGCTGAATCCGGGTGATACCGATATTCAGCCAGCGGCGGGCGCCCTTGGAGACGTCACCAAACAAAGCCACTGCCAAAAGCAGCAGTACGCCAATCACAAACAACGGCACTGCGACCCGATGGATCATCACGGGCGGAATATGAGCGACAAGCCACATAATGAGAACCGCAATGCTGAGGTTACGAATGTGGCCCACAAACCGGCCATCAAAATCATTGCCGGCGCTGTACAGCGTGATGGTGGAGAGAAACGCAATGCCCAAGAAAAACAACATAAACGGGCCGTCGAACACCGCTACCCAAGGCTGGATCCTCAGCCAGATGCCCCGCCAGCCCCTCGGAATGATCTCACTGGCCACGGGCTACGCCCTTTTTCAACAGGACATGATCAAACACAAGCCGAGCGATCGGAGCGGCGGCGGCGGCCCCGAATCCGCCGTTTTCCACAATCAGGGCCAGCGCCACCTCGGGCTGCTCCGCCGGCGCGAAGGCCATGTACAAGGAATGGTCCCGATGCCGCTCTGCCACTCGGGCGGCGCTGTACTTTTCATTCTGGCCAATGCTGATCACTTGTGCGGTGCCAGTCTTGCCCGCTACTCGATAAGGCGCTCCGGAAAAGACCCGGGCCCCAGTGCCGGACTTATTGACCTCCACCATGGCATCGATCACCAGATCAAGGTGCTTGTCACTGACCTCGACCTTTCGCATTAACTCAGGCTCTGTTTTGATGATGTCTCCAGTGTTCGGATCCTCAATGGCTTTGACGAGCTTTGGCTTCATGATCACGCCGCGATTGGCCAGTCCTGCGGTCGCCACCGCCATCTGCAGCATCGAGAAAGAGTTATAGCCCTGCCCAATTCCAATCGACATGTTCTCGCCCGGATGCCAGGGTTGCTTGAAGCGTTCCATTTTCCACTTTGACGAAGGCAAAATTCCATTGACCTCACCAATCAAATCCACACCCGTTCGTTGACCAAACCCCCAGGGCTCGACGTATTGATGGATCATATCGACACCCATGTCGCGGGCCACAATGTAGTAGTACGTATCACTCGAGACCACAATTGACTTGCGCAGATCAACGATGCCGTTGCCCTCAGGCTTGCTGTCTCTGAACTTATGATTGCCAAACATAAAAAATCCGGGGTCACTGATCGTGTCCTCCGGCTTTCGGGTGCCCGACTCCAACGCTGCCAGCGCCATAAAGGGCTTGTAAGTCGATCCCGGCGGATAGGTGCCCCGCAGCGGCCGGTTGAGCAATGGTTTGTCAGGAGAATTGTTCAGCGCATCCCAGGTTGTTGAATCAATCCCGTCGATGAAAAGCGCAGGATTAAAATTTGGCATCGACACAAAAGCGAGGATTTCGCCGGTTGCGGGCACCAGCGCAACCAAGGCGCCGCGGCGCTTGCCGTATGCCTGTTCGATCGTTCGCTGGAGTTCGCCATCAATTGATAGCCTGAGATTCTGCCCAGGCACTGGCAGTCGGCGTGCGAGACTTCTCACCATCCTGCCGCCTGCGGTAATTTCCATACGGTCAAAGCCCGTTCGACCGCGCAGTTGCTCCTCATAGGCCTGTTCGAGCCCCAGCTTGCCGATGTGCGATGTGCCGAAATAACTTGAGGCCAGATCAGACTGCTCAATTCGTTCGCGATCGCGCTTGGAAATCCGCCCGATATGGCCCAATAAGTGCGATGACGAATCGCCATAGGGGTAGTACCGCATGCTGCGAACGTTGACCGACACCCCCGGAAGCCGATGAAGATGCACAACAATGCGGGCCACCTCTGCGTCATTGAGCGTCGGACGAAGCGGTATGGTATCGAACCGTCGCAGCTCACTCTTCAGGCGCCGAAAACGACGAAGATCAAGCTCATCAATTTTGATCAACGTGGCCAAAAACTGCAGCGTCTCCTCGAGTTGAGGCACCTTATGGGGCTCAATCTCCAGGGCAAATGCAGATCCATTGCGGGCAATGATGTTGCCGTGTCGATCGAAGATCTCGCCGCGCGGCGCTTGAACTGGCAGCAAGGCAACACGATTTTCTTCTGATAGAGCGTGGAAATCGTAGTAACGCCAAATTTGCAGATACGCAAAACGCAGCAGCAGCAAGGAAAAAGCGATGAGCACCAATGCCGCGACAAAAGAGGCGCGCAGCCGAAAATCTTTGGAGTCATTGGCGCGAAATTCGGTCATCGCTTGCTGCGGTCCTGAGTCCCTAACGGCCAATCGCTGCCGTTGAGCTTTGTGGTCGATTCAGACGATTCAAAATACCAATCGTCATCGGCAGCCACAAGGCAGCGGTCAGTAGCGGTGAGACAAAAAATGTCCAGGTCGGACCGATCCCAGAAAAGAACAAATGAACCAACACCACAATCACTTTGGCGAGGAAAAACAATGGCAGCAGCTGCAGAGCCTGGCCGGTCAACGAATACCAGAGCAGACGTCGGTGTAAGGCAATCGCTCCGTACGACAGAATCGAATAGGCCAGTGCATGCTGGCCCAGTAATGAGCCGGCATGCACATCCATCAGTAGGCCCAACAGCCACGCCAACGCAATGCCAACCCGCCGCGGCTGAAAAATATTCCAAAACACCAAAATCAGGGCGAGAAAATCCGGGGCAGGAAAGCCCCCCCAGGGCAACATTTCGAGCACAAACGCCACCGCAATGGAGCCCGTGATCATCGAGGTCGTGGGCGCACGGCCGAGCATGGTCCGTTTCATCTCCAGAGCCTCACTTGTTCATCTCACTTCTGGCTTTGGGAATCGGTCGATCCAGCTCGCGAGGGGCTGGCGGAATCAATTCTTGGTCAATCAGAATCACCAAAACATGCTGGAGCGTACCGATCGGAGCCACCGGCGTTGACGTAATACGCGGGAACTGGCCGCTGCCCGCCCGCTCGACCCGATTAATTTTTGCAACCGGCAGACCACTGGGATAAAGGCCATCAAGGCCCGACGTGACCAACACATCCCCCACTTCTACCTCAGCATTGATATTGAGATATTTCAGCTCAACCTGCTGGCCGTCGCCTGTTCCCGAGGCCAGGCTGCGAAGGCCCGAGCGCGGCAGCGCCACGGGGATCATTAGAGATGGATCTGTCACCAGCGACACCTCTGCGGTGATCGGGGAGACCCGGACGACCTGGCCCACCACACCCTGGGCATTGATCACCGGATGTCCCGGCGCAAGACCATGTTGGCTGCCGCGATCAATCACGATGCGATTGGAAAAAGCGTCCCGAGTCTCGTGACTAATCTGTGCAGCTACTGTTTTGTGTTTGATTGATTTGCGGAGGTCAAATAACGATCGAAGACTTTCGTTTTCGATTCGCAGCTGCTCGACCTGAAGCAGGCTGTCGGAGTTTTCGATCTCTTTGCGCTCCAGGGTGACCCGCTGCCCAACAATGTCAGATGCAGTCGATGCATAGCGGACAAACCAAATCACGGCATCACGCGGCAAAATCAAAAGCTGCTCTATGGGGTAGAGCACCATGGTCAGCCCCTGTCGCAACGGCTTGAGCATGCCAAAATGCAAATCGGAGTACAGCATTCCGATCGCTGCAATGACAGCGATCAGCATCCGAAGCCGAGCGGGAAGGCCTTGTTTAAAAAGCGGTGGAGGACTCTGCGAAAGTGCCATATCTAGGTGATGGCACTCCCCTTATTCGTGGGCAAAGACATCCTTGAACTCATCAATCCGGTCCAACGCAGCGCCACAACCCCGCACCACGCAAGACAGCGGATCCTCGGCAACGTAGACGGGAAGGCCGGTCTCCTCTGATAGCAAACGATTGAGATCCCGCAGCAATGCACCGCCACCCGTCAGAATCAGGCCACGCTCTGCAATATCTGCGGCGAGTTCTGGGGGCGTCTGCTCGAGCGCATTTTTGATGGCCACCACAATCTGATTCAAAGGCTCGGTGAGGGCCTCCAGAATTTCATTACTGGATACCGTAAAGGTCCGTGGAATTCCCTCGCTGAGGTTTCGACCGCGGACTTCCATCTCTCGAATCTCACTTCCCGGAAATGCCGAGCCGATTTGTTTTTTGATCGCCTCCGCAGTCTGCTCGCCAATCAACATTCCGAAATTGCGTCGTATGTAGTTGGTAATCGCCTCGTCGAATTTATCGCCGCCGACCCGCACACTTCCCGCATACACCAGGCCGCCCAGTGAGATCACGCCGACTTCGGTCGTGCCGCCTCCAATATCCACCACCATTGCACCGTGCGGCTCTGAGATCGCCAGGCCCGCACCGATGGCTGCAGCCATCGGCTCTTCAATCAAGTAGACCTGGCTTGAGCCCGCTGACAATGCCGATTCACGAATCGCCCGACGCTCGACTTGGGTGGATCCACAGGGCACGCAGATGATGACGCGGGGGCTCGGGGAAAGAAATTTTTTCTCGTGCACCATTCGGATGAACTGCTTGAGCATCTGCTCCGTCACCGTAAAGTCGGCAATGACACCATCCTTCATGGGACGGATGGCCTCGATATTGCCCGGCACCTTGCCCAGCATTTGTTTGGCCTTGTGGCCAACGGCTTCGATCACTTTTTTGCCGCCGTTGCCGCCCTCGTATCGGATGGCCACTACGGAGGGCTCATCCAATACGATGCCCTTGCCCTTCACATAAATCAATGTGTTGGCGGTGCCCAAGTCAATCGCGATGTCCTGGGAGAAATAATTACGAAGAAATCCAAGCATGAGAACCCTGCTGCAAAAGAAAAGGATAATAAAGCAAACATCCCGCTTGATTTTTTCATTGTGAACCTAGACGCCCAAGACCTCGAAAAACTTGCCCGGCTCGCCCGGCTGGCCCTCTCCGATCGGGAGCATGATGAAACGCTGCCCGCGCTGCAGTCCGTACTGAACTGGGTTGGCGAACTGTCCCGGGCGCCGACCGCCGGCGTTGAGCCGATGGCCCATCCCCATGATGTGGGCCTCAGGCTGCGGGCCGACGTCGCCGAGCCGCTTCCGCCCCGAGATGACCTGATGGCCAGTGCCCCTGAGACCGCCGGGGGCCTCTTTATCGTTCCTCGGGTCGTGGAATGAGCGCCCCGCTTTCGCCATTTTCTGACCTCTCGAGCCTGGCCACCGGCCTTGCCCGGCGGGACTTCAGCGCCGTGGAGCTTGCCCAGTGGACGCTCGACCGGCTGGCGGCTGATCAGACCAATTCAGTGCTCGCACTTCGGCCAGAGGCCACGCTGCGGCAGGCCAACGCGGCCCAGCAGCGGCTCGATGCCATGCGGCCCGAAGCAGCGCAGCGCGAGACGCCCGGGTTTTCTCTGCTGGGACTGCCGATTGCCCACAAAGACATTTTCGTCACCCGCGACTGGCCAACGACAGCCGCCTCAAAAATTCTCCAAGGCTACGTCAGCCCCTTCGATGCGACTGTTGTCCAGCGGTTAGCGGCGGCTGGCATGGTCTGCGCCGGAAAACTGAACTGCGATGAATTTGCTATGGGCTCAGGCAATACCCACTCGGCTTTTGGGCCGGTAAAAAACCCTTGGGATCCGCTTGCAGTGCCTGGCGGATCATCGGGCGGCTCTGCGGCGGCAGTTGCGGCGGGCCACATTCCCGCAGCCACCGGAACCGATACGGGGGGGTCGATTCGTCAGCCCTCGGCCATGTGCGGGCTTACTGGCATTAAACCCACCTACGGCCGGGCCTCGCGGTGGGGGATGATTGCCTACGCCTCCAGCCTCGATCAAGCCGGTCCGATTGCAAGAACTGCGTTGGACTGTGCGGTGCTGCTTGCAGCGATGTGCGGCTTTGATCCGAAGGATTCCACCAGCCTGCAGCTTGACGAAGAGAATTTCGCAGCCGAGATCAATCAGCCATTGAAGGGCGCGCCGATAAGTACGCCGCTGTCAGGGCTTCGGGTAGGCATGCCCAAAGAATTTTTTGCTGACGGTCTAAGCGCTGAGGTTCGATCCGCTGTCGAACAAGCTTTGACAGAATTCAAGCGTCTCGGCGCCACCTTATGTGAGGTGAGTCTGCCGAGGACTGCACTGAGCATTCCCGCCTACTATGTCATTGCTCCTGCCGAGGCCTCGAGCAATCTCAGTCGATTTGATGGCGTGCGCTATGGCCATCGGGCGGCCGCGCCAAGCGACCTTCTGGACTTGTACTGCCGGTCGCGGGCGGAGGGCTTCGGCGCGGAAGTGAAGCGTCGAATTCTGATTGGCACCTTTGTACTGTCACACGGCTACTACGATGCCTACTACATCCAGGCTCAGCGTGTACGACGGCTTGTTGCGCAAGACTTCGATGCCGCATTCGAGGGTTGCGACTTGATTGCTGGACCCGTTGCACCCACGGTTGCCTGGAATATCGATCAAGCGACGAGCAACCCGCTGCAGGAATATCTCGCCGACATCTACACCCTCGGCGTAAATCTCGCTGGCCTGCCCGCCCTGTCGATGCCCGTCGGCTTTGGATCCGGGACCGGCAGGCCGCGGCCAATCGGAATGCAGCTGATCGCGCCAAGGCTTAACGAATCATTGCTGTTAAGGGCTGCCCACCAGTTTCAATCGGCCACTGACTGGCATCAAAAAATGCCCGAGCAGCCTGGAGCGACACAATGAGCTGGGAGATTGTGATTGGCCTGGAGTGCCATGTGCAGCTGAAGACCGCGTCGAAAATATTCTCCCCCGCATCGACTCAGTTCGGCGCCGCCCCCAATACGCAGGCCCATATGGTCGACATGGCGCTGCCCGGTGTTTTGCCGGTCATGAATCGCGAGGCCGCCGCCTGCGCGATACGGTTTGGGCTTGCGGTGGGCGGACAAATCGCCCATCGGTCCATCTTCGCGAGAAAGAATTATTTTTATCCTGATCTGCCCAAGGGCTATCAGATCAGCCAGTATGAGACCCCAGTGGTCTCCGGCGGCCAAGTCATGATCAGTGTCGAGGGCCAGCAGCGTCCTATCGATCTCACTCGGGCCCATCTCGAAGAGGATGCCGGAAAGTCACTCCATGAAGGCATCGCGGCGATACCTGCGGGCTGCTCAGGAATCGACTTAAATCGAGCGGGAACGCCACTTTTAGAAATTGTCAGCGAACCGGTGATGCGATCCGCAAAAGAAGCGGCTGCCTATGCGCGCGCGCTGCACAGCCTGGTGACCTGGATCGGGATTTGCGATGGCAATCTGCAAGAGGGCTCATTTCGCGTGGATGCCAATGTGTCAGTGCGGCCGTTCGGTCAGCAACAGTTCGGTACGCGCTGTGAAATCAAAAATCTAAACTCCTTTCGCTTTCTTGAGCGGGCCATTGAGATCGAAGCCCAGCGGCAGATCGAGCTGATTGAAGACGGCGGCCGGGTGATTCAACAGACCCGTCTCTACGATCCCGATGCCGAGCAAACCCGTGCCATGCGGTCAAAAGAAGATGCCCATGACTACCGCTATTTTCCGGACCCCGATCTGCCACCACTGATCCTTGAGCCTGCATGGATTGAAGAAATTCAGTCTCAGATGCCGGAGCTGCCCGGTGCCATGCGGGCGCGACTAACCGAGCAATTTGGTCTTTCTGACTACGATGCCTTAATGGTCTCCGCCACGCGTGCCACTGCTGATTATTTTTTTCAGGCCCTGGATGCGGGCCGATCGCATGGAATCGATCCGAAAGTGATTGCCAACTGGATCATGAGTGATGTCGCCTCAAGTCTGAACCGAGATGGCCTGGAAATCGAACAATGCCGAGTCTCGGCAGTGCAGCTGGCTGAACTGATCGCACGCATTGCCGATGGCACAGTCTCCAACAAGATTGGACGCGAAATTTTTGCAAGCCTCTGGGCTGGAGAGTTCGACTCAGCAGATGCGGTGATTTCCGCAAAGGGACTGCAGCAGATTCAAGATACGGGCCTGATTGCCCAGCTGGTCGATGAAGTCTTGACTGCCAACCCCAAAATGGTGGAGGAATTCAAGGGCGGCAAAGACAAAGCCTTAAATGCCCTGGTCGGTCAGGTCATGAAAAAATCTCAGGGCAAAGCCAACCCACAGCAAGTGACGGATCTGATCCGATCAAAACTCTAAACAATACTCTGCTTATGCTCGCCGCCCATTCTTTTCATCAGCATGCCGCTGCTGACCAGTCTACCGCCCAGATACTGAATTTTGACGATGGAATTTTTGCGTTGGACTCTGGCTACGTTCGAGATGAATTCGATGCAGTTCATTTGATTGTTGAGCAAGGCCGCGTTGCGGTGATCGATACCGCGACCCAGTATGCCGTTCCACGCATTCTTGAGGCCCTCCGTGCACTCGGCCTTGGACCCAAATCCGTCGACTGGATTTTGCTCACCCACATTCATTTGGATCATGCGGGCGGCGCGGGTGCCTTGCTTGAACAATGCCCGAATGCCCGGGTCACCGTCCACCCCCGCGGCCTGAAGCACCTCGCTGACCCCTCCAAGCTCTGGGCGGCGGTCTGCGATGTCTATGGAACCGAAATGGCAATACGGGAGTACGGCGGCATGGGCCCAATTCCGGCTGATCGGCTCATCGAAACGCCAGAAGGTGCGGTGATCGAGCTCGCAGGCCGCAAGATCGAATTCTGGGATGCGCCCGGCCATGCCCGGCATCATGTGTTTATCAGAGATTGCCGCACCAATTCTTTTTTCACGGGCGACACCTTTGGGATTTCCTATCGAGATTTTGATACTGCCCAGGGCGCCTATGTTTTTGTGACCTCCTCGCCATCGCAATTTAACCCCGAGGAATTTAAGTCCTCGATTCGCCGGATCTCCGATGCGGCCCCGCCTGCGGTCTATCTGACCCACTATGCCCAGGTCCGAGATATCGGCCGGCATGCCCAGCACCTGATCAAGCAAATTGATGACTTCTGCGATATCGCTCTTGCGCACCAGGGCGCAGGGCCGGCCCGGGCCGATCTGATTCGAGAGGGCCTGGACCAGCTGATCATCGGTGAGCTCCGAGATCATGGCGTGACCCTATCAGATGCCGTCTGTCGAGAAGTCCTTGCGCTGGACTTAAAACTCAACAGCGATGGCTTGGTCTGCTGGCTAGACAGTCTAAAATAACGGTCAATTCCACCGAAACCGAGCCGCGGGGATCACAGATCCCCGCTTTTATTTTTATGCCAAGCCTTATCCCTGAATCCCCTGCGTTTGCCTTACTGCGCCAGCAGCTGGCCAGTCGCATCATGATTTTGGATGGGGCAACGGGTACCATGATTCAGCAATACAAGCTGACCGAAGCACAATACCGGGGCTCGGATCGCGCGGAGCTCTCTGCCGAGGTGCTGCAGTCGATCCAATCGGCGACCGCAAAAGGCATTGATGTCAAAGGTAACAATGAGCTGCTGTCTTTAACACGGCCAGAAGTAATTTCCGAGATTCACCATCAATATCTTGCGGCTGGTGCCGATATTGTTGAAACCAATACCTTTGGCGCGACGACGATCGCGCAGGAAGATTATCGACTGCCTGAGTTGGCCCGCCTGATGAATCTCGAGTCGGCACGCTTAGCCCGCTTAGCCTGCGATCAGTTTTCGACTCCAGATCGACCTCGATTTGTTGCGGGCGCCATCGGGCCAACACCGAGAACGGCTTCGATTTCCCCGGACGTAAACGATCCAGGGGCACGCAACATCAGTTTTGAGCAGCTGCGTCAGGCCTATCAAGAGCAAATCGAAGCCCTGCTGGATGGCGGTGCGGACCTGCTGTTGCTTGAAACCATCTTCGATACCTTAAACGCCAAGGCAGCGCTGTTTGCCATGGAGTCTGTTTTTGAGGCCCGCCAGCAGCGTTGGCCCGTCATGATTTCTGGCACCATCACCGACGCCTCTGGCCGAATTCTCTCGGGTCAGACTGTCGAAGCATTCTGGAACAGTGTCTCGCATGCTCGGCCGATCACTGTCGGTCTGAACTGCGCCCTTGGCGCTGCCCTGATGCGGCCCTATGTCGAAGAGATTTCCAAGCTTGCCGATACTGCGATTTGTATCTACCCAAACGCAGGCCTGCCCAATCCTATGGCGCCGACCGGCTTTGATGAGACACCGCCGATCACTTCGGGATTTTTAAAAGAATTCGCCGATCTCGGCTGGGTGAATATCGTCGGCGGCTGCTGCGGCACAACGCCTGAGCACATTCAAGCCATTGCCGATGCGGTGAAGTCTTTTACGCCAAGAAAGATTCCTTCGGTCGTGCCCAAGCTTCGGCTTGCTGGCCTAGAGGCCTGCAACATCGATGAGCAGTCTTTTTTTGTCAATGTGGGTGAGCGGACCAATGTCACCGGCTCCAAGCAATTCGCTCGCCTCATTTTGGCTGGCGAGTACGAGCAGGCCGTCGCCGTGGCCCGTCAGCAGGTTGAAAACGGCGCCCAGGTCATCGATATCAACATGGATGAGGCCATGCTGGATTCCGAGGCGGCCATGGTGCGCTTTCTTAATCTGATTGCCTCAGAGCCCGACATCGCACGGGTGCCGATCATGATCGACTCCTCGAAGTGGAGCGTCATTGAAGCCGGCCTACGCTGCGTTCAAGGCAAGGCGATTGTCAATTCAATTTCAATGAAAGAGGGCGAGGCAGAGTTTCTGCGGCAGGCGCGGCTCTGCCGACACTACGGCGCGGCAGTCATCGTGATGGCCTTCGATGAGCAAGGCCAGGCCGATACCCTGCAGCGGCGAAAAGATATTTGCACCCGGGCCTATCGTCTTTTAACCGAAGAAGTTGAGTTCCCTGCGCAAGACATTATTTTCGATCCTAATATTTTTGCGATTGCGACAGGCATTGAAGAACACAATGCCTACGCGATCGACTTTATCGAGGCCACTCGCTGGATTCGTCAGAATCTTCCCTACGCCAAAATCTCAGGCGGCGTCTCCAATGTCAGCTTTTCATTTCGTGGCAACGATCCTGCCCGAGAGGCCATTCACACGGTGTTTCTTTACCATGCGGTGAAAGCCGGCATGACCATGGGCATCGTCAATGCGGGGCAGCTCGGTGTCTATGAAGACCTTGCACCGGAATTGCGCGAGCGCGTCGAAGACATTGTGCTCAATCGCCGGCCTGATGCCACCGAGCGGATGATTGACTTTGCTGCCACCCTAAAAGGCGAAGGTAAGAAAGAAGAGGCGCAGCTGCAATGGCGTAGCCTGACGGCCGAGAAACGTCTTGAGCATGCCCTCGTCCACGGGCTTACCGAATTCATTGTCGACGACACTGAGGAAGTCCGACAGCAAGTCGCTGACCGCAACGGCCGGCCCATCGAGGTCATCGAAGGCCCTTTGATGGCGGGCATGAATGTGGTGGGAGACCTATTCGCTCAAGGGAAAATGTTTCTGCCGCAGGTGGTCAAGTCGGCCCGGGTGATGAAGGCAGCAGTTGCCCATCTTGTGCCCTTTATTGAAGAGGAGCAGCGGGCCTCAGGCACTACTCAGGCCAAAGGAAAAATCATCATCGCTACCGTGAAGGGGGATGTTCACGATATCGGTAAGAACATTGTTTCCGTAGTGCTCCAATGCAATAACTTCGAGGTCGTGAACCTGGGCGTCATGGTGCCCGCCCAGCAGATCCTGCAGGCCGCGCGAGACCACGACGCCGACATCATTGGCTTATCAGGACTGATTACGCCTTCCCTCGAGGAAATGTCGTATGTCGCGAAAGAAATGGAGCGTGACGACTGGTGCCGTTGCAAACAGATTCCTTTGCTGATTGGTGGTGCGACCACATCCCGTATCCACACCGCAGTCAAGATTGCGCCGAATTATTCGGGGCCAGTCATCTGGGTACCCGATGCAAGCCGTTCGGTACCGGTCGCCCAATCACTGACCAGCGATGCCGCCCAAAAGGGCGCCTATCTTGGCGAACTGATGCGGGACTATCAAAAACTGCGGGAGCGCCACGCTGCCAAAACTGCCACGCCACTGCTCACCTTGGAGCAGGCGCGGGCCAATGCGCCCCGTATCGATTTCTCAGCGAATCCGCCCCCCGCGCCAAAAGCGCTGGGCCGTCGCATCTTGAAGGCCTACGATCTGAACGAATTGGTCGACACAATCGACTGGACGCCATTTTTTCAGACCTGGGATCTTGCTGGGCCTTTTCCAGCCATTCTTGATGATGCGGTCGTCGGGGCCCAGGCCCGCCAGGTTTACGCTGACGGCAAAGCCATGCTGGCCAAGTTACTGTCACAAAGAAAGCTCAGTGCAAATGGGGTGTTCGGGCTCTTTGCGGCACAGCGTACCGGGCCCGAAGACATCACGCTGTATTCGGATGAAAACCGGCAGCATCCGATCCTGACCTGGATCGGGCTTCGCCAGCAGACCCAAAAACCAAGCGGTGAGTTCAATAAAAGTCTGGCCGACTATGTTGCCGACCAATCAAGCGCAGATTATCTCGGCTGCTTCGCAGTCTGCATCCTAGGCGCCGATCAGCTGGCCAAAGACTATGAATCTCGGGGCGATGACTACAACGCGATTCTAGTAAAGGCGATTGCGGACCGACTCGCGGAGTCGTTTGCAGAACGCCTGCACCAGCGAATCCGCACTGAATTCTGGGGCTACGCTCCAAATGAACAGCTGAGCAATGAAGACTTGATCGCAGAGAAATATCAAGGCATCCGTCCGGCTCCGGGATATCCATCTTGCCCCGATCACACCGTAAAGACTGCACTCTTTCAGGCGCTTGGGGCCCATGAAATCGGCATGACGCTCACCGAGAATCTTGCCATGATGCCCGCTTCAGCCGTCTCTGGTTTTTATTTTTGGCATCCCCAATCTCAGTACTTCAATCTCGGCACGATCGGCGAAGATCAACTCAAAGATTACGCACAGCGGGCGGAGGTAAAAGAAGATGTCGCCCGCGTGCGGCTCGCGCCGGCACTTGGTTTTTAGACGGCCGACATCGCTTAACCCCCTAGACTCCCCAGACCACCGGGACTTTCTTTTTCTCTGCGGCCGTCAGCATCTCGAGCAAAGGGAAGGCCCGCTGCGACAGCCCGATTGGCAGCTCCTGCATGGACGTTAGGCCCTCACGCAACGATTCGTCATGCTGATTGAGTCGCGATTGATCTTGCTTACGCGACTGGTCAATGGCCGCGGCCAAACGACTGCGGACCTCCGGAATCTGGGCTTCGGTAAAGATTCCTTTGCTCGAAAACTCCTGCCCAATCGCAGCAAAAACCATCCTCATTACTGGCTCGGTCATAAAAAATCCGCCCGCGGCCTTACTTCGAAATTCAATGATCACGCTAAACTGCCCCCGGCAATGAGATTCTTCATTTTAGTGCGTCGCTTGATCCTTGGTGTGAGCCTTGTGGGCCTCATCGGACTCATTCAGGCCTGCAGCCCCCGAATGGATTGGCGTGAAGTCCGCCTCGACCCGATTGGTGGGTCCGCGCTTTTTCCCGGCAAGCCTGTAGAAGTCAGCCGGTCCTTGCAAATCAGCGGTGAGTCCGATGCGGTCACCTTGACGCTACGCTCTGCTCGGATCGACAACACGGTGTTTGCGGTGGGCTGGGCACTCAATGGCCAGTCCGATACACGCGAAAAGCTCGAGGCTGCCATGCTTGCCAATATCAGCGCCGAGTCGGTCCAACGCTCCCAGCAAACGTTGCACCACAGCGATCAGGTGATTCATGAAGTCATCGCCAGCGGCCAGATGCGTCTACGGCCTGATTCAGGGCCGGTGCCCGCTCGGCTATGGATGCGCAGCCTCTCGATCCTCCCAGCGCAGCCCGAGCAGGGCGATCCCGTGAGGATCATTGAGATCATTGCCGCAGGTCCGGCCCAAGAGCTCAGAGAGGAAGACGCACGGCTATTTATCGAATCGCTGAAGCTTTCGCGTTAAGCGTTCGTTCACCGCACTCACCCTACATGTCCACCGCAGGCCTCCCCTCTCCGCATCTTGCTGCCGTATTCCTGCCTTTCGCGGCGGCTTACTTTCTCTCCTATGTCATGCGCTCGGTCAATGCCGTGCTCTCTGAGCCGCTGACGGCGGAATTCGCGCTGACCGCTTCCCAGCTCGGACTATTGTCAAGCAGCTATTTTTTGACATTCGCAATCATGCAGATCCCACTTGGCGCACTTCTGGATCGGCACAGCCCTCGACGGGTGGAGATCGTGCTGCTCATGTTTGCGATCGGCGGCTGCGTCTTGAGCAGCATCGCTGAAGGCTTTTTGGCGCTGTGGCTCGGTCGGGCCATGATCGGTATCGGCGTCTCGGCCTGCCTGATGGCTTCGTACACCAGCTATCGACTGTGCTTCGCAGCCGATCGGCAGGCCAGTCTCGCCTCGCTCATGCTCATGGTCGGATCGTTTGGTGGTCTTGCCGCAACCTTACCAGTGGAACTACTGCTGCCGATGCTGGGCTGGCGCGGCGTTTTTCTGCTGACAGCGCTATTGTTTCTACTCTCCGTCGCGGGCCTGATCTGGCTACTGCCCGCGATTCCATCGGCAGGCACCTCGCGCGAACCCTATTGGCGTTACACGATCGCAGGCGCCAGAGTCATTTTCGCCCACCCACAAGTGCGACGATTAATTCCAGTCTGCATCTTCACCCATGGGGGATTTCTGGCGGTGCAGAGCCTCTGGATGGGTCCGTGGCTTCGAACCGTAGAGGGCCAGACTGCCACCGATGCAGCAAGCAGCCTGCTGGTGCTCGGTTTTGTCGTGATGCTGTCTCATCTCGCGATGAGCTGGCTTGGACTTCGACTGAGCACTTGGCGCCTATCCATTGATCGGGTCCTGATTTCAGGATGCCTGCTGATGCTGTTGTTTTCGGCTGCGGCGATCACCAACGTCTGGGGTTGGCCGTTGCTTGGCTGGTCACTGGTCTTTGTGACCACCTCGGTCAGCGGCTTGATCTATGTAAAAACCAGCTTGGCATTTCCAGTGGGGATGGGAGGGCGTGCCAATACTGGAATTAATTTTGTCGTCTTCGCCGGCGCATTTGGAATGCAATGGGGCCTGGGTCTCATCACTGATGTCGCGCTGTCTGTTGGCCAGAGCGAGGCGGAGGCGCTGAGCACCGCTTTTATTGGCTGGGTGATCCTGCAGGCCGTTGCACTGGTTTGGCTTGTTCGAAATCCTGGGCCTGCGCCATCACGTCAATAGCCCGCCTTAACTCAATTGCCTCAGCGAGCTGTGCGACTCTAATCTGATCCTCATTCTCGAAGTCTGCGATCGTTCGGGCGACTCGAATGAGACGATGCCATGACCTTGCGCTCCACCCCCAGCGGGTGGCAGCCTGCACGAGCAGCTGTTTTGCCTGCGGCTCACAGTTGGCATGCCGATCAAGCGCTTCAACGCCAAGTCGAGCATTAAGACAAGCCTGTCGATGCAGCTGTCGGCTCCGGGCCTGCGCCACCCGATCGATGAGCACAGCGCCCGTTGGGTCAGGCGCACCTGCCGAACCGGGCTCCACCAGCTGCTCAGAGGTAGGGGACTCCATCGCGACGGCCATATCAAAACGATCTATCAAGGGCCCGGATAAACGCGAACGATAACGAAGGATGCGGTCTGGACTGCAGCGGCACCATTTTTTAGTACTGCGGACACCAAAGTATCCGCAGGGACAAGGATTCATCGCAGCAATCAGCATAAAGTTCGCGGGAAAGCGGACTCGGTCCCGGACCCGGGCGATCTCTACTTCTTGACGCTCCAGCGGTTCACGCAAGGACTCCAGTGCATCGCGCGGGAACTCCGCTAGCTCATCAAGAAACAGCACGCCGTGGTGGGCCAGCGAGATTTCGCCTGGCCTGACGGGCTGACCGCCGCCAATGAGGGCGCGGGATGAGACGCTATGATGCGGCGATCGATAAGGCGGCCGCCACCATCGACTAAGGTCAAGATCACCGATCAGACTTTGGATCGCAGCAACCTCGCAGGCTTGGGCATGATCGAGACTGGGCAGCAGCGCCGCGATCCGAGCCGCCATCATTGACTTGCCGACTCCGGGTGGGCCCAGCATCAGCAGGTTGTGCTGACCAGCAGCGGCGATGACGGCAGCCCGTTTCGCAGCAGACTGGCCTCGAACGTCTGACCAATCGAGGGTTGCGGCTATCGGAGTCGGAGGTGATGAGGCTTGGGCGGCAGACGCAAGCACAGCGTCACTGGCAATGTGAGCAACCGCCTCACGAAGGCTTGATGCAAATCGCAGTCGATTCGAGCCGATCGACAAAATCTCTTTTTGATTGGCGATCGGAAGCATCAACAGATGCTCGTGAGACTGCTCCTGAAGAAATCCCGCAGCCATTGCAAAAGCGCCCCGTATTGGAAGCAGGCTGCCGGTTAACGATAACTCACCAATTACGATGAGCTGTGATAAACGCTGCATCAGACCCGACGACTGAATCTGATCGCTCGCAATTAAGATTCCGATTGCAATGGCGAGGTCAAATCGGCCGGAGTCTTTTGGCAGATCTGCAGGCGCAAGGTTGACGGTAATCCTTCGAGATGGAAACGTGAACCCCGAATTCAAAATGGCGGATCGGACCCGCTCTTTGGCCTCGCGCACTGCGGTATCGGGCAGGCCGACAATTGAGAATTGCGGCAAGCCATTGGAGAGGTCGGTCTCAACCGATACCGGGCGCGGGGTGAGGGCAGCGATGGCTCGCGACTGAACAACCGAAAACGACATTCGGCCCATTGTTCCGGGCCAGCGGACTGAAAAAAATCAGCGAGATGAATTAGCTCTTTTTCTCTAGCCGAAGCTTCTCGGCCTCCAGCTCGACCACCCGGCGCTCGAGGGCCGCCATCTTCTCCAAGGCCTTGCTCAGCATCTGCTGCTGCAATTCAAAATCCTCTCGGGTCACCAGATCCATTTTGGCCATCGTCGCGGAGAGGGCAGTCTTCATATGGCCCTCTAGCTCCGCCGCAGGGGAGGCCCGCATCAAGTCGCCCACCTTGGCCTGCAGGTCGGCGAAGGCTTTTGGAAAAGGCGGGAACGGTGGTTTTGTCATGGCCCCAATCTATCACGCAGAGTAGCGGCCCCCGCTCCAGGCGCGGATCCAAAACTGCACCTATATGGACATAATCATGCACACTGCTGGTGCAAATCAGTCGCTTTGGCCTGGAGAAAGTGCAAAAAATTCTGATTTTTTCAGGGAAAACCCTTATGACTTAGCCTGGCACGGGTTTCGCTACTCCTCAGGGCGGTCTTTCCCGATCGAATTCTTTTTTGGAGCTCAAGAATGAAGAAAACTATCCTCGCACTCTCTGTCGCAGCGCTCTCTGTCTCTGCCCTGGCCCAGAACAAAAAGCCAGAGCCAGAGATCACGTTCACTGGAAATTTCGCTCTGGTCTCGGACTATCGCTTTAGGGGAATTTCTCAGACCGATAAAAAGCCAGCGACCCAAGGCGGTTTCGACATCGCCACAAAATCAGGGGCCTACGCCGGCATTTGGACATCCAACGTATCGCAGTGGACTGCAACCGGCGCAAGCCAGGAGGTGGACCTCTATGGGGGCTACAAGGCCTCCCTGCCGATGGATATGGGCCTCGATGTGGGCTACATCGCTTACCAGTACCCCGGAAACTCCGCCAGCCCCAAGAACAACACTCGAGAGTTTTATGTGGGCCTAGCCAAAGGCCCGGTCTCTTACAAGGCCTATCAGACCTCGGGCAACTGGTTTGGGCTAGCCAACTCGAAAGGCTCGCTCTATCACGACCTGACGCTTTCTTACGGACTCGCCGACAAGGTCGCGCTGGTGGGCCATATCGGCCGCCAAACGATCCGCAATCGTAACGAGGACTATCTCGACTATCGAGTGGGGCTGACCTATGACCTTGGCGATGGCTTGTCTGCCGGCCTGGCATTTACTCGTGTGAACTTCAAATCAGAACGGGCTGGTGCAGCCTGGTTCACCAACTCTGCCGGGAAGTCCCTTTACGGTAACGGCACAGTGCTCTCGATTACAAAAGCGTTTTAACGATTGGTTCAGTAGCCCCGGGGCCTTGCAGCGCATCGCAGCCCCATCTTTTATTTGAGAGGACAGCATGAAACTCATCTCTGCAATCATCAAGCCGTTTAAGCTCGACGAGGTGCGTGAGGCCCTATCCGCCATCGGCGTTCAAGGCATTACCGTTACGGAAGTCAAGGGCTTTGGTCGGCAAAAGGGTCACACCGAGCTCTATCGGGGTGCGGAATATGTGGTCGACTTTTTGCCGAAGGTAAAGGTGGAAGCGGCCGTCTCCGAGGATTTACTTGAGCGTGCCATTGAGGCCATCGAAGGCGCAGCCCGCACTGGCAAGATTGGCGATGGAAAAATCTTCGTCTACGACCTTCAACAGGTGATCCGCATCCGAACCGGTGAGACCGGCAAAGAGGCGCTCTGATTCACACCATTATTTCTACGTGAGGCGAAAATGAAATCCTTCCACACTCTTATTGCGCGCTTGGCCAAGCCGCTGCTGACGATTCTCGGCACCGCTGGCCTGGCATCACTTGCTTTCGCTGCAGATGCGCCCGCAGCCCCGCCGGTTCCCAACAAAGGGGATACGGCCTTCATGATGCTGTCAACTGTACTTGTGCTGTCGATGATTGTTCCCGGGCTCGCACTTTTCTACGGCGGACTTGTGCGGTCGAAAAACATGCTGTCAGTGCTGATGCAGGTGATGGTGGGCGCAGCGCTGATTTTTGTGCTCTGGGCCATCTATGGCTACTCATTGGCCTTCACAGGCGGTAGCCCGTTTGTTGGCGGCTTTGACAAAGCGTTTTTAGCTGGCATTACCGGGGATTCAGTGGCGGCGACCTTCAGCAAAGGCGTTGTGATTCCTGAGCTAATGTTCGTTGCCTTCCAAGGCACCTTCGCTGCCATCACCTGTGCGCTGATTGTCGGTGCGTTCGCTGAACGGATGAAGTTCTCGGCCGTGCTGTTATTTCTCGTGCTGTGGTTCACCTTCGCCTACATTCCTACCGCCCATATGGTCTGGTATTGGGATGGCCCGGACGCAATTACCGATGCCAAAACCCTTGAGTCAGTGATCGCTGCAGCAGGCGCACTTTGGGCCAAGGGCGCACTCGATTTTGCCGGAGGCACAGTGGTGCACATCAACGCGGGCGTTGCAGGCCTGGTGGCGGCGTACATGGTGGGCAAACGGACCGGCTACGGCAAGGAACCCATGCCGCCGCATAACCTGACCCTGACCATGGTGGGCGCTGCCATGCTGTGGGTGGGCTGGTTCGGCTTTAATGCCGGTTCGAATCTCGAGGCGACCGGAACTGCGGCGCTGGCCGTGACCAACACACTGTTCGCGACGGCCGCTGCGATTGTTGCTTGGACGCTCGGTGAGGCCATCTTCCGCGACAAGCCTTCAATGCTGGGTGCTGCCTCAGGTGCCGTGGCTGGCCTCGTCGCGATTACACCTGCTGCGGGCTTTGTCGGAATTATCGGCGCACTCGTCATCGGCCTGACCGCCGGCTTCGTCTGCCTCTGGGGCGTAACGGGCTTGAAGCGAATGCTCAAAGCAGATGATTCGCTTGATGTGTTTGGCGTTCACGGTGTGGGCGGCATCATCGGCGCTCTTCTGACTGGTGTGTTTACCGCGCCCTCGCTCGGCGGAACTGGAATCTTCGATTACGTCGCCAATAAAGTGGGTGAGGAATATTCAATCGGCAGCCAGCTTCTGATCCAGGCAGAGGCCGTGATCACGACAATCGTGCTTTCGGCGGTGGTCTCGGTCGTAGCCCTGCTGATCGTCAAGATGATCGTCGGCCTTCGGGTTCCTGAAGAATCCGAGCGGGAGGGCCTGGATACGACCTCCCATGGCGAGAAAGCGTACTACCTGTAAACCTTTTTCAACGTTCTCCTCGTAGCTCTTAAAGCCCGCCTCTTGGCGGGCTTTTTTTTTGAAACCAGAGATTCACGGTGGGTTAGCTAAAATGCCCAACTATGATGCCTTACACCCTTCATCGCCCGGACGGAGGCGGACCGCTTGTTGCCCTGGAGCGACAGATCCTGCAGGCCAACGTTGAGATTGAACACTGGTTTCGATCGCAATGGCTCTCACACACGCCCCCGTTTTATGCCTCGGTCGACATCCGAAATGCGGGCTTCAAGCTCTCCGTCGTCGACACCAATCTTTTTCCTGGGGGATTTAATAACCTCGCCGATAATGCCCTGCCGCTCGCCGTGCAGGCCATGAGCGCAGCGGTCGAGAGGCGATGCCCCGATGTTCGCCGGTTTCTCTTGATTCCAGAGAGCCACACTCGCAATAGCTACTACCTTGCCAATGTGGCCCGGCTTGCTGCCCTGCTGCGGCAGTCCGGCCTTGAGGTGCGAATTGGAACCCTGATCCCCGAAATCACTGAGCCCACCCCGATCGCCCTGACCGATGGCTCTCAGCTGCTGCTGGAACCCCTGGAAAGACAAGGGGAACGGCTGGGCGTGAAGGGGTTTGATCCCTGCGCTATTTTGCTGAATAACGACCTCTCCGCAGGAATTCCTACAGCCCTTCAAGGCATCAAAGGCCAGCACATGATTCCGCCGCTGCATGCGGGCTGGTCGGTACGACGCAAAAGCCAGCACTTTTCTGCCTACTCAACTGTTGTGAAACAGTTTGCTGAACGCCTGCAAATCGACCCTTGGGTCCTGGACCCGTTTTACGCCACCTGCTCCAAAGTCGACTTTCACGCTCGTGAGGGTGAATCATGCTTGGCCGACAACATCTCAATGATGCTAGATAAGATCCGCATCAAATACCGAGAGCTTGGAGTCCAGCAGACCCCCTATGTGGTCGTCAAAGCAGATGCTGGCACCTATGGGATGGGCATCATGATGGTCAAAGACGCTCAGGAGATCATCAACCTAAATCGCAAGCAGCGCAATAAGATGGCGGTTGTGAAAGAGGGCCTCTCCGTCTCCGATGTCCTGATCCAAGAGGGTGTGCCCACAGTTGAGGCGGTCGATGGGGCGGTGGCAGAGCCCGTGGTCTACATGGTGGACCGCACTGTCGTGGGTGGGTTTTATCGGATTCACGCAGAGCGTGGACCGGATGAGAACCTCAATGCCCCTGGAATGAAGTTTCTGCCGCTGCCATTTGACAAGAGCTGCATGCAGCCAGATCAAGCTATCCATCCCGATGCAGCTCCCAATCGGTATTACGTTTACGGAGTCATCGCCCGTCTGGCACTATTGGCAGCATCCTTGGAACTCGAGCAGGCTCGGCCATGACCCGCAGTGTGCTGTTTGTCTGTGATCCGCTTGGCGGGTTCAAGACCTACAAAGACACCACCTTCGCCATGATGCGGGAGTGCCAGCGGCGAGGAATCGAAATTCACACAGCAGAGTTGCACGAACTGCGCTCCCGCGCAGATCATGATGGCAGCCGGCTAGAAATCTTTGCCCACCAGATCCGTATCGATCAGCCTGAAGCACCCATGTGGTGGGTGGAAGACTCGGCCCGCTGGCAGCCTGCAAAAGCTTTTGATCTAATTCTGATGCGCAAGGACCCACCTTTTGATGCTCGCTATCTCGTGGCCACGCAGCAGCTCGAGATTGCCCAGCGCGAGGGGATACGCGTAGTCAATTGTCCGCAAGCTCTACGCAATCACGGCGAAAAAATGGCGGCTCTCGAGTTTCCGGAGTTGACACCAGAGACACTGATCTCTGCAGATCTGCAATCGCTGCGAGAATTTGCGATTCACCATCAAAAGATTGTGGCCAAGCCCCTGGATGCGATGGGGGGCATAGGTGTTTTTGTGCTCACCGCAGAAGATCCCAATCTTCCATCTGCGCTTGAAATGCTGACGCATCACGGCAATCAATCGATCGTGATTCAACGCTATCTGCCAGCGATTGCTCAAGGCGATAAGCGCATCATTGTGATCAATGGCCAGCCCATTGAATCAGCGCTTGCAAGAATTCCCCCGACCGGACAGTCTCGCGGCAATCTTGCTGCGGGTGGCAAAGGGGTGGTCACAGCGCTATCGGCCCGCGACCGAAAAATCGCTTGCACCGTCGGCGAAGCTCTGGCGCCTCGGGGCCTGCTGCTACTGGGTTTGGATGTGATTGGCGAGCACTTGACCGAAATAAATGTCACCAGCCCGACTGGTTTTCAGGAAATTCAAACGCAGTCCGGAATCGATGTCGCCCAAATCTTTATCGAAACGGCGCTGGCCCAATGACCTCTTTGATTCTGATTTGTCATGCGCCCTTGGGCCATGCCCTGCATGCCGTGGCCTGCCACGCCTTTGGGCGTTACATTGCAGAGGTCGTGGTCGCCGACATCGCTGCCAACTCATCGCTCGATGATGCAGTGGCCGCCATTGAGGCTGCCTGGAAACAGGAAGGACAGCCCCAGCAGGTGGTGATGCTCGGCGACATCTTGGGCGCCACACCCTGTAATGCGGCCTGCGCCTGGCTCAGTCTGCACCCCGAAATCAACGCCTGCGGCCTCACCGGTGTTAGCGTACCAATGATGCTAAAAGCATTTACTTATCGCGAGCTTTCTCCGCAGGAGTTGGTCGAAAAACTGGCCGATACGGTATCGCCGTCTTGCGCGCCCCTTGCCCCCGCCGCCTAAAGGTCGTCATGCCCAAGCAAATCGTCCCCGTCATCAATGCGCTTGGTCTGCATTTGCGGGCCTCTTCAAAACTTAGCCAGATGGCGACACGATTTCCCTGCGAGGTCTGGCTTTCGCGCAACGGCAAGCGGGTGAACGCAAAAAGCGTTCTCGGCGTCACGATGCTGGCCGCCGGAAAAGGCACTGAGGTCGAAATTGAAACCACGGGCGAGCAAGAAGACGACGCCTTAAAAGCGCTTGCTGATCTATTTGCTGCGCGCTTCGGAGAGGAGTCCTAGGCTTGGCGTTTTCAGTTTCCGGGATTTCAGTGGGTCGCGGCATCGCGATTGGCCGGGCCTGGGTGCTCGCGCCCGCCTCCCTCGATGTTCCAAGGCGTTCTATTGAAGCAGGCGAGGCCCATGCTGAGGTAGAGCGGCTCTATGCCGCGGTCCGCGCCGTGGATGAGGAATTTGAAAAAATGCGGCATGACCTCGGCAATGAGGTGGTCGCTGAGCTGCGCGCCTTTCTGGACTTGCAGGCCATCGTGCTGCATGACCCGATGCTGATTGAAACCACACGTGATCGAATTCTGGCCGAACAGTGCAACGCCGAGTGGGCCCTCGTGCAGCAATATGAGCAGGTTGCGGAGCAATTCGATGCAATTGAAGACGCCTATCTTCGCGAGCGCCGTGCAGATGTTCGACAAATTGTGGAACGCATCTTGAAGGCCATGCGACATCCGGATGGCGGCGCACGGATTAATCTTCCACAGCCCACCGCTGCTGAGTCGGGCTCCGCTGCAGAGCTACCGTGGATTCTTGTTGCTCATGACATTGCGCCCGCGGATATGCTGCTGCTCAAGCAGCACTCTTTTGCGGGATTTGCAACCGATACTGGCAGCCCCACGTCACACACTGCAATTCTCGCCCGAAGTCTCGGCCTGCCAGCCGTGGTTGGCCTTCAGACACTGTATGGTCTGATTCAACAAGGCGAGCCCATCATCATCGACGCAGAAGCTGGCGTGGTGTTGGGCAGCATCGATGCTCCCATCCGCAGCATCTATGAGGTTCGGCAGGCCGAACAAGCGGTGGCTCGTAGCCGACTGACCCGACTCAAGAATGTCGCTGCACAAACGCTGGATGGCCAGGCCGTCAGTCTATTTGCCAATCTCGATCTGCCCTCCGATGCTGCCCACGCAATGGAAGCCGGCTGCCAGGGCGTGGGTCTTTTTCGTAGCGAGTTTCTCTACATGAACCGCGACGACCCCCCATCAGAACAGGAGCAATACGAGGCCTATCGGAGCGTGGTGATGGCGCTGAAAGGCCGACCGGTCACCATTCGCACTCTTGACTCCGGTGCCGATAAAGACGTTCCCAGCGTATCGGCCCATCGTGATCCGCCCTCGAATCCCGCCCTTGCGTTGCGGGCGATTCGCCTTTGTCTGGCGGAGCCCGAACTATTCATGACGCAGCTGCGCGCAATACTCAGGGCGTCTGCCCATGGCCCCATCAAGTGTCTAATCCCCCTGATCAGCGGGCCACAAGAGATGGTATCTGCGAGAAAAATGATTGCTGCTGCGATGGATCAGCTCAAGTCTCGGCAGCAGCCTTTTGATGACAGCATTCCCATCGGGGCCATGATCGAAGTCCCAGCCGCCGCACTGGCAATCGACGGGCTTTTACCGGAGTTGGATTTTGCTTCCTTAGGGACAAATGATTTGATCCAATACACGCTTGCCATTGATCGTGCCGATGGCGATGTGGCCCATTTGTACAATCCTTTGCATCCTGCCGTGCTGCGACTGATCGCAGATGTTATTAAAGCCTGCAATCGACGGGGTACTCCCGTCTCGGTCTGTGGCGAAATGGCGGGTGATCCGGTGCTGACGCGCCTGCTGCTCGGTTTCGGTCTGCGAGAATTTTCAATGCATCCGGCACAAGTATTGGTCATCAAGCAAGAAATTCTTCGGTCGCGGGCCAGTGATTGCAGCAAACAGTCTTCGAAAATTCTGCGGCAAGGCGACCCGATGAAACTGGCGGCCGCCTTGGCCAGATGGAATCAAGATCGCGACCACATCTCTGGGTGAATCCAGCCCTCGCGCAGCGCCACCAGGGTCGCCTGAGTGCGGTTTCTCACCCTCAGGGCACGAAAAATAGCGCTGATATGCACCTTTGCAGTTCCCTCAGAGATTCCCAGTTCTGTGCAAATCTTCTTGGTCGGCTTGCCTTCCACAAGACAAAACAGTACCTCTTGCTGACGCGGGGTAATCGCTGCGGCGGGCCCTGGCTGCTCGGGCTCAAGCCTGCGATATGGCTGTATCGAGGCCTCCTTAATTAACAACGAGGTCGGGGGCATCAGGTCTTGCTGCTGTACTAAGCGCTTGGTCACGCTGGGCTCCTTCTTCAGAAAAGTCAATTGATCCGGGGGCAGTATCACCGCCGGCTGACCCCGCAATGTTCAACAAATGCGAACTCAGCGACATTGCCGGCCGCGAGACCACAAGGCTTTGTGTCAAAGTGTCAACAAATTGACATCCCCCTGCCCAGGCAGCTAACTTTTAAGGCTCATCTCAAAACCCGTTATGGCCATTGCTCCTCCGCCTCTCGATTCGGTCGGACCCATCACACCGCAGACCGCCGACTTTTTAGAGCCTCTGGCGCTCAAAAGCGGCCAGTCTTTTGGTCCCTATCAGCTGGTATACGAGACCTATGGCACATTAAATCGAGACCGAAGTAACGCTGTGTTGGTCTGCCACGCTCTGAATGCCTCCCATCATGTCGCAGGCAGCCGCCCCGACGATCCGCAGGCCATTGGCTGGTGGGACAACATGGTAGGGCCGGGCAAGCCGGTGGATACTCGACGTTTTTTTGTCATCGGCGTGAATAATCTTGGGTCATGCTTTGGCTCAACGGGCCCAGCCTCTCTCAATCCCACGACAGGTGAGCCTTATGGCGCCGATTTTCCAGTCATCACTGTTGAAGACTGGGTCCAGGCTCAGGCCCGACTCGCCGATCGGCTGGGCATCACGCAGTTTGCCGCCGTCATGGGCGGCAGTCTTGGTGGCATGCAGGCCATGCAGTGGTCGATTGCCTACCCCGATCGGCTTCGGCATGCAGTGGTGATTGCCTCCACTGCCCGACTATCGGCGCAAAACATTGCATTTAATGAGGTGGCCCGCCGGGCCATTGTGAATGATCCGGAATTTCATGGTGGTCACTATTACGCCAAAAATACCGTGCCGAAGACTGGGCTGTCGGTCGCCCGAATGATTGGGCATATCACCTACCTTTCTGATGATGACATGGCCGAGAAATTCGGTCGGCAGCTGCGTGGCTCAGATGACTATCGATTCGGCTTTGATGCCGAGTTCGAAATCGAGTCTTATTTGCGCTATCAAGGCGAAAAATTTTCGAATTATTTTGATGCCAATACTTATTTACTAATTACGCGAGCACTGGATTATTTTGATCCCGCCAAAGCATTCTCGGGCAGCCTCTCGGAGGCCTTCGCCGGTATCCGCTGCAGCAATCTGTTGATCTCTTTCACGACCGACTGGCGATTTCCGCCCGAACGCTCTCGCGAAATTGCTGAAGCATTGCTGGCACAACGCAAATCAGTAACTTATGCTGAAATTGATGCTCCTCATGGACACGATGCATTTTTGATGAACGATCCACGGTATCACCATGTGGTGGCTGCCTATTTTGACCGCATCGGCAAGGAGTGTGTTGCATGAAGCACGTTCTTGGCCATGGCGGAGAATCCCTGCGAAGCGATCTCGCACAGATTGCAAGATGGGTAGCCCCTCATGCGCGAGTGCTCGACTTGGGCTGCGGTGATGGCACACTCTTACATTGGCTGGCCGTCCAGCAATCCTGTGAAACACTGGGCGTCGAGATCGCTGATGAAAATGTACTCGCCTGTATCAAACGAGGTGTCAACGTGATTCAGGCTGATATTGACCGAGGCCTTGCCATGTTTGCCAGGGGTCGGTTTGATGTTGTCGTATTGTCCCAGGCCCTGCAAGCCACTCGAGAAACAGAGCGGGTGCTGCGAGAGATCGGTGAGATTGGCCGTGAGTGTCTGGTCAGCATCCCGAATTTCGGCCACTGGTCACATGTCACCTCACTGCTCTCGGGTCACATGCCCGTCAATAAAAGACTTCCTTATGCCTGGTATGACACGCCCAATTTTCACTTTGCCACCGCCCAAGACTTTGAAGAGCTACTCACTCGTCTTGGATTTGATATCTTGGATCGTGCTTTTTTGGATGATGATCGGCCGATCAAATTTATGCCAAACCTAAGAAGTACTCTGGCGGTGTACCGCTTCCAAAAAAGATCGCTCTAAACAAGGAGAACCCCAGCATATGGCCATCAAAACTATTGGCGTTATTGGTGCCGGCACCATGGGCAACGGCATTGCCCAGGCTTTTGCCGCAAAAGGCTACGATGTCATCATGCAAGATATTGCAGAGCCCGCGCTTGCAAAAGGCTTGGCTACCATATCCGGATCCATGGACCGGCTGATCAAAAAAGGGGCGCTTACCGAAGACGCAAAAAAAACGACCCTGGCCCATATCTGTACGACCACCAAAGTTGATGACCTCGTCTCCGCAGATGTTTTGATTGAGGCCGCTACGGAAAACGAAGCTGTAAAAATTAAGATTCTTCAGGCGGTCGAAAAAGTATTACGCCCTGAAACAATTATCGCGACAAATACTTCCTCGCTCTCAATCACCCGCCTTGCGGCTGCGACCCATCGGCCCGAACGATTTATCGGCATGCATTTTTTCAATCCCGTACCGATGATGGCCCTTGTTGAAATTATTCGAGGCCTACAGACCTCGGAACCCACCGTGACTGCGATAACAGAGCTTGCCAAGGCAGTTGGAAAAACGCCCATTGGGGTCAAGAATAGCGCCGGATTTGTCGTCAATCGCATTCTCTGTCCGATGATCAACGAGGCTATTTTTGTCTATGCCGAGGGCTTGGCCTCCGCTGCTGAGATTGATGAGGGCATGAAGCTTGGCTGCAATCATCCGATTGGCCCCCTTGCGCTGGCGGATCTCATCGGCCTTGACGTTCTGCTGGCGGTAATGGAAGTGCTGTATCGAAACTTCGAAGATCCGAAATATCGTGCAGCACCACTGCTGAAGGAAATGGTGGATGCGGGTTACCTTGGCCGAAAATCGGGCCGAGGTTTTTACAGCTATTAACTCTTGAAACGAGATGCTCTAAGGTCTGCAGTTCCTCCGCTTAGCTTAGCCCTGCTGATGTGGGGCCTGGCAGCAGCCTTTTATCTATTTGGATTTTTTCAGCGGGTTACGCCTGCCGCGTTGGCCCAAGAGCTCGCTCAGGAGCTTGCACCCACCGCTACTGCTTTGGGTTGGCTATCCGCAACCTATTTCTACTGTTATGCCGTGATGCAGCTGCCTGCCGGCCTTCTTGCCGATCGCTTTGGCCCACGCCGGCTCTTCATTGCTGCCACAGCAGCCGCAGTCGCCGGAACACTCCTGTTCGCATGGGCTGAAACTTTTACCGTCGCGGCTATCGGCCGCGGCATTATCGGGGCCGCAGCTGCGGTTGGATGGATTGGCATGCTAAAACTTGCGGCACACTGGTTTTCGCCACAGAAATTCGCCTCCATTTCAGGACTATCACTAACCGTCGGCACAGTGGGGGCGGTCTTGGCAGGGTTTCCCTTACGGCTTTTATCGGATGAGTACGGGTGGCGAAACGTAATCGCAGGAAGTGCCATATTCGCAGCGGTCCTGCTGATCGTTATGATTTTTGTACTGCGTGATGATCCTATTGATCGGGGCTACCGCAGCTGGGCGCCAGCCCCTCAGACCGACGATGCGCTCGCGGAGATCTCTTTGTGGGAGTCTCTCCGCACCCTTCCAAGAAAAGATCTCGCATTACTCTGTCTGGGGCAAACAGCAGTTACGGGAAGCGTGGTGATGCTGGCCGGGCTCTGGGGCGTGCCTTTTTTAACGACTCTTTTTGAGATTAGTAGCCGCACGGCGGTCACACTGACTTCGCTTATTCCCGTCGGCTTTGCAGCGGGCAGTCTGGTATTCGGGCCCTGGTCTGACCGGATTGGTCGGCGCAAACAGCCTCTTATCGTCGGAACCTTTGGAGTTTTTATGGGCTTCATTTTGCTCGCCAGCGGCATTACGCTTTCATCCCTGTGGGCTACCGCAGCACTTCTGTTAATCATTGGAATCAGTTCTGGCTCAATGGTGGTGGCTTTCGCCTATGGAAAAGACCTGGTCGGCGGCCGTCGCACCGCGACCATCACCGCCTTGGTCAATCTCTCGGTGACTCTTGGATCGCTTGGACTGCAGCCGCTTTTTGGATTTATTCTGGACTGGCGCTGGGACGGTCTAGTGGTTGAAGGTGTGCGGCGCTATGACGCGACTGCCTTCCAGTGGGGCTTCGCCGCCACCGCCTTGTGGCTCGGACTCACCACGATTGCCCAATGGAAAACTCGGGATGTGGTCAGTCCCGCCAAAACGCTGGGATCAGCATCACCAGCAGGGTGATCAGCTTAAGCCGGCCCAGTAGCATCGTGATTAAGCATATCCAAATAAAAAGGGGGCTGGTCAACCAGCCCCCTAAGATACACCTTCTATTTTTTGGGATGTGGGCCTAGCGATACAACACTGTCGGCAGCCACATGCCAATGGCCGGGAAAACATAAAGCAGCACCACGGCAATCACCTGTATGCCCATAAAGGGCAGCATGCCTGCGAAAATTTGATTGAGCGTGACATGCGGGGGCGCAACACCTTTTAAGTAAAACGCAGACATTGCCACCGGCGGAGACAAGAATGCCGTCTGCAGGTTAAGTGCGACCAAAAGCCCGAAGAACAAAGGATCAATTCCGAAATTATCCAGAAGCGGAATAAAAATCGGCATAAAGATCACAATGATTTCAGTCCACTCCAAGGGCCAACCCAGCAAAAAGATAATGACCTGAGAAAGAATTAAAAACTGAATCGGCGTTAGCCCAAGGCCCAATACCCACTTCTCGACCAGCTCCTGGCCGCCCAAGAGCGCAAAGGCAGCGGAGAAAATTGAGGACCCCACAAAAAGCCAGCAGACCATGGCGCTCGTCTTGCCCGTCAAGAAGACCGACTCCTTCACAACGTGGTAATTCAGCCTGCGATAGGCGGCAGCCAACAAGGCCCCGCCGATCGCTCCCACGGCGGCCGCCTCGGTGGGCGTAGCCAGGCCGAACACGATCGAGCCCAGTACCGCAAGAATGAGCACCGCCAATGGAAAAAATGAGCCCAACAACATCTTGAAGATCTCAAGCCTTGCCCAGGTAAAGATGGCGTAAAACGCAACGCCCAGCACCGACCCAACGCCCAGCATCCACCAATACCAATTCGGTGCCGGTTGACGCTCGGCAGGTGGCGCATCGGGTTGGGCGGCGTCACTCGCAGCAGGCGCTGCCTCCTCTTTTGCCTGCGCGGGGGAAGAGGAATTCGCGCCCATCTCAACCAGCTCTTCCTCGGCCTCTTCGTCGACTTCTTCGGCGGGGGCGTCCACGCCGATACCCATTTCCATGAGACCTGCAGCCTCATCGATCTTGGCAGGCGCTGTCACCACCGAATACAAAAATCCCATAAAGAGCGCAAAAAATATGGCCGGCAAAAGCGCCACGATCGCAGTTTTAATCACCTGGCCAACTGATACGCCAGCATTGCTCGCGCCAACAAAGCCACGAGCCAAGGACGGCAGCACCCGATCACTAAACGCCCGGCGCATTTTTTCATAGGCTTGCGGCAGATCGATCCTACGTTCCTCTTCAGCGAGCGGCGGCATCGAGGCCGGTTTAATCTTGGCTACCAAAATGACATACAGGATATAAAGCCCCGCCAGCATGATGCCGGGGAAAAACGCGCCGGCATATAACTGCACAACAGAGACGCCAGCAGTTGCGCCATACACAATCAACATGACCGAAGGCGGAATCAAAATACCGAGTGTTCCGCCTGCAGTGATTGCACCCGCTGAGACGCGAATGTCATAGCCGCTTTTCAGCATCTGTGGCAGGGCGAGTAGGCCCATCAGCGTCACTACGGCACCCACAATTCCGGTGGCAGTTGCGAACACGGCACAAGTAAAGATCGTTGCAACGGCCAGCGATCCCGGCACTCGCACGAGCGCTAGATGCAACGATCTAAATAGCTTTTCAATCAGGTTGGCCCGCTCAACCAAGTAACCCATGAACACGAAAAGCGGAATCGCAATCAGCACATCATTGGTCATCACGCCATAGGTCCGCTGGACCATCAGAGTGAGGGTATTGGTAAGCGCAAGATTAGGATCGCGAAAATAATAGGCAAAGAACGTGAAGATCACGCCCATGCCCATCAGTGTGAAGGCGGTCGGAAAGCCGAGCATGATGGCCACCACAACAAGGGCAAGCATTAAAAGCCCAACGTGGCCCGACTCAAGATTGCCCCAGGGCATGAAGGCCAGTGTGGCCAGCACCACCAGGCCCATAATTGCGAAGCCAAAAAGAAGTTCTTTACGCATTTTTGGTTTCTCCCTCGTGGGAAATCATCGCTTTCAGCTCATCGACATCGACCTCTTCCACATCCTGTTCGCGGGACGGCCATTCGCCTTCTTTGATACAGACCGCACAGCGAAGAATTTCAACGAGTCCCTGAACAATGAGAAAGGTGCCCGCGATCGGAATAAAGGTTTTAAAGGGATAAAGCGGCGGGCCGTCGGCGGTAATTGATGAATGCTCAAGAATGCGCCAGGAGTCAGCGGCATAAAAATAGCCTGCATAGATCAGCGCACAGACGCCGGGAATAAAAAACACGATATAAAGAATCATGTCCATGATGGCCTGGGTTCTCGGCTTTAAAAATCCGTAAAGAATGTCACCGCGGACGTGGCCATTTTTTGCCAAGGTATAGGCGCCCGCCATCATGAACAGGGTGCCGTAGAGCATCATCTGGGCATCAAAGGCCCAGGCATGAGGGCTATTGAGGACATAGCGGGAAAAGACCTCAAAGCCAATTAGGAGCGTCAGGCCAATAATCAGCCAGGAAAATGCCTGTCCGACCCAGGTGGAGATTTTGTCAATGGTGAGGAAGATTTTTTGCATTTTTTTAAAATCCCGAAGGTTGACTTCGTATTAAAACAAAAGCAGCCCAGGATGTGGGCTGCTTTTGTTGGGAGCTAGCAGGCGGCGGGCCGTTTGGGTCCCTGCCAGCCTTAGACTGCCATCCCTTACTTCTTGGCTTCTGCCTTCTTGGCAGGCGCTGCTGCCGGGCGGAAATAATGATCGTAAGCCATCCGACGCTGGACGTTGGTCTCAAGATCCCACTTCACCGCACGTGCAGCAAAGGCGCGCTGCGACTCGACGATTTTCTTGAACAGGGGATTCTCAGCTGCTTTCTTGTTGACCACCTCGTCAAACACGCGCAGCTGTGAGCGCAGGACCGCATCGGGGGTCTTGAAGAACTTGACGCCCTGCTGGGTCTGCATTTCCATATAGTCCTTAGAGTAACGATCAACCGCTTTCCAGGACATATCGGCCGAAGCCGCCTCAACGGTGTTGTCCAGGATCGCGCGAAGCTTTGCGGGCAGTGCACGATACTTAGCGCCGTTAAACAGAATCTCGAACTGCTCGGCATTCTGGTGATAGCTCTGCAGCATGCAGATCTTCGCTACATCAGGAAAGCCCAGCAGACGGTCAGAGGAGGCGTTGTTGAACTCGGCACCATCCAGCAGGCCACGGTCCATCGCGGGAACAATCTCACCGCCCGGCAGCGCGTTCACTGAAACGCCCATGGCCGTGAACATGTCAATTGAAATTCCAACAGTACGGAATTTCATGCCCTTCATGTCTTCAATCTTGGTGATCGGCTTTTTGAACCATCCTAGCGGCTGCGTGGGCATTGGGCCATACACATAGGATTTCACGTCAGCGCCGACGGTCTTGTAGACCTCTTCGAGCATTGCGGCGCCGCCGCCGTATTTGTGCCAAGACAGCAGCATGTTGGCGTCCATGCCAAAAGATGGGCCCGAGCCCCAGAGCGCCAGCGAGGGGTTCTTGCCGTAGTGGTAGACCACCACGCCGTGGCCGCCATCCAGCGTGCCTTTGCTCACTGCATCAAGCAGGCCAAAAGCCGGAACCACTGAGCCGGCGGGCAGCACCTCGATACGCAGCTCGCCGCCGGTCATGTCGTTGACTTTTTTGGCGAAGTCGTTGGCGTACTCGTGGAAAATGTCTTTCGCTGGCCAGGTCGACTGGAAGCGGAAGTTGGTCACCGACTGCGACTTTGCAATCATCGGGAATGCAAGCGCGCCAGCACCGGCAGCACCTGCACCGGCAAGAAACTTACGACGGGTCGGCTGCTTGGAAGCAACAGCCTTTACTTTTTTGGCATCAGCCATTCGTATCTCCTGAATATTGAGGAAATTTTCTTACCGGCATCATCGCGGCCTTTTCCGCCTGATACCGAACCTAGGGACGCCGCCTGCTGAGGCGGCAAACCGAAGCCGGATTATGCCTGTCCGGCCTGTGCCGTTTTGCCTAGGGAATACCCCGTACAGCCACGCCAGACGGGCCTTTGCGGGAAATGACTAAAAAAACCCGGCGCTCACTTGAAACAGTTTCTCAACCCGAGGAATCATGCGCTTATCGGCCACAAAAAGAATCACATGATCATCGCCTTGGATCTCCGTGTTGTGGTGCGCCATCAGCACCTGCGGCTGGGCGGAATCAACATTGCGGACCAGGGCCACGATGCTGCAGCCTGCGGGCAAATCGATTTCCTGAATCTGCCGGCCCACCACCTTAGAAGTGCTTTTCCCGCCATGGGCCACAATCTCCAGAGCCTCGGCCGCACCCCGGCGCAGGCTATGGACCGCCGCAACATCGCCGCGCCGCACATATTTCAAGAGCTCGCCGATCGTCGCATGTGAGGGGGTAATCGCAACATCAAGCTGGCCGCCCTCCATCAGCTCGGCGTAGGCCCTACGATTAATCAAGGCGATCACCCTCCGGGCGCCCATTTTCTTGGCCAATAGCGCTGACATGATGTTGTTCTCGTCATCATTGGTCAGGGCCAAAAAGAGGTCCATGCCGCTGATATTTTCTTGGGCCAAAAGCTCCTCATCAGTAGAATCGCCATGAAGCACCAGGGCTTGGCCGCTGAGTTGCTGGGCCAAGGCGGTGCACCGGGACCGGCTACCCTCAATGATTTTCGGCGTCATATAGCCCGAAACGCCTCGGGCCACCCGCATGCCGATATTGCCGCCGCCGGCAATCATCATCCGCTTTACTGCATGGGCTTCTTTGCGCAACTCTTTGGTGATCTGTCGAATGTGCTGGCGGGAGGCCAGAAAAAATACTTCGTCACCGGCCTCAATCATGGTGTCACCGTCCGGCATGATGACCCGATTGCCACGAAAAATAGCGACGATACGCGATTCAATATGAGGCAGATGGTCACGCAGGTCACGCACGGGATGGCCCACGAGCGGACTTACCGCATCCGCTTTCACCGCCACAAGGCTCACGGCGCCCTTCACGAAATCAATAACCTGTAAGGCCTCGGGAATTTCGATGAGTCGAATTAAATAATCGGTGACCGTCTGCTCTGGACTGATTGCCAAATCGACCGAAAAAGCCTCGGGCGCCATAAGATCAGGATTCTGAATCCACTGTGATGAGCGAAATCGTGCAATACGCTTGGGCACATTAAATCGCCGATGGGCCAAGGCGCAGGCCACCAAGTTGACCTCGTCGTCGGCGGTAACAGCGATCAAGATGTCGGCATCCTGGGCGCCGGCATCCTCGAGCACCGCCAAAGAAGTCGCGTTGCCACAAATGGTGCGCAGATCAAAACGCTCTTGGAGTGCGGCAAGGCTCTCGGGGCTCGTGTCGACTACGGTGATGTCATTGCGCTCCAGCACCAACTGCTCTGCGAGGCTTGCGCCTACCCTGCCAGCGCCCAGAATCAGGATCTTCATTGCGGCCCGAATGAATCAGCGCTTATCGATGCCGAGCTGCTTTAATTTTCGATACAAATGCGTCCGCTCAAGGCCTGTGCTTTCTGCAACACGGGTCATGCTGCCGGATTCTTTTTCAAGGTGATACACCAGGTACGCCCGCTCAAAGTTATCGCGGGCCTCGCGCAATGGCGCATTAACATCGATGGCAGCGAGCGTCTGTTGTGCCATTTCACGAGCCGACAGCGGTGCTCGCGCTACTTCCACGGGCGTTGCACTGGGTGCTAACTGCGTCGGGTGCGGCGTCGGGTCGTACTCCATCTCGGGCTCACGCTGCATCGAATAGGCCGATACCGGCTCGGCAGGCGAAGCGGGAGGCTTGGTGCGCCGGGTCAGTGCAGACTCAATGGTCTGAAGTAGCTTGGTGAGCGCAATCGGCTTTTCAAGAAAGTCAATGGCGCCGATGCGCGTGGCCTCTACCGCCGTCTCAATGGTGGCATGGCCCGACATCATGATGACCGGGGCCGTCAATCTCTGCTGGGCCGCCCATTCCTTCAGCAGCGATACGCCGTCCATGTCCGGCATCCAGATGTCCAGCAGCACGAGATCGTGGTGCTTACTCAGATGTAAGTCCCTGGCCTGCGCAGCGTTTTCCGCGAGGGAGACCGAGTAGCCCTCATCTTGCAGGACTTCACTCAGCAGCTCGCGCACGCCGATTTCGTCGTCAACAATCAGGATGTCAGCCATAGTGGCGTTGGTCGCGCGAGATCACGTCGGAATTGTCGGCCGCATTTTGAAGTTTCGCAAATTCGACGCATGCGACCGCGCCCGCTCCGCCAGAAGGCCATAGCTCAGATCGATTCATCAGGCTCACTCGGCCGTGATTTTCCTCAACAATTTTTTTCACAATGGCCAGCCCAAGGCCACTGCCCTTTGCCTTGCTCGTAAAATACGGCTCGAAAAGTCGAGAACGGGTGTCAGCGCTTATTCCTGGGCCACTATCGGTCACTGATAGTCGCGCCCACTGGCCATCGGAAGCGTCCTCCCCAGCAACGATTTTCGGCAGTTCAGTCCACTCCAGTGCCAATCGAATACTGCCTTCCGCCTGATCGCCGATTGCATCTTGGGCGTTTTGAATCAAGTTATGCACCACCTGAATCAGCTGGGCCCGATCGACAGCGACCCAGAACTGCTCCGCCTGCTGGGGCCACTGGATACGACGGTCATTGCTGTAGAGGGGGTAGATTTCTTTCAATAGGCGGCTCAGTTCGACCGGCTCGGGGTTGGGTGCGGGCAGGCGGGCATAGTTGCGGAACTCATCCACCATGGCTTTTAACGCTGTGACCTGATCCACAATCGTTTGGGTTGATCGGCTCAGCAGTTCGGCGTCCTCCGGACCAAGGCGCTCCAATAGCCGACGCTCCAGCCGCTCGGCAGAAAGTTGAATGGGTGTCAGCGGGTTTTTGATCTCGTGAGCAAGTCGTCGGGCCATATCCGCAAAATCTCGAGAACGCTGTGCGGCCAAGAGTTCGCCAATGTCATCGAAAATCACAACGTACTGGGCGGGCTTGCCAGGAAGTCGAGAGCCGCTGACCAGCAACGTAAGCGTGCGGCCACCCTGCTGGGCGGTCTCGTGTTGAAACTGAATTTCATCACGATCTTTCAGGCCTCGCGTGAGCTGATCACTGCAAGAGCCCACCACGGGCAGCAAAGCGAGAGAACGCAGTCGTTCCTGTGCCAAATCGACTGACAAAATGCGTTCAGCGCTAGCGTTGTAATCCACGAGCCGCCACTGGGCATCCATCACCATCACGCCGGCGGAAAGGTGGCCCAGCACTTGTTGAAGAAACAAATTTGATTCTTCAAGCCGCAGCCGGCTACGCTGGGCAAGCTCGCGGGCCTCATTGAGCTGAGCCGTCATTTCGTTAAACGACCCCACCAACACATTCAATTCATCGGTTGAGCGGGGGTCATACCGCAACGGCCGATAATCTCCCGAAGCAACCGCCTTGGTGGCCCGCTCCAGCTGTCGCAGCGGCCCCGCAAGCCAGCCGCTGAGCAAAACGGCCGTGAGCAGGGCGCCGAAAAAAGCCAGCAAAAGCGTTAATACCAATGTGGCGCCATACAGCTTTCGCAAGCCCTCTTTGCCCAGCGCCAGCTCTTGATAATCACGCACCCCATCATTGAGGGCCTCGAGGTTGCGGGCGAGCGCCGCCGGGACCTGCTCCACCCATTGCACAAAACGTGTCTCGTCTCCCTGAGGCGATACACGACTGGTCATTGCAACCGCCCGAACCTGGAGGCCTCTCTCCGCACCTAACATCGTCGGCTCTACCGACACCGCTTGACGCGCAACTCGGGCACGGTTTAAGGCCTCGATCGGCGGCAACTCGGGAACAAGGGTGCCAAGCTTTGCGCTTCGGCTCGCGAGCACCGCGCCCGAGCCGGTCATCACCAACACATCAATGCCCTCACGGCTGTCGACCACTCTTTCGATGGTGCCGATCATCTGGGCCGCTGGCACATCCTCCAGCATGATGGCCAGTCGCCTCGCCTTAGATAATGCATCTGCCTGCATCCCCTCCAATGATGTTCTGCCCAAAGAAACTCCCGACTCAAGTGCCACATTAACCCCATAGCTAAACCAGCTATCGATCGTTTTGGCAAGAAACTGGGCTGACACGAACGACACCAACGCCACCGGAACGGCGCCAATTAATGCAAATGCAATGGCCAGTCGAACCATGATTCGTGTTCCGAACTCGCCCCGGCTAAAGCGGCGCCAGACCCGAACCACCACACCGATGGTAAGGCCCGCCATCGCCAAAGCAATCGCACCGCTGGCCCCCACCAGCCAGGGATAGAACTGGTCTAAAGCGGAGCTGCTTGAGCTTGCCGAAGCGAGCAACAGCATCAGCACCACCGCCAATATCACCACCAGCAGCAGCGCGACCCTCAATGCAAGACTCATTGGATGCTGCCCGAGCCCGACAGGCTCAGCTGCGGCCTAATCCACTCAGTGGAAAGATTCCAATCACGATTGGTCAACGCGTTGAGCTGAAGTGGCTTTGGCAGCTGTCCGCTGTCGAGCCGGGTTCGAAACCGGATCTCAAATGCCTCTGGGGTTTTGGCCACTTGCTGCATGAGCTCCTGCAGCTGCACCTCAGCGGAATGCTGTGCGATTGGCCATTGGCGTACGTTGAGTACGACTGCGAGCGCTTCCTCGAGGTGATTGGTCATCAACATCAATTGATCGCCTTGGCTGACACGATACTGCTGAGTCACTGAGTGAAAGCTTAGACGCAAGGGCCGCGACTGGCTGAGCAGCTTTTCATTGAACCAGTACCAACGCTTTCGCAAAATCTCGAACTCCGCCGAAAAGACAAGGGGCACGCCGCGCTTTAACGCATCGATAAGCACCGAGTTAAGGGTGACCTGGACGTCAGCATCAATCGTCCAAGCATTGTCAGAGGCCGCGCTTAAAACCGGCCGAGACAATCGAACCGATTCCGTTTCGTTAGCGCGCGCGGCCAGGCCCGCTGTCAGCAGGCCGATGACGACCATTGCCTGTATCAGGGCCATCATGCTTTTGCTTCTCAAACCTGGCATAAAAAAATCCATCCTGATCATTCCCGAATTCTGCGTTGGTCGCCGGCAAAATCCTACCGGGCGAAGGGCGCCGCCTAGCATCTGGAGTCCGGCTAAGAAACGCCGACTCCTGAGCCTCGCCCTCTGCCAACAACACCGAGCAAGTAACAAAGATCAATTCTCCTCCCGGGGGGAGTTTTCGCCATAGCGTATCGAGCAGCCTGCGTTGGGTATCAACGACAGCCTCAAGGCTGGCTTGGTCGCGACGCCAGGCGATTTCTGGCCGCCGACGTGTAATTCCCGATCCGGTGCAGGGCGCATCGAGCAAAATCAAATCGAAGGCATCCGGTAGCGTCAGGTGGCTCTCCCAGGCGTGATCATCCAACACATCCATTGGCAAAAAAGTCACCGATGATTGGGCGGCGGGGGCGACGCGCGCCCAGTCGGCCTGCATTCTTTTCATTCGCGAAGCAGAAACGTCCGTTGCCCAAATTTTCGCTCGAAGGCTCTGGGCCAGTGCAAAAGTCTTTCCCCCTGGGGCGGCGCACGCATCCAAAATTTTCAGTGGCCTTCCGATGCGCTGATACAAGTCCTGGGCCAAGTCGATCACGTGCTGAGCGGCGCTGTCTTGCACGCTGACCCACCCCTCAGAAAACCCAGGGATTTTTTTCACGGGCACTGCTGGTTCAATCACGACTGCACGCCGGCCAACCTGATAGCCGTTCAGGCCTTTCTCGCGAAGTTGTTCGATAAACCCCTGCAAGCTGAGGTGATACTCGCTGAGCCGAACGGTCAAGGGTGCTCGGGTGGCGAGTGCATCGAGAATCGCGATAGAGCCCTCTCCGTAATCCGAAGCGATGCGGTCAATCCACCATGCAGGGGCATTCCATCGCGCCGTCGGCGTCTGATGATCTTTCGCAGAAGCTGCCGGGTCCGACAAAGAGGCCCGAAGTAGGGCGTTCACAAAGCCTGAAATTTTTTGGGCGGCCGTCAAGCGGCCGGCCGCTTGAGCAAGCCGCTTTGCCGCAGCCACCGCCTCATCGACAACAACGTGAGGCTCGCGGAGATTCTGGTCAAGGGCGGCCCATGACACTGCCAGCAAGGCAAGAATCGTCAGGTCCGGCGCTTGCTTCGCAAGCCGGCTGCAGCGCGCCTGCGCCAGGCCCCAGTAACGGGACCCTCGATACACCAGGTCGGTCACGGATGGCGACAAGGCCGCAACGGAACCTTGACCGCCCGACATACGATGGGCGATTGCCTGGGCGGCGGCGGCGAAGTTAGCCGACAGCGGTGGGCTGGCCGCGGGCCTAGCCATTCATGGCCCGAGCGAGCTCTCGCAGTCGGGCAATTCGATCCTCTGTCGCAGGGTGGGTTGAAAATAGCCCCGCCACACCGCGGGCTGATAACGGATTCATGATCATCATCTGCGCGGTTTCAGGGTGACGCTCCGCAGCCTCAAAGGGCACCCCTCTCGCGAAATGGTCGATCTTTTCAAGCGCACTGGCGAGGGCCAATGGATCGCCAGAGATCTCGGCACCGCCGCGGTCAGCCTCAAACTCTCGGGCCCGAGAAATGGCCATTTGAATCAGGCTTGCGGCAATGGGGGCAAGCAGCATCACCGCGATACTCGCAATCGGGTTGCTCGGCCGGCCCTCGGAGTCCCGCCCACCAAACAGCATCGCGAAGTTTGCCAACGCCGAAATGGCGCCGGCCATCGTGGCCGATATTGTTGAAATCAAAATATCGCGGTGGGCCACATGAGCGAGCTCATGGGCCATTACGCCCCGCATTTCTCGTGCTGAAAGTAGCCGCATGATGCCAGTCGTCGCGGCCACAGCAGCATTCGCGGGGTTTCGTCCTGTTGCAAACGCGTTCGGCGCCTGATCATCGATGATGTAGACCCTTGGCATCGGGATGCCCGCTTTGTCGGCGAGTTCTTTCACCATATTGAAAAGCTCGGGTGCAGTCGAGGCATCTACCTGCTGGGCGTTATACATCCGCAGCACTAGCTTGTCGGAGAACCAGTAAGCCCCAAGGTTCATTAAAAGCGCAAACCCCAAGGCCAACAGCATCCCGCTCTGGCCGCCCAGAGCCGCCCCGATAATGCCGAACAGCGCAACAATGGCTGCCATCAAAACGGCGGTCTTTAGCCAATTGAACATTAGTCGTACCTCTCGCTCATAGAAAACTTTGGCCTACTATGACCGGCCAGCCATTTAAAAATTCCCGCATCTGCAGTCTTCGGCCGCCCGGCCGCTGCGCGGCCCCGATGGTAATCGCGCCTTCGCCACAGGCCACGACTATGCCGGCAGGACTCACTTCGATAATTTGTCCGGGAAGCGATTTTTTCAAGCCCCCCGCCCAAAGCTTGGCCTCAAAGCACTTGAGCACCTGACCGCCAAAACGCGTAACGGCTCCAGGGGTCGGATCATAGGCCCGAATCTGGTTGAACACCTCAGTAGCCGGCCTTGACCAATCAATTTCCAGGTCAGTTTTGCTGATTTTCTGCGCATAGACTGCGCCGTCGGGAGACTGCGGCATGGGCTGCCGGCCGCGGGGCGGAAATTGTGCAAGAAGATCAACAATTCCCCGGGCGCCTAGATTGGCCAGCCGGTCGTGCAGGCTTTGAAAATTATCGTCTGGACCAATGGGGCATCGATATTCGGCCCAGACCGGGCCGGTATCAAGGCCCTCTTCCATCTGCATGAGGGCGATTCCAGTCTCGCGGTCACCTGCGGCAATGGCCCGCTGAATGGGGGCGGCTCCGCGCCAGCGCGGCAGCAATGAGGCGTGGATGTTGATGCAGCCAAGCCGTGGTAACGCGAGAACCGCTGCAGGAATCAAAAGGCCATAGGCCACCACGACCATTACATCTGGCGCGAGCTGACGGAGGCACTCCAGTGCTGGGCCCGATTCCGGGTGGCTTAACTTCAATGATGCAGGCTGCATTACCTGCAGGCCAAGCCGGCTTGCTTCCCGTTTCACGGGGCTTTCCAGTAGCTGCCGGCCGCGGCCACTTGGCCGATCGGGCTGCGTCATCACCGCAACACAGTCATGGCCTGCTTCAATAAGGGCGAGAAGCGAGACGCGGGCAAACTCCGGCGTGCCAGCAAAAACGATCCGCATTGGGCTCTATCGACTGACTCAGGCCTTTTGCGGCATTCGATCGTGACGACGGGAAAACTCCGGGTCGGCTTCAAAGGCGCCACTTTCTTTCGCCTTGATCATTTTGGTTTTAATTCGGCCTTGCTTTAAGCGAGACAAATAATCCACAAAGACTTTGCCATCAAGGTGATCAATCTCATGCTGAATGCAGACGGACAGCAGGCCATCTGCCTCAAACTCAATGGTTTGACCATGTTGATTCAAGGCACGAACGCGAATCCAGTCTGGCCGCTCAACGTCATCATAAATTCCGGGGACCGACAGGCAGCCCTCTTGAAAAAATTTCTTCTCTGGGCTCGCCTCAATAATTTCTGGGTTGATCAGGATCCGAAGGTCTGACCGGTCCTCTGAGACATCTACGAGAATCATGCGCTCGTGGATATTGACCTGGGTTGCGGCAAGTCCGATTCCTGGGGCGGCATACATCGTTTCGGCCATGTCCTCGGCAATTCCGCGAATCCGATTGTCGACCTTATGAATAGGTCGCGCCACGGTTCTCAGTCGCTCATCTGGGTAGTGCAACAGTTCAAGAATCGCCATCGTTTTGCCTCTCTAGTACGGACGGACGATTTCACGGGTGCCTTTCACTCGGTAGTGTGTCGCAAAAACCAGGCCCCCATGAACGCCAAACCCGACTACTCTTTTTTCTCTATTTTTGATTCGGATCCTGATTTTCCCACGGCCCTTCAGCAGGCGCATCCATCGGTTTCCAGGTTGTTTGGGTCGGGCTGTGAGGCCTTCGCGCGAGAACTGTTGCGCCGGCCTGGGGTGGCCATCGTCGGCAGTCGGCAGGCCACTGCCCAAGGGTGTGCGGATGCAAAATGGTTTGCCAGGGAACTCTCTCAAGCTGGCCTGACCATTATTAGCGGGCTCGCCCAAGGCATCGACGCTGCCGCACATCGGGGCGGGTTAGGCGGCCCCGGCAAGACTGCGGCAGTCCTGGGAAATGGTCTCGACCGAATTTACCCCCGACATCATGCGGGCCTTGCGCAAGAGATCCAACAGCAAGGGGGCTGCCTCATTACTGAGTATCCCGATGGTTCCCCCGCCCGGCCCCAGCACTTCCCAAATCGAAACCGAATCATTGCCGGACTATCTCGGGCGGTACTGGTAGTCGAGGCTCTGCCGCAAAGCGGGTCTCTGATTACGGCCCGGCACGCGCTTGATCTTGGGGTCGATGTTTATGCCATCCCCGGCTCCATCCACATGCCGCAAAGCGCTGGCTGCAACCAACTTATTCGCCAAGGCGCCCAGCCGGTGCAATCGCCAGAACAGCTCATGGAGGATCTTGGACTGATGCGGACCGTGTCTCAAACAAAAATGGGCCGCTCCCAGACTGGCACCGACCCTGTCAACCAGAGGCTTCTGGGCCTCCTGAATGCCCACCCCCAGGACGTTGGCGACCTTGGACGCCTTGTCGGCCAAGCCACCACAAGCCTTTATGGTGATCTGTTGCTTTTGGAACTCATGGGGCTGGCTTACCGAACACCAGATGGAAAATGGCTAAAATTAGGCTTATTATGATAAGTAAGTACTAGCTTTATTATTTTTATTCTCGCTGGGCCGCAAAAAATATTTGCCCCAGCCCAAATTGCTCGCCTATGATCCGCGCCTCTATGGACAAAGCTCTGGTCATCGCAGAAAAGCCCAGCGTCGCCTCAGACATCGCCAAGGCTTTGGGCGGATTTACAAAACACGACGACGTGTTTGAGCGGGATGACATGGTGATCGCCTCCGCGGTAGGCCATCTTCTTGAAATCGTAGCCCCCGAAAAATACGACGTAAAACGCGGTAAATGGTCCTTTGCGCAACTTCCGGTCATACCGCCAAATTTTGACCTTCAGCCCATCGCGAAAAGCGAGGCAAAACTTAAAACCCTGTCTAAATTAATCAAAAACAAAGAGGTGGGGCGACTCATCAATGCCTGTGATGCCGGCCGTGAGGGTGAGCTGATTTTTCGCTACATCGTTCAGCACACCAAAGCAAAGCAGCCCATCAGCCGGCTCTGGCTTCAGTCCATGACGCCTGCTGCGATCCGAGATGCATTCGCCCAGCTGCGCTCTGACCAAGAATTAATGCCCCTGGCCGACGCGGCCCGCTGCCGCTCTGAGGCGGACTGGCTGGTCGGCATCAACGGCACTCGGGCCATGACCGCCTTTAATTCCAAAGAGGGTGGCTTTTTTCTAACCACAGTTGGTCGTGTCCAGACCCCGACACTGGCGGTAGTGGTGGAGCGGGAGGAGGTGATTCGGCGGTTTGTGGCCCGAGACTACTTTGAGGTGATCGCAACATTTGATTGTCAGGCTGGCCAATACCAGGGACGCTGGGTTGCGCTTGACTTCAAAAAAAATGACGTCGATCCCGAGCTCAAGCCGGAGCGCATATGGCAGGCGGTGGTGGCCGATCGCATCGTTGCCGAATGCCAATCCAAGGCTGCCTCGGTTCGGGAGGAAAGCAAGCCCTCGTCGCAATCAGCGCCTGCGCTGTTTGACCTTACCAGCCTGCAACGAGAAGCCAATGCCCGCTTTGGATTTTCCGCCAAGAACACGCTCGGCCTTGCCCAGGCGCTCTACGAGCGGCACAAGGTTCTGACCTATCCCAGAACGGACTCCAAGGCCCTTCCAGAGGACTACATCGGTACGGTGCAGACGACCATCGAATCGCTTGGTGCGGCAGCTGAGTTTTCGGTGTTTGCCAAAGACATCGCGCGCAACAAATGGGTTCGGCCCAACAAGCGCGTATTCGACAACAGCAAGGTCTCCGACCACTTCGCGATTATTCCAACTGGTGTGCTGCCGAAATCGTTGTCTGAGCCGGAGCAAAAGATTTTTGATCTCGTCACCCGCCGATTTCTTGCGGTGTTTTATCCGGCGGCTGAATTTCAAGTCACAACCCGGATGAGCACCATCGGGCCCCACCACTTCAAAACAGAAGGCAAGATCCTCACCAACCCTGGCTGGATGGTGGTCTACGGCAAGGATGCAGCATCGGATGATGCCGTGCTTGTTGCGGTCGGTGCTTCAGAGAAACCAAATGCGCGTCTCGTTGAATCAAAGCCCCTGAAAACGAGACCGCCCGCCCGATACAGCGAGGCCACGCTTTTGTCCGCCATGGAGGGCGCAGGCCGACTTGTCGATGATGATGAGCTGCGGGAGGCGATGGCGGGCAAGGGCCTTGGAACCCCGGCAACACGGGCGGCCATCATTGAAGGCCTGCTGGCTGAAAAATATTTGCTGCGCGATGGCCGAGAACTCATTCCAACCGCAAAGGCCTTTCAACTCATGACGCTGCTCAGGGGCTTGGATGTCAAAGAGCTGTCACTGCCTGAGCTGACCGGAGAGTGGGAACACAAGCTGCGCCAAATTGAAAATGGGTCCTTGTCTCGCCAAGACTTCATGCGAGAAATCGCACAAATGACAGAGCATATTGTCAGTCAGGCAAAGAACTACACCAACGACACTATTCCGGGCGACTACGCCACTTTGACCACGCCTTGCCCCAAGTGTGGGGCAGTCGTCAAAGAAAACTATCGCCGATTCGCATGCTCGTCTTGTGACTTTTCGATCTCCAAAATTCCAGGGGGCCGCGCATTCGAAATTCCTGAGGTGGAATCACTACTGAAAGATAGGATGTTTGGCCCGGTAGACGGTTTTCGCAGCAAACTGGGCCGGCCTTTTATGGCCAGTCTAAAAATCACCGCGGAACACAAGCTTGAATTTGATTTTGGCAATAGCGGTTCTGAGGCAGATGCCGAGCCCGTTGACTTCAGTGGCTCGGAGTCTCTGGGGGCCTGTCCCAAATGCGAGGCATCCGTGTATGCCCATGGCACTTCATACGTCTGCGAAAAAAGTGTTGGGCCAGCACCCACCTGTGACTTTAGGACCGGCATGATGATTCTCCAGCAAGCCATCTCGGCAGACCAGGTAAAAAAACTGCTTGGTTCTGGAAAAACCGATCTTTTGGATGGCTTTGTTTCTGCGCGCACGCGACGCAAATTCAAAGCGTTTTTGGTCAAGACCCCGGAAGGAAAAATTGGTTTTGAATTTGAGGCAAGGCCAGCAAAATCGCCCAAAGCTTCGGCAAGCAAAAAGACGGTGGTGCCCAAAACCACCAAGCCGTCTCGGTCCCGCGCAAGCAGCAAAGCTGCTTAGTTTATTTTTGATTAATTACACCTGAGCGCACGTGGCCGGTAGGGCCCGCAGCGGCCCCGGACTCACAGTGCCGAGTCTGGTCATCAAAGAAAAAATCCGGCTCAAACTCTTTCAAAAAGTCGCCCTTGTCCAGGCCGCCAAGAAACATTGCCTCATCGATCTCGATGTTCCAGTCAATCAAGGTGCGGACCGCCCGCTCGTGGGCGGGCGCGGAACGCGCGGTTACCAAGGCAGTACGGATACGCATGGTTTGAGCATCGCGGGTTTCTTGCTGCAGCCGATGCAGGGCTTCGAGCAGCGGCTTAAATGGCCCGGGTGGCAAAGGCGTTTCAGCCCGTTGCGCCTCGTGAGCCACAAAAGCATCGAGGCCTTGGGCCTGATAAATCCGCTCCGCCTCATCGCTAAACAACACCGCATCGCCGTCAAACGCGATTCGTAGTTCATTGGGGAAGTTTTCCGCGGCCCTGGTGGAATGAGGATACACATGGGCTGCAGGATAGCCCGCTTGCAACGCATCTTCCACATCCGGGCCGTTGGCAGACAAAAACAAGTGGGCGCCCAGTGATTTCAGATACCGATAGGGCGAGCGGCCGCGCGTGAATACACCGCGCTGAATCGGCAAGCCGTGCCGCTGGGCAGACCGATATACTCGAAGGCCCGACACCGGATCGTTACGTGAGAGCATTACGATCTCAACTCGATGGTGATCCGGCCGATTAAACGCCAGCAACTTTCTTACAAGAGAAAAAGCAACGCCAGGGTTTGCTGGGATCTGCAGTCGGGCGCTTTGCAGCTGCATATACGCCCGGTCGTCTGCTTGCTCAAAAAGCCGGTTTTCCTCTTCAAAATCAAATAGCGCCCGAGAAGATAGGGCGACCACCAACTGATCAGAAAGGTCGGTCGGCACCGCGAGCGTCCTCTTCAAACATCGAGGTTGGCGACACGCAGCGCATTATCCTCAATGAATTGCCGTCGCGGCTCGACCTCTTCGCCCATCAGGGTTGTAAAAATACTGTCAGCTGCAATAGCGTCTTCGATTTTGACTTGTAGCAGCGTTCTGCTCTCGGTGTTCATTGTGGTCTCCCAGAGCTGCTCTGGGTTCATCTCGCCCAGGCCTTTGTAACGCTGTTTTGTGAGCCCGCGTTCTGCTTCTGCCAACAGCCATTGCATGGCTTGGCCAAAATCTCGCGCCTGGCTTGATTTGGATTGTTCGCCACGGCCGCGGGAGACGGTTGTTCCCGGGGGTGCGGCGGTTTTCAAAATCGCGGCTGCCTGAGTTAGTGTTTTGTGGTCTTCGGTATTAAGAAAGTCTGCGTCCAGGGCCGATAGGCGAAGGTTGCCGTGAAAGGGCCGCTCGACCCGGAGGCGCCAGCGCTCAGTCTGGCTATTAAATTCGGCAAAAACCCTTACCTGCTGATCTTGGTGTGCAGCCATTGCAGTCTGTTTCTGATTCATCCAAGACTGCAGGGCCTCTGCCGACCGAACCGCTCGATCATTTGACGAAAGGTCGAGGGCGACCCCGTTCAATATCGCTTGAAGGGCTTGCTCATCGATGATTTTAGAAAGCCGGGAGACCACCTCGTGGGCAGACAGATAAAGCGCAGCCAGTTCAGATAGGGTTAGTTGTTGAGGTTGGGCGTCGGGGGCAATGAGTTGTGCGTCTTGTAGGGCTAGTGCCAGTAAATATTCTTGAAGCTGGCTGTTGTCTTTAATATACCGCTCTTCTTTTCCGTGTTTGACCTTGTATAGGGGTGGCTGGGCGATGTAAACGTAACCGCGCTCAATAAGCTCTGGCATCTGACGATAAAAAAAGGTCAGCAACAGCGTTCGTATGTGTGAGCCGTCCACATCTGCGTCCGTCATGATGATGATGCGGTGATAACGAAGGCGGTCGGGGTTATAGTCATCTTTACCAATTCCCGTGCCTAGCGTTTGAATCAGTGTGATGATCTCTTGGGAGGCAAGCAGCTTGTCAAAGCGCGCCTTTTCAACGTTGAGGATTTTTCCTTTAAGCGGCAAAATCGCTTGAAACTTCCGGTCGCGGCCTTGTTTGGCACTTCCGCCAGCTGAGTCACCCTCTACCAAATAAAGCTCTGCTTTGGCTGGGTCGCGTTCTTGGCAGTCGGCCAGTTTTCCTGATAAGCCAAACGACTCCAAAACGCCTTTTCTTCGCGTCATTTCTCGGGCTTTTCGGGCGGCTTCGCGGGCCCGTGCTGCCTCGACAATCTTTCCGCAAATAGTTTTTGCGTCGTTTGGGTGCTCGAGCAAAAACTCTTCAAGCGCCTTCCCAACCACGTCTTCTACGGGCTGACGAACTTCGCTTGACACCAGTTTGTCTTTTGTTTGTGAGGAAAACTTTGGTTCGGGTACCTTTACTGATAGCACACAAGTCAGGCCCTCTCGCATATCGTCACCGCTGGTTTCAACTTTGGCTTTTTTCGCGAGATCAGACTCCCCAATGTATTTATTTAAAACACGAGTCATAGCGGCTCGGAGGCCGGTTAGGTGTGTTCCCCCATCGCGCTGGGGAATGTTGTTCGTGAAACACAAAACATTTTCGTTGTAGCTATCGTTCCACTGCAATGCAGCCTCTACGGTAATTTGGTCTTTTTCGGCACAGGCATAGAAAATGTTGGAATGTAACGTCGTTTTGGCGCGATTAATGT